>DASRIM010000133.1:0-34326 GCA_035649995.1 Pyrinomonadaceae bacterium | reverse complement strand
AGTTTCATTAACAGGGAAGCCGGAAATCGGCTGGTTCAAGTCGAGCCTGCACTGTTTGATCTTCTCTTGTTGTGCAGGAAGCTGCACGAGGAAACTGAGGGAGCTTTCGACGTTACGGTCGGACCATTGACGCGCTGCTGGGGTTTTCTAAAACGCGCCGGCCGTATTCCTGCTGTCGAAGACATACAACACGCGCAAAGGGTAGTCGGCAGTGACAAGATGGTGCTCGATCGTGAAACACGAAGCATTCGCTTCCAGCGCGACGGAATGGAAGTCAACCTCGGCAGCATCGGAAAAGGATACGCGCTCGATCGGATCGCGACTTCGATGCGCGGCCGAGTTGCGAGCGCGCTGCTAAACGCGGGTGCGAGCAGCATCTGCGCGCTCGGCGCGGGCGATCGAAATGAAGGTTGGAGCGTTGGTCTACGCGATCCACGCAATAAGAAACGCCGTCTCGGAACATTGCGTCTCCGGGATTGCGCCTTGTCGACGAGCGGCAGCGAGGAACAGTTTTTCGAACACGATGGTCAACGCTACGGCCACCTCATCGATCCACGTTCGGGCTGGCCTGCGCAGAGCATGACGAGCGTAAGCGTCGTCGCGCGATCTGCCGCCATCAGCGATGCGCTCGCCACGGCTTTTTACATCGGCGGCAGGGAATTGGCCGAAAGATATTGCGCCGCGCACCCTGACGTGATGGGGATAATGTTGGAACGAGATGCCGATCGTCCGGTGGTAGTCGGAAATAATCCCGGTTGTCGACTAGATCACTTCGGGCAATTATGAATGTAACTACCTATCGTCCCTTGCAGCAGGTGGCGCTGATCGTTTTGCGCACCGTCATCGGCTGGCACTTCCTCTACGAGGCCTACTATAAGTTATGGTCGCCGGCGTGGAGCCCCGCAGGAACACCTCTGCCGCGCTGGACTTCAGCAGGTTACCTCAAGGGAGCATCAGGTCCGCTCGCGGGATTGTTTCAACGATTGGTGGACGCCGGGTGGACGCCCTGGATCGATCGCTCGGTAAAGATCGGTCTGCTGCTGATCGGCGTTTCGCTGATCCTCGGACTGTTCACCAGAATCGGCGCGGCTGCCGCTCTCTTTTTTCTGAGTCTCTTCTACTTGCTCTACCTGCCGCTCACGGGCGTGCCCCAACCCGGCAACGAAGGAACGTATCTGATCGTGAACAAGACATTGATCGAGGCCGCCGCCGTGTTTGTACTGCTCGTCTTCGACACTGGCGCCATTGCCGGATTGGATCTGTTGCTGCGCCGCCGGAAGTCGAGGTCCGCCACAGACACATCGGATGAAACGTCATGAACTTAACTGAAGAGCAAAAAAGAACCGGCCGTAGAAACTTTCTCAAAGCAGTCGCGGGCGCGCCCGCGCTTCTCGCTCTCGGCGCGGCGGCGTTGACGCGTGGTCCAATCAGCGGCGGTCCAGTCAAGATCGCGCTCGTGGGCACCGGCGACATGGGCAACGGCCTGCTCAATCAATATCAGAAGGAGTACTGCGACCTGAAATCTCTTTGCGACGTCAATCCCGGACGACGCGCGAAGGCAGTCGAAGCGATGGTCAAGAAAGGTTGGCCCAAGCCAAACGAGTACGACGATTGGCAGGAGATGATTCAGAAAGAAGATCTCGAAGCCGTGCACATCGCGACTCCGTTGTGGACACACGCAGCAATCGCCGTGGGAGCGCTCAACGCAGGCAAGCACGTGCTTTGCGAAAAGATGATGGCGAAGACGCGTGAAGAGTGTCAGCAAATGATCGACGCAGCCAGGAATAACAACCGCGTGCTGGAGATCGGCTATCAGCGCTACTACAACCCGATCTATCAGGCGGCCCACCAGAACATCGTCCAGCAGGGACTACTCGGCGACATCTATCACGTGCGCCTGGCGTGGCATCGCAACTCGACGTGGCGCAAGAAAGAGGATCCGCCGTCGCCAAACTTCGACCCAAGCAGGTTCGGCTATCCTGATTGGGAGCATCTGCTCAACTGGCGCATGTACCGCAAATACTCCGAAGGGTTGTTATGCGAACTGGGCAGCCACCAGATCACCGCCGCGAGTTGGTTTCTCGACGCCGCGCCCACGGCCGTCTACGCTACGAGCGGCACTTATCGCTTCAAAGACGGTCGCGAAGTTTCAGATCACGTTTACGCGACTTATGAGTATCCCGGCGAGCGCACCGTGACGTTCTCGACGATTCAGTCGAACGCTTTCGAACAGAATTACGAGATGTTCATGGGCACGAAGGGAACGCTGATCATGACGCGCGAACTGGAAGCGTATCTTTTCAACGAAGGCGAAGCGGCGACGACGCGGGTCGAAGTCTCGCGGCAATCCGCCGGGCCGGTTGCCGATTCTTCGGCGACTCAGCCGCCCGGTTCCAGCGGGCGCACGGTCGATACGGGTGACGCGATTCCCAACAAAGGCATCTCCTACCAGAACGAGATCGCCGAGTTCTGCGGCGCGATCAGGACGGGCAGCCCGATCCGCTGCGGCCCGGAAAAGGCGATGAAATCCGCCGTCGCAGTCCTGGTTGGCAACAGCTCCGCCGAACAAAAGGCCCGTTTGCCTATCGAATGACCCAGTTAGATCTCACTAAGATCATAATATGATCTTGTAATCTGGTAAGAATTGGTTTTATACTGCGCACGCTCCTTATTAATAGCAACCCTACAACCAATAAATAGCCTGCTTTTCCGTAGGGGGGAGATTCCCATTAGGGCCAGAAAGAGGGGCGTACTGTGCCCAGTACCAGCAAACGCTCAGCAAAAATCGTGTGTCGCGGCGGGCACGTCTGGGTTTCTTCCCGCGACTTTTGGCGTTTGGTGCGCGACGGCATCGTCGAGTACCTGAGCGAACCCCCATTGACCGGCAGATTTCGCGGCGCGGCTGCCGATTTCCTCGTAACCGTCAATCACACAATCCTGAATCTGACCTGTCCGGAGCATCGTGCTTCGGTGTTAGTATCCAGGCGTCAGATGAAGAAGCGTAAGACCGTCTCCGCCTAGCGCCGGGAGTCAAAGAATCATGCTCGAACTGATCCAGCCGATCTCGAAAAGAGATCAGGTGATCCGCGCCGTGAAGGAGGCCATCCTCTCCGGGACCATTCAACCCGGCGCGTCGATCGTAGAGACAAAGGTGGCCCAGCAGTTAGGCGCGGGAGTTCCGTTGATTCGTGAAGCGCTGATCGAGCTCGAGCACCAGGGCTTCGTGCAGCGCACGCCGTACAAGGGAACCACGGTAACTAAGCTCAACCCCACTGACATCAAGCGAATCTTTCGGCTGCGCGTCGAGCTCGAGGCGCTGGCAATCGAGTGGGCCAAGGAACACGTGACGGAAGAAGCTCTCGAGAACCTGCGCCAGACCATCCGCAACATGGAACAAGCGGCGAAGGACATGGATCTCACGTTGTTCTACGAAGCGGATCTCGCGTTTCATCGCAAGATATGGAACCTGTCCGACAATCCTTACCTGGCTGACGCGCTGGAGCGAGTCGTTGTTCCGCTCTTCGCGTTTTTCCTCATGAAGACCAGTCGACGGCGAAACTCGTACGTTGAGAGTGCGTCGATGCATGCTTCGATCGTCGAGGCCCTGCCGCAAAAGAGCGCCGCGGAATTACGCGAGATGGTGAAGCAGTCGCTCGCCGGTTGGAAAGACGAGATGCTGGATCTGCTTTTCTCGGAAACATCGTAACAGCCATGCTCTTGCGGGCAATCGACATCAGCAAGTCCTACGACGGCGTAGACGCATTGAAGTGTGCGACGTTCGAACTTCGCGCGGGTGAAGTACACGCGCTGGTCGGCGAAAACGGCGCGGGAAAAACGACCCTAATCAAGATCATCTCAGGCGCGGTGACTGCCGACGACGGCCGCATCGAGCTCGACGGTGAGCTCGTCGTCGATAACTCTCCCGGCCGCGCGAAGTCACTCGGCGTTACGGCGATCTACCAGGAACCGGCATTGTTTCCGGAGCTGACTGTCGCCGAGAACATCGCACTCGGGGTCGAGCGTGAAGGTATCTGGCGGCGCGTCGACTGGAAGGAACGCCGCAGCCGCGCTTCGAAGTTACTCGCGGAGGTCGGCGCGAGGATAGACGTCGATGCGGAAGCCGGCGAGCTTACGATGCCGGAGCAGCAGTTGGTCGAAATCGCGCGTGCGATCGGCGCAGAGTCGCGCGTCGTGATCATGGACGAACCGACCGCGTCGCTTTCGAAAGAAGAGACGGAAAACCTTTATCGCGTGATGGCGAAACTCCGCGAGCAGGGAGTCGGCATCGTCTACATCACGCATCGTCTGGATGAGTTGCCGGTGATTGCGGATCGCGTCACTGTTTTGCGTGACGGCCAGGTGGTCGGCACGTACGACATGGCTGACACCAGCCGCCAGGAACTGATTCGTCTGATGGTCGGCCGTGAGCTCTCGGCGATTTTTCCCAAACGAGAGGTGGAACGAGGGGACATCGCGCTCGAGTTGCGAGGAATCGGCAAACGCGCGAGCGGATTGCGAAACATAGATCTCTCGGTGCATCGCGGAGAGATCGTCGGCCTCGCGGGGCTTGTCGGCGCCGGACGCACGGAACTCGCGCGGATCATCTTCGGCCTGGACCATGCAGACAGCGGAGAGGTTCGAGTGCACGGCAACGCGGTTCGAATACTGACGCCGGCGCAGGCGATCTCTTACGGCATCGCTTATCTGCCTGAGGACCGCAGGCGGCAGGGCGTCATTCTCGAAATGCCCGTCAGCGCCAACGTTACGCTGGCATCGCTCCGCAACCTGAAACGCTTCGGTTCGTTCGACTTCCAGCAGGAGAAACAGATCGCGCGCGAGTACGTGCGAAGATTTGCGATCAAAACGCCGTCGATCTTCAGTCCGGTGTCTACGCTCTCCGGCGGGAACCAGCAAAAGGTCGCGTTGAGCCGTTGGCTGGCGACGAAACCTTCGATATTGATCCTGGACGAGCCCACTCAGGGAATCGACGTGGGCGCGAAAGCAGAAATACATTCGTTGATAGGCGAGCTTGCGAGCGAGGGCATGGCGATACTGATGATCTCTTCCGACTTGCCGGAGGTCCTTGGCATGAGCGATCGGATCGCAGTGATGCACGCGGGCACGATCGCGGGAGTTGTCAATGGATCTGAGGCAACACAGCAGGAGATCATTGCGCTCGCTCTGAGCGGCAGAGTTGAAACGAACGCAGCAGCGTGAGTCTCAAACGTTACAAACGGGAAGCAGCAGCACTTGCAGCCTACGTGATTTTGCTGTTGGGAATGGCTGTGATCGCGCCGGGCTTCTTCAACCCAGGCAACCTGCGTGACCTGGCGATGAACAATGCGTCGGTGTTGTTGGTCGCCATCGGAATGACGTTGGTGATCCTGACCGGCGAGATCGACATCTCTGTCGGATCTCAGTTTGCCATCTGCACGGTCGCGGCAGGGTGGTTTGCGAAGGCCGGCGTACCGATACTGCTTGTGTTGCCGCTCGTGATCGTTACCGGCTCGTTATTTGGAGCCGTCGGTGGGACGTTCGTGGGGCAGTTGCGAATGCCTTCGATCGTCGTCACGCTGGCGCTGATGGTCGCATGGCGAGACGGCTTGCGATGGATCACGGAAGGCGCCTGGGTGCAGAACCTGCCGGCGGATTTTCAGTGGTTTGGATTCAGTCAATCGGCCGGACAGTTGTTGATATTAGGCGCAGCGTTGATCGCACTGCTCGTCTGCGGTTGGGCCTTGCACAATCTGTTCGCCGGCCGCGCGATCTACGCGGTCGGTTCGGATGCCGAAGCGGCGCGCCTCGCCGGCATAGAAAAACAGAACGTCGTGTTGGCGGTGTTCGTCTTCATGGGCGCGATGGTGGGATTGGCCGCGGCACTCAATGCCACGCGCTTCTCGATCGTTCCGAGTAATGCCGGCATGGGTTTGGAACTGAAGGCGATTGCGGCGGTGGTCGTCGGTGGCACTGCGATCACAGGCGGACGCGGCACGCTCGTTGGGACTCTGATCGGCGTCGCGCTGTTGGGAACGATCGGCACAGCTTTAACATTCGCCGGAATAAATCCATTCTGGGAGAAGTCAATTCAGGGGGCGATCATACTTGTCGCGTTGGTGTCGGAGGTAGCGATGCGTTTCATTCGTGTTCCACTGACTCTCCAAGTAGAACGATGACTCGATTTTTTCGGAAACACGAGTCGGTGTTGTTAGTAGTGCTGTTGTTCGAATGCGCCGTCTTCAGTATTGCCGGGACCAATTTTCTTACCGCTCCGAATGCGTTCGAGATCACGCGGCTCAGCGTGGAGATCGGCTTGCTCGCACTGGCGTTGACGCCGGTGATAATTACGGGCGGGATCGATCTCTCGGTTGGTTCCATGATGGGACTCGCCGCGGTCGTGCTCGGCGGTTTGTGGCGCGATGCGCAAGTGTCGCTGGCGTTTGCAGTCGTCGTTACGCTGCTGTTGGGTTTGGGCGGTGGAAGTCTGAACGGCTTTCTGATAACGCGGCTAGGGCTGCCGCCTTTGATCGTGACGCTGGGGACGTTTTCGCTGTTTCGCGGCATCGCGGAAGGGCTGACGCGCGGCATCGAAAATTATTCGGGCTTTCCACCGGAGTTTCTGTTTCTGGGACAGGGTTATGCCGGCGGTGTAATTCCGGCGCAGTTGTTTGTACTCGTAGCCGCGATAATCGCGTTTGCCTGGTTACTGCACCGCACCGCTTTCGGACGTGGTCTTTACGCGATCGGCTACTCGCCGGAAGGTGCGCGCTTCGCGGGACTGCCGGTCGGCCGGCAGGTGTTCATCGTCTACATGCTGTCGGGGTTGGCGGCGAGTGTATCGGCGATTATCTACGTGGCCCATCTGGGCCAGGCGAAGTCGGACGCCGGAAGTGGTTTTGAACTGATGGCGATCACTGCGGTGGTCCTCGGCGGCACGTCTATCTTCGGGGGGCGCGGCACGATCGCGGGGACGGTCCTGGGATTGTTCGCAATCGTAGTGCTGCAAAACGGTTTGCGATTGGCCGGACAGCCCGCGGAGTTGACGGGTATTCTGACGGGCGTGCTGCTGCTCGGCACGATTCTTCTAAACCGGTTCTCGAGCGCAGCCAAGACGCAGCATCGAGCTATTGAGGAGATCGAGGTGAAGAATTCACAGGTCGCTGTTTTGAGTGCAGTGATCATCGTCGCCGCGCTGATTGTCGCAGCCAGTAACTGGGCGCTGGTGCGTTCAGTCACTCGCAATTCACATTCGAATGCCGCGACGCCGGCCGCGTCAACCATTGGCGCCGCCGAACGCATTCAGGTAGCGATGATGCCGAAGGCGAAGGGCGATCCGTACTTCATCAGTTGCCGTCAGGGTGCGGAGGAAGCAGCGAGAGAGTTGGGCGTCGACCTGTTGTGGGATGGTCCAACCGATCTCGATCCCGCCAAGCAGAATGAAGTCGTCGAAGCGTGGATTACGAAGGGCGTGGACGTTATTGCGGTGAGCGTTGAAAACCAGGCCGGTATCTCTACCGTGCTGCGCAAGGCGCGAGACCGAGGCATCAAGGTCATCACGTGGGACGCTGACGCGGAGGAAAACGCCCGCGACTTTCTCATCAACCAGGCGACGCCGCAGGGAATCGGCTACACGCTGACGGACGAAGCCGCGCGAATACTGAACGGCAAAGGCGAGTTCGCGATCATCACTGCTTCGCTCAGCGCCGCGAACCAGAACGAGTGGATCAAAAACATCAAAGCCCGGCTTGCCGAGAAGTATCCGGACATGAAACTCGTCGCGATTCAACCGAGCGAAGGCGATCGCGATCGCGCGTTCGCGGAGACGCAGACGCTTCTCAAGGTTTATCCCGGCGCCAAATTGATCATGGCGATTGCCGCGCCTGCCGTGCCGGGTGCGGCCGAGGCGGTCAAGCAATCAGGACGGACGGACGTAAGAGTGATCGGGTTGTCGCTGCCCAACATGAACAAGCCGTACGTGAAAGCCGGAATCGTCGAGAGCGTCGTGTTATGGAATACAGTCGATCTCGGCTACTTGACTGTCTATGCGGCTGATGCTTTGACAGGCGGAAGACTGAAGCGTGGTGATAATGAATTGATTGCGGGAAGACTGGGGAAGGTCCAGATCAACGACGATGAGGTGCTGCTTGGCGCGCCGTTCATCTTCAACAAAGTGAACATTGATAAGTTTGACTTCTGAGTCTACGAATTATGAAGCAAGTAACAATCAGTGAAGTCCGTGCGTATGTGATGGCCGCGGATGAAATGGGGGCCGACTATCATAATCAAACAGGTAGTCATTGGATCATCGATCTGCCAATCGCCAATCCGATGTCGGTCTATGAAGAGTACAAGGCAAAGCGCACGAGTTGGGGAATCAACGCGTTAGGCACGGTGCTCGTCGAAGTCGAGTTGAACGACGGCACTGTCGGCATCGGCTGTAGCATCGGCGGCGAGCCCGCGTGCTACATCATCGAGAAACACCTGAGCCGGTTCGTCGAGGGGCAGGATCCGCGCAACGTCGAATTGATCTGGGACCAGATGTGGCGCGCGACGTTGCCGTACGGCCGCAAAGGTTTGGCGGTGCAAGCCATCAGCGCCGTCGATCTCGCGATCTGGGACTGTCTGGGCAAACTCCGCGGCGAGCCTGTTTATGCTCTGCTCGGCGGCGCGACGAAAGACAAGCTGCCGGTTTATGCCACGACTTCACGTCCCGACATTGCGCATGAATGGGGATTCCAGGGCGCGAAAATCCCCTGCCGTTATGGTCCCGCGGATGGCGACGAAGGTTTGCGGAAGAACATCGCCGTCATGCGTGAAGCGAGGGAACAGGTTGGACCAGGCTTTCCGCTTCGGCTCGACTGTTACATGGCTTTGACGGTGCCGTACGCGATCAAACTCGCAAAAGCGCTGGCGGAATTTGATCTCGACTGGATTGAAGAGTGCCTGCCGCCTGACGATTACGACGGTTACGCCGAGCTCAAGAGAGCGTTGACAGGCATCTGCCTGGTGACTACCGGCGAGCATGAATATACGCGCTACGGCTTCCGCGAGCTGATCTCGCGAAAGTGCGCTGACATTCTTCAGCCGGACATCAATTGGGTTGGTGGATTGACCGAAGCGCGGCGCATCGTCGCGATGGCGTCAGCCTACGATCTGCCGGTGATCCCGCACGGCTCGAGCGTGTTTTCGTATCACTTGCAATATGCGTTTACGAATTGCCCGCTGGCGGAGTTTTTGGTGATGAGCCCGGCGGCAGATCGCGTGGTGCCGCTGTTCGGTGAGTTGTTCCGGGACGAGCCGCTGCCGAGAGATGGTTACGTCAAGCTCACTGACGCGCCCGGTTGGGGCGTAGAGCTCAACGACAAGCTGGATCTGATTAGACCATTCGAGAGCGGGCAGCGCGAGGTGGTCATCACATGACGACTGAGTTCAGCGAGCAAGTGGCTGTCGTTACGGGCGCAGCCTCGGGATTGGGTTTGGCGATCGCAACGCGCCTGCACGATCGCGGAGCCCACGTAGCGCGACTTGATCTGCATGAAGCGACTGGAATCGGGGCCGCGTTCAAGGTTGATCTGACAAATGAAACTAACGTTGCGAACGTGATCAACCAGATCGGTGAAAGATTTGGCCGGATCGATATTCTCGTAAACAGTGCAGGCATCACGGGCCAGACCAACATCAAGAGTCACGAAGTCACAACCGAAGATCTGCGGGCGGTGTTTGAAGTCAACTTTATGGCTTCGTTCTTCACGAGCCGGGCGGTGCTGCCGTGGATGTTGAAACGGAATTACGGCCGCATCCTGCACATCGCCTCCGTAGCCGGCAAAGAGGGAAACGCCGGCATGCTGGCGTATTCAGCGTCGAAGGCCGCGGTGATCGGCATGACGAAGGTGCAGGGAAAGGAATACGCGGAAATCGGGATCACGGTGAACGCGCTTGCGCCGGCGGTGATCAAAACGCCGATGGTCGAGGCGATGCCTGAAGCACAAGTGAAATACATGACCGACAAGATTCCGATGAAGCGCTGCGGCACGCTGGAAGAGATAGCGCACATGGCCGAGTTTATAGTTTCGCCGCAAACCGGCTTCACTACCGGATTTACTTTCGACATGACCGGCGGCCGTGCGACCTACTAAACGATGAAGTTCGAAGTGCAACTGCTGAAGATGGGCCAGTGCGACGTCATGGGCCCGGAAGTTTACTGGATGAGTCATTGGACCGACTGGGTCCAACTCTACTTTTGGATGGCTGTCATTCGCGGTCACGGAAAGACTGCGATCATCAACACTGGACCACCTGCTGATCTTACGGAACTGAATCAACGTTGGAGCAGCGGGTTCGGCGAGCGCGGCAAACTGGTCCGCGAGGAGAGTGAGCGTCCGCTGAACGCACTCGAGGGATTGGGAATCAAGGCGAGCGACGTCGACTACGTTCTGATCACGCCGCTCCAGATCTATGCCACCGCGAATATTCAACTGTTTCCAAATGCTGAAGTGTGTATCTCGAAACGCGGGTGGATCGAAGACTTTCATGCGGAGAAGTTTCCGATGCACGTGCCGAGAAAGCTCCGCATCTCCGATGAGACGTTGCGTTACCTGATGTTCGAAGGCGCCGAAAAGGTGCGGCTGCTGGAAGACGAAGACGAGATCATGCCGGGGCTCAGTTGTTTTTGGACCGGAGTGCATCACCGCTCGTCGATGTGTTACGTCGTCGAGACAGCAAAAGGCCGCGTTGGCATTTCGGATTGTCTGTTCAAGTACGGCAACCTCGAGGATGGTGAGCCGCTCGGGATTCAGGAGAGTCTCGAGGAGTATCACAGCGCGTGCAAGCGGATAAAACGCGAGACGGAGATCTTCGTTCCGCTGTACGAGCCCGACGTGCTCAAGCGGTTTCCCGGTGGAGCGATCGGGTAATTTCGAATGGCAAATCGTCTGCAAGATAAGGTGGCGATCGTGACCGGCGGGTCGGCCGGCATCGGACAGGCGACGGCCATTTTATTTGCCGAGGAAGGCGCAAAAGTCGTCATCGCGGATTGTGATTCAGCGGCGGGCGAAAAGTGTGTTGCGCAGATACGAGCCGAAGGCAGACAGGCGATCTTCGTCGACGCTGATATCTCGAACGAGGATCATTGCCAGCGCGTCTGCGACGAAGCCGCGCACGCTTTCGGCGGCATAAACATTCTGGTCAACAACGCCGCTTCGTTCATTCTCAAGGGATTGGAGGCGTCGCTCGCCGACTGGCTGAGGATCCTGAGCGTCAACGTCATGGGCACGGCGTGGATGAGCCGTTTCGCTTCCGCGTACATGAAGCGTGCGGGCGGCGGAGCGATCGTCAATCTCGGTTCGATCTCCAGTTTCATTGCGCAACCATCGTTCGTCACCTACAGCGCCACGAAAGCGGCGTTGCTGCAAATGACCAGAAACATGGCGCTGGATCTCGCGCCTTTCAACATACGCGTCAACTGCGTCTGCCCTGGGACGATCTTGACGCGCGCGTCCTACGATCACATGGAAAGAGCCGGGCAAACGCTGGATCAGTTTCTTGCCGAGCAAGGACCGAAGCACCTGCTGAATCGCGTCGGCGATCCGCGTGAAGTTGCCTATCCGATTTTGTTTCTTGCTTCTGATGAGGCGTCGTTTATTACGGGCACTCATCTGATGGTCGACGGCGGTTACACCGCCCAATAAAAAAACATGAGAGTTCTTTGCTTATTAGCGCTCGCCGCCGGCGTCGCGGTATCGACGTACGCCCAGGAACTGCCGAAGGAATGGATCGATCCTGACACGGGTCATCGAGTCGTCCGTCTGACGGATGAACCCGGCAGCCAGAGTCTCTACTTTCATCAAAACCCATACACCGCAACCGGCGACAAGATGGTGTTTACCAGTCCCACCGGTTTGCATGTCTACGATTTCAAGACCGGCAAGTCGAAGTTACTCGTCGAAGGCCGCGTGGGCAGTCTCATCGTTGGACCAAAGACGCGGCAGGCGTACTACTTCAAAGGCGACTCGGTTTATGCAACCAGTCTCGACACGGGCGACACGCGGCTGATCGTCAAACGACGTGAGCTCCGAACCGGATCCGGTTTCGGCATCAACGCCGACGAAACGTTGCTTGGCGGCAGTTACGTCGAAGGCGGACGTCAATTCACTAATCCGTCTCCGCCCGCGCCGGGACAGCCCGGCGATAACTACCCGGGCAAGGGAAACATGATGCAGCAGCGTCTGGCAGCGAAACTGCCGATGGCGCTCTACACCATCAACATCAAATCGGGAGAAGTAAAAGAGTTCTATCACAGCACCGACTGGCTGAACCACGTTCAGTTTTCGCCCACCGATCCGCAGTTGATGATGTATTGCCACGAGGGTCCGTGGCACGAGATCGATCGGATCTGGACCATTCGCATCGATGGTTCCAACCGGCGGCTCATGCACAAACGCACGATGGACATGGAGATCGCGGGTCACGAGTTTTTCGGGCCCGGCAACATGATCTGGTACGACCTCCAGACGCCGAAGAGTCAGGTCTTCTGGCTGGCCGGCGTCAACGTCGTGACAGACAAGCGGATCCGCTACAAAGTGCCGCGTGAAGAGTGGTCCGTTCATTTCAACGTCTCGCCCGACGGTAAGCTTTTTGCCGGAGACGGTGGTGGTCCAAACAGTGTTGCCGCTCCCGGGAACGGGCAGTGGATTTACCTCTTCGTCCCCGACGGCGATCGACTGAAGACGACGCGGCTGGTAAATCTCGCAAAGCATAACTACGGGCTCGAGCCGAACGTCACGTTTACTCCCGATCAGAAGTGGATCGTGTTTCGATCGAATATGTTGGGTCCCACTTTCGTCTTCGCCGTTGAAGTGAGGAAGTCGAAGTCTGCGACCTCGAAAAGTACCAGGTGACTCTCCCATCACCGTAATCAGCACCCCGGTTTTCCGATAAAGAAAGGAGAAGAAAATGCGACTAGTACAAGCTGTCGTAGTCGTCGTGATCTGCGCGCTGGCAACGTTTGCGCAGAGCAATCAGGGCGGCATTAGCGGAACCGTTGTTGATCCACATGGTGCGGTCGTGCCGGGGGCCACCGTCACAATAACAAACCTGGGAACGCAAAAATCCATCACCTTGACCACGTCGGAGTCAGGCGTTTTTTCCACCAGGGCGCTCGAGCCCGTGACGTACAGCGTCAGAGTGGAAGCGACCGGGTTCAAGCAGGCGATAATGGAGCGGGTGAAGGTCGATACGGCAACGGTCGCGGCGGTCAACATCACTCTCGAAACAGGCACCGTTAGTGAGACCGTCTCCGTGAGCAGCGAATCGGCGCTCATCAATACCGAGGCAGGCACGACGTCGCAAACGATCAATGAACGTCAGATCCGTGACTTGCCGTTGAACAACCGCAGCGTGCTGGATCTTGCGGTAACGGTCGCCAACGTTTCCGGCGACGCCGGCAGCGAAGATCCGGACGTAACGTCGGGCCAGCCAGTGCCGGGTTTCAATCTGAACGTGAACGGCGGGCGGTCCGGCAGCACTTCGATCCTTGCGGACGGCGTGAATAACACTGGCGTGGGAATCGCGCGCGCCGTGGTGAGTTTTACACCGGAAACCGTCCAGGAGTTTACGGTCCAGACGACAGCGTATTCCGCGGAGTTCGGCAACACCGGCGGCGGCATAGTCAACGCCACTACGAAATCCGGGACTAACAGTCTTAACGGCGTCGCCCTCTGGTACCATCGCAACCCGGTAACGAACGCGCGTCCGTACACGATCGGCTCTGGTCCACGCACGCCAAACAATCGCCGTTACAACCAGGTTTCACTGACTGTCGGTGGGCCGGTCTTTCTCCCTCGTTTCGGAGAAGGCGGGAAACATTTCTACGACGGCCGCAACAAGACGTTCTTCTTCTTTGCTTACGAGCCGCGCTGGTTGAGAGACTTTCTCGACGTCACCACGCTGTTGCCGACCGCCGCGGAGCGCGCCGGCGATTTTCGAAACCTCGTGCGCACGAACAGCGGCCTGTTGCCGGCTGACGTCGCGGCGCGATTCAACCAATCGTCGATTGGTCCAGCCGCCATCTACCAGCAATTCACCATCTCCAACGGTCAGCTCGTGCCGATTGCGCTGGTCAACATTCCCGGAAGAACTCCCGTAGCGAGTTTCCAGTACTGCCAGTTCGGCGATCCGCGCGCGACCATCGTGAACGGTCAGCCGATGTGTACTCCTGAAGTCAATGCTTCGCCAATTCCGGGACTGAACGTCATTCCCGGTGCGTTCATCGATCCGACGGCTCCGAAGATACTCGCGTTCATGCCTCCGCCGAGCAGCAACTACTTCATCGACGGCGCCGGCCTGGTAAGAAACCACATCGTCAGCCGTTTCGTGCAGCAGGATGAGACGCGCTACACGCTGCGTCTCGATCACCGATTCAGCGACAACGACAACATCTACTTTCGTTACACGAAGACTCCCGCTGTTGGCGTTCGAGGGTTCGGCAGCGACGTGAATGGCAACTCGGCTGCGTACAGCGATGCGAAGCAGTATCTGGTCGCCAACAACCACATCTTTTCAGCGACGTTGATCAACGACCTGCGGCTCAACTACACACGCGGCGTTTTCAGCGAGGACTTCTCGCCGGAGTTTTCCATCAACGGCGGCCGCAATCTCGCGACGGAGCTGGGATTGCCGAGCCTGACGTCAGGCGGCATGCCGTTGTTTCAAATCAGCCAGGACGGACAGACCAACGCGTTTGGCGACATCGGTTCGTCAGGTTCCACCAACAACTTCAACGTCGAAGAACGCTTCAACATCAACGACGTCGTATCGTGGGTGAGGGGAAATCAGACGTGGAAGTTTGGCGTGGATCTCAGTTATGCGCGGCTCAACGTCGTACCGTTCTTCGGTGCTTCCGGCGGCCGCTGGGAATTTCGAACTCTGAATAGCAGCAGCAACCGCTCGACGAACGTCGCGAACGGCGGCGCCAACCTCGCAAGCTTGTTGATCGGAGTGCCTAACGTCGTACAAGTCAGACCACTGCTTCTGAATTACGACTACCGCTGGAAGAGCATCGCGGCGTTTGTGCAAAACGATTGGAAAGTAAGACCAAACCTGACGATCAATCTCGGCATGCGTTACGCGTTGCAGTATCCACGCACGGAAAAGAACAACCTTCAGGGCGTGTTTCGTCCCGATCTCGCGCAGACAGTGATGCTGACGGAGGCACAACGCAGAGCCACGGCCACGGGGTTGGGCGTTGCCACTACCGCGCCGATTCCGAGTTTTGTTCCGACGGCAGTGCAGCTTCCGCCGTTCGCGTTTTCCGGCCGCGGCGGCCGCTCGAGATATTTGACGCCTGTCGATTACATGGCGTTTGAACCGCGCTTCGGTTTCGCGTGGAGTCCGAAACTGATCAAGTGGGGCGAGGACCACAGCCTGGTGGTCCGTGGTGGTTACGGCATTTCACACCTGACCCTCACGGGAAACAATCGGCTTCCAAACCCTGACTTTGGAGCGTTCACCGGCGTATCTACGCTGGCGAATGGATCGACTGCGGGAGGAACACTGAATCCGGCGCTGCCTGTTAGACTGACGGGCAACCCGCCATTTATCTCAGGGGCAGGTTCGATCGATCAGGTGCTCGGAACGGATGCGAACGGCCTCGTGTTTCTGAACAGTCTCGGAACCCCCGGCTTCGCCATCACGAGCGCAGACAGCGGCAAAGTTCCGTATGCTCAAAACTGGAGCCTTTCTGTTTCGTTCGAGTTGTTGAAGAATACGATCGTGGAGGTTGCGTACGTTGGGAACAGAGGGACTCACCTCTATATGCCGCTCGTGAACATCAACCCGAAAGACGTCGACTTCGTCGAAGCGCTGGAAGGACAGAACATCGCGGCGGAGAACACGTTTGCCGATCCGTTGGGCCGGCGAAACCTGCTCGGCGCGGTGGTCGCCATTCAGCGCAACAGTGTGACGAGTCCCTACTTTGGATTCAATAACCTGTTGAGCTTCTTCGATCCTTCAGCGAACAGCATTCGACACGCAGGATACGTCGACGTGCAGCGTCGTTTCAGTAACGGACTGAGCTTCACCGCAAACTATACGTACGGCAAGTCGATCGATGATGCGTCAGACGCCAGTCCGGACACGAGAACGCTGACGACTCCGACGACGCTGGGCCAACACGTGTCGTATGGTGTGCCGCGAAACAATGATCGGGCCATCTCGACCTTCGACATCAAACACAACTTCAGCTCCACTTTTATTTACGATCTTCCGTTCGGCAAAGGACGCTCGTTCTTGTCGGATGCGCCGGCGATCGTGAACGGCGTGTTGGGAGGATGGTCGTTATCCGGGTTGTTCCGTTTGCAGGGCGGCCAGCCGTTCGTTCCGTTCATCACCGACACAAACCGTCTTGGCGGAACGAACCGCGCTATCCGGCTCGACATCATTCCGGGCGTGCCGTTGGTGAACCCACTCTATTCGGGCTCCTGCTCGCAGGGCGCAACGTGTGAACCGTACATCAACCCGTCGGCGTTCATTCGTCCCGCGCGAGGATCTCTCGGAAACGCGCCGCGCACGCTCGACATTCGCGCACCAATGCAGGAGTACTTCGATTTCTCGATTCAAAAGAACTTCCCATTTCCGTTTGGCGGAAACGAGAGACGGCGAATCAACTTCCGCGTGGACTTTATCAATGCTTTCAACCATCCGAATTTCCGTTACACCAACACCGGTAACACGCCGGTCGGCTGGGGCAACTTGCCGAACGACGCTTTGCTGACGCAACAGGACCTGAACGCGTGGTTGGCATTCACTCCCGGACGCACGGCAACGTTGGCCCAGGTCAACAACCTGATCATCAACAGCCGGCTGCCGAGTGGCGCATTGCCGCTCGATTTCTTCCGTGTGCCCGTGCCTCAAGGCTTCGCGACGACGAATGCAAATGCCTTCAACATCACCACGTTGGAGGGGCTGAAGCTTTACCGGTTGCGGCAGGCGTTCACTCCGGGTTTTGGAACGCTTCAGGCGATAGCGCCATATCAGCCGCGTTACATTCAGTTTGGTATCAGGATCTTCTTCTGATTCTATGAGTGTCCACAAACAAAGAGTCGCGATCGTTTTGTTCATCGCGATCGTCTGCCTGCCGGGCAGGGTTGTGATCGCAGCGCCGATCGACGATCTACAGGCCGGCTTTACGTCGCCGCCGGACGATGCGCGGATCATGATGCGGTGGTGGTGGTTTGGGCCAACGGTCGAGAAGTCGCAGCTCGAACGCGAGATGCGGTTGATGAAGGAGGGCGGCATCGGCGGTTTCGAGGTGCAGCCGGTCTACCCGCTGTTGCTCGACGAGTCGACGGGCAAAAAGACTTTGCCGTTTCTGTCGGATGAGTTCATCGACGCGTTGCGGTTCACTGCCGATAAAGCGAGAGAGTTGGGGTTGCGGTTCGACTTGACGTTGGGCAGCGGCTGGCCGTTTGGTGGGCCAACTGTAAAGATCGATCACGCGGCGGCCAGGCTGCGTTTCGAGCGTGTAAAAGTCGACAGCAGTTCACGATTCGTGAAGGTTCCGGCGATCTCGGCCGGCGAGAGGTTGCTGGCAGTTTTTCTCGCTCGCGTCGAAGGCGCAGCGTTCGCGCCGGACAGCCTGCGCGAGTTAACGGACGTGAAAGAAGGCGTCGTCAGGCTGCCGAATACTCAGGCAGGTCCGCATGAGGTCCTGTTCTTTATATCCAGCCGGACGGGTATGCAGGTCAAACGTCCGGCAGTTGGCGGCGAAGGGTTTGTGCTGGACCACCTGAATCGCGCCGCCACGGATGCTTATCTGAAGAGTGTCGGAGATCGGTTACTCGAAGCGTTTGGGACGCAGCCGCCGTACGCCATCTTCTGCGACAGTCTCGAGGTTTATAACTCTGACTGGAGTCACGATTTTCTGGAAGAGTTCAAGAGGCGCCGCGGTTACGATCTCAAACCTCACCTGCCGGCGCTCGTGATCGACGTTGGACCGCAAACGAAGGCGCTGCGGCGCGACTGGGGCATGACGCTCACGGAGTTATTGAACGAGCGGTTCATGGCGCCTATGCGCGATTGGTCCAAACGCCACGGGACGCGTTTTCGCATTCAGGGCTACGGCGTTCCGGCGGCAACATTATCGACGAATGCGTACGCCGATCTTCCGGAAGGCGAGGGCGCGCAGTGGAAAGTCGTGCGCGCCACGCGCTGGGCATCTTCGGCGAGTCACATTTACGGACGACCGGTAACTTCTTCTGAGACTTGGACGTGGCTGCACTCGCCTTCGTTCCGCGCCACGCCGCTCGACGTGAAGGCGGAAGCCGACGTCCACTTTCTTCAAGGCATCAACCAGTTGATCGGACATGGCTGGCCCTACACGGCGCCGGGCGTCGAGTATCCCGGCTGGCGTTTCTATGCTGCCGGCGTCTTCAACGAAAGAAACCCGTGGTGGATCGTGATGCCCGACGTCGCGAAGTATCTTCAGCGGGTGAGTTTCATGATGCGCCAGGGCCAACAAGTGAACGACGTCGCCGTGTATCTCTCCAACGACGACGGCTGGGCGGACATGAAGCCAGGTAATCCGCACCTCATCGAGGTTCTTCGCGAACGCGCCGGCGCGGATTTGTTGCCGGCGATCTTCGAGGCGGGCTACAACCTGGATTTCTTCGATGAAAACGCGTTCAAGGAAGTCGGAAGCATCGATAACGGATATGTGGTACTGGGCCAAAACAGATACAGGGTCGTTATTTTGCCGAACGTCGAACGTTTGTCGATCGAGACGTATCGGAAGTTTGAAGATTTTGCGCGCGGTGGAGGAATCCTGGTCGCGACGCGCCGAACGCCGTCAGAGCAGCCGGGTTTCCTGGCTAAAGAAGCGGACCATCAACAGGTGTCCGGCTTGTCGAAGCAACTGTTTGACTTTCCATCCGCGCGCGGACACTTTGTCGCCGATGAAAAGAAGGATCTGCGCGCGACGCTGCAACGACGCTTGTCTCCTGACGTTGAATTATCGCCCGCAACATCCGACGTCGGTTTTGTCCATCGTCGAATAAGTGATGCCGAGATCTACTTCATCGCTAACACGTCCAACGTCGTGCAGCGGCTCAAGGCGACATTTCGCGTGCAAGGCATGAAAGCGGAATGGTGGAACCCTTTTGACGGCACAGTCGAACGGGCGACAATTGAGAAACAGACAGACACGGGAGCCACGTTGGCATTGGACCTGCCGCCGTATGGCTCGCGTCTGCTTGTGTTTTCAAAACGTGCTCTCACGGCGCAGTCTAGCGGCGCGGCAACTGAATCGGAGCCGATCGATCTGAGCAGTGGGTGGCGAGTATCGTTTGGACCAAACGGCGTTCCGGTGCAGATGAAGACACTGAATTCGTGGACGAATAACGATGCAACCCGATATTTCTCGGGTGTCGCAACTTACGAGAAAGACATCGACATACCCGCCGAGTTGCTTCGCGACAACCCTGAACTGAAACTCGACTTCGGCGAGGGCGCGGCGCTTCCGATTCAACCTCTCAGGAGCGGCATGCGGGCCTGGTATGAAGGACCGATTCGCGAAGCCGCGGTCATTTACGTCAACGACAAACGAATTGGCGCAGTCTGGTGTCCGCCGTATTCGATCGACGTCACCGGGATGCTTCGTCCGGGCGCGAATAAGATCCGTGTCCTGGTCGCGAATACGGCGATGAACTACATGGCCGGACACAGCTTGCCCGATTATCGTCTGCTCAACTTGCGCTACGGAGAACGCTTTCAGCCACAGGACATGGACAAGGTGCAGGCAATCCCTTCCGGCTTGCTTGGGCCAATTCGCTTGATACCCAGAGTCAAAGTAAAAACGCAGAGCGACCAGTAATGATTCGAATGATGCCGTCGATCGGGTATCATCTGGGTGAAGAGAAACTCTTACACAGATACCGAATGAACAATGAATATTGGAGACATTCGAATGGACCAGTCCGATTCAGTTACCAGACGTGATTTCGTGAAGACGGCCGGCGCTGCGACCGTAGCGTCGTTGTTCATGCCAGGCTCCTCGTTGGCCAGTCCCGCCGCCAAACGGCGTTACGCAATCATCGGAACCGGTGAGCGTGCGATAGGCATGTGGGCGCGGCCGCTGGTTCAGAATTACACGGACGTGCTCGACGTCGTCGGGCTGTGCGACATCAATCCGAAGCGAGTCGCCGTCGCCCGGAAGATGTCAGGCGCGAATTGTCCGACGTTCACTGATTTCAATCAGATGTGCGATCAGGCGAAACCGGATCTGCTGATGGTCACCACCGTCGATGGCTTTCACAGCCAGTACATCGCACGGGCGCTCGACCGCGGCATCGACGTGATTACGGAAAAGCCGATGGTCATCGACGAAAAGCAGTGTCAGCAGGTGATCGACGCTGAGCGCCGAAACAAAAGAAACATCGTGGTGACGTTCAACTACCGCTATGCGCCCAAGCACCAGAAGATCAAAGAGATCCTGATGTCAGGAGCGATCGGCCGCGTGATTTCAGTCGACTTTAGCTGGTACCTCGACGTGTACCACGGAGCGGATTACTTCCGCCGCTGGCATCGGCTGAAATCCAAAGGCGGCAGTCTGTGGGTCCACAAAGCCACGCATCATTTCGACCTGATCAACTGGTGGCTCGAGGCCGATCCCGTTGAAGTTTCGGCGCAAGCCTCCCTTCAGACCTATGGCCGCAACGGGCCGTTTCGTTCGACTCACTGTCGCGCGTGTCCGCATACCAAGAGCTGCCGCTTCTTTTACGACCTGACAAAAAACGCGAACCGAATGGAGCTCTACGCCGGCTGCGAGGACGTCGATGGTTATCACCGAGACGGTTGTGTCTTCCGCGAGGACGTCGATATCTACGACACGATGTCGGCGATGGTGAAATACTCGAACGGCGCGCACATGAGTTACTCGTTGAATGCGTTCATGCCGTTCGAAGGATACCGGCTGGCGTTCAATGGCGAGAAAGGACGACTCGAGGTGCGGGATTACGAGCGGCAACCGTGGCCCATCGAGGAAGAGACTGAGGTCTATCTGACGAAGAGTTTCGGCCAGCGCGAGAAGATAACAATTGAGAAAATCTCCGGCGGGCACGGCGGCGGCGACGCGCGCATCCGTGACCTGATCTTTCGCAATACCGAGGTGCCTTCGTACATGCGCCTGCCCAATTCACGCGCCGGCGCCTTGTCGTGTTTGACGGGGATCGCCGCGCGCCGGAGCGTCGAACAGAATCGCGCGATCAAGATCTCCGAGTTAGTAAAACTGCCGGCAAAAAGCACAACCTAAATGCTGAACCGTTTCAAGATCCTGCTGCTCGTCGCTCTCGTCGCGCTTGCTCAATCGACGAACGGCGAGCTAACTGCTGCCAAACGCAAACCTTATGTTTCGGTCTCCGCGGGATCGTTTGACCGGCGCGAGACCGTCGTGTCGTTTGCGCTGCCGCCGAAACCCAAAGGCAACGTTTACGACGCGCGCGACGCTTACGACTTGCACGACGCCTGGGCGTTGCGCGACGCTTCCGGTCGCTTAATTCCGTTGCAGATCGATCCCAATCGCCGCGCGACTTTCGTGTTGCCCGCGTTGAGAGCCGGACAAACAAAAACGTACGACCTCGTAGCTGCGACAGCAAAAGCAAAGCCGGAAGTCGATTTCAAATACCGGAGCGACGCCGTTGACTTCAAAATTCGTGGCCGCAGCGTTTTCAGCTTTGTCACTTTTCCAGCCGGGTTGCCGAGCAGAGATATCAAGCCGATCTTTCTGCGCGGCGGTTACATCCATCCGGTGCTTACGCCTTCAGGTCGCCTGGTTACCGACGATTATCCGTCCGATCACTATCATCATCACGGGATCTGGTTCGCTTGGACCAAGACGGAATTCGAAGGCGCTCATCCTGATTTCTGGAACGTCGGCGACGGAACAGGGAAAGTGGAACTCGTCGCGCTGAATCGGCCCTGGGGCGGTCCCGTTCACGGCGGTTTCGAATCCCGGCAGCTTTATTTTGCACTCACCGGAGCTGCACGAAAGGCAGCGTTGAATGAGGATTGGGACGTACGGCTCTACAACGTCGGCCAAGGGGGCAACGACGGCAAGCGCTATTTCCTGTTCGATATCGTCGCGACGCAACAGTGCATGACCAAAAGCCCGCTGGTGCTCGAGGAGTATCGCTACGGCGGCATGGGAGTTCGCGGCCATCGTAACTGGAAAGACAAGTCGAAGGTTTCGTTTCTTACGTCAGAAGGGAAGGCGCGCGAGGACGGCAACGCGACTCGCGGACGGTGGGTCCGCATGTCAGGTCTCGTCGATGGCGAGATGGTGGGTATCGCGGTGCTGGACCATCCGAGCAACTTTCGTTCGCCGCAGCCGTTGCGGCTGCATCCCGACGATCCGTACTTCAACTACGCGCCGTCGCAACTCGGGCGCTTCGAGATCAAGCCCGGAGAGAGGTTCGTGCTGCGATATCGGTACGTGGTTGCGGACGGATCGGCGGACAAGGCGGAACTCGATCGCCTCTGGAACGACTACGCGACTCCGCCACAGGTGTCGGTTGAGTTGAAATAAATTTCAGGATTTACCAATTTTTCCGCGGCCGTAACCGAAAATCGAATCGTGATCCAGAATTTCGGACGACACTATCCAGCGGCGTCTTAAACAAGCTCCAAAAATCGAGTGCTCAACGATTTCCGTTCGCCGGAACGGTCTTTGCTCTTGAATTGCGCAAATCGCTTTGGTATTACCGATAGAAGATTCTTGCAAAATTGGTAAAGAAGAGCCTGACCAGAACATTCAGTTCTGTCCCGTAAATCGCAATGCAATATTGAGTTCTAGGCAAATTGGTTAGACCGCAAAATTAATTCGGCCGAGTAACGTCAGTACACTCCGCCCGGCCAGACAGTTAAGCCAGCCCGGACCTACATCGAGAGGAGAGAGAGAAATGACATCGAGAGCCCGCTCGCTCGCACGCCCCTTGTGTGCGATCGCTTTTCTTCTAGCAGTTCTCATTGCCCCGGCGTCGCTGCGTGCGCAGGAAGCGCGAGGCACGATCTCCGGAACAGTCATGGACGCCAACAAGGCAGTCGTACCCGGAGCGACCGTCACGATCACAAACGTAGCGATGGGAACGAAGCGTGAGGCGCAGACCAATGATCGTGGTCTCTTCACCGTCCCATACCTGATTCCCGGGACCTACCAGATCGTGGTCGAGGCAACCGGATTCAAACGCTACATTCGTGAAGGAATAGAGCTCCAGGTCAACGATCGACTCGAGATCGATCCTCTCCTGGAAGTGGGAGGCAGCCAGGAGACGGTCACGGTCACCGCGGACGCGGGCGCCATCGAAAGCTCCACGGCTTCAATGGGCCAGGTGGTCGACGCGCGGCGCGTATCGGAGCTGCCGACGCCGCACGGCGATCCTTTCTTCCTGATCGGACTGGCCAGCGGCACGACGTTCGGCGCGGCTGCTGTAGGTGGACGCGACGTGAAATTGGATCGTCCCTTCGAGCCGACGCACATCACGGGATATTCCGTCGATGGCACGAGGCCCAATCGCGGCGACGTGACGATCGACGGCGCCCCGAGCACTTCAGTGGCGAATGCTTTCGAGGTGACTGCCTCTTACGTTCCGCCGACCGACATCATTCAGGAAGTCAAGGTGCAGACGGCGAGCTTTGACGCGCAGTTTGGAAACACTGAGGGCGGCGTCACGAACATAGTCATCAAGTCAGGCACGAACGACCTCAACGGTTCGGCGTATTGGGTCAAGATGCCCGTGGTGCTCTCCGCGAACGATTTTCACGCCAATCGCACCAACACGGCCCGTCCATCGATTCCTTACGACCGGCCCGGTTTTACGGTCACCGGCCCGGTAGTTCTGCCGAAGATCTTCAACGGACGAAATCGCACCTTCTTCTCGTGGGGTTACGAATACATCAAGGACATACGGACCAGGAACAACGGCAACTTCACTGTCCCGACGGATAAGATGAAAGCCGGTGACTTCTCGGAACTGTTGGCTCTTGGGTCGCAGTATCAGATCTTCAATCCCTATTCGCGCCGGCCGAGTGGAAGTCTGTTTGTTCTCGATCCTTTCAAGTGCGACGCCGCCGGGAACCCGATAACACCCACGGCGACGGGCACTCAGGTTGGCGGAACAGCGTGTAACAAGCTGCCCACGCAACTGATCAACCCGGTGGCGAGAAGCATCGTGGATCAATACTGGCCCAGCCCGCTGAATCCTCCCAGCGCCGCGGACGGATCCAACAACTACCTGCAACCGGATCTGGTCGAGACGGCCCGTTACTATACGAACACGATCCGCATCGATCACGTGTTCAATAACAACCACCGCATGTTCGCCCGTGCGAGCTGGTACACGCGCAACAGCGATTACAACAACTTCTTCAAGAACCTGGCCACGGGCCAGGAGTTTCAATTCATCTCGCGTCAATTCACCATTGACGACGTTTACTCGCTCAACGCGACTACAGTGCTGAACGTCCAGTACAGCTACAACCGGTTCATCCGCGTCGATGGACAAAATTCAGAAGGTGATGGATTTGATCTGACGACGGTCGGATTTCCGGCTCGTTATCAGGCTTTGGTGCCTGAAGACAAGCGGCACTTCCCGGCGATCGGAATCAACGGATACCTGGGCACTCGTATCAACGACGAGTTCAGGCCCAACGATATTCACTCCGTCCGCGCTGTGGTCAACAAGGTCTACAACACCCACTCAATGAAGTTCGGTACCGAGTTTCGCGCCTATCGCGAAAACTCATTCAACAACATCAACGACTGGACCGGCCGCTTTGACTTCGTCGGTGATCTCGTCAGCGGGCCGGCCAGCAATTCTCAGCGAGCGCCCGGTGATCGTGGACAGTCGTTCGCACAGTTCCTGCTCGGATTGCCGAGTGCGCAAAATAGTTATATCGCGCGTTTAGCGGACTATGCCGAACAGTCGACGAGTTGGGGTTTCTTTGTACACGACGACTGGCGGATTCATCCGCGGCTCACGTTGAATCTCGGGTTGCGCTATGAGTTTGAAGGCGGAATGACGGAACGTTACAACCGCAGCGTGCGCGATTTTCGACTCGATTACATCCAACCGATCGAAGGTCAGGCGAGAGCTAACTACGCGCTGAACCCGATCGCAGGCCTGCCGGCCGATCAATTCTTTGTTCGCGGCGGCTTAACTTTCGCGGGCGTCAACGGCGAGCCACGCGAGCTCTATAACACGCCAAGAGACAATTTCATGCCGCGCGTCGGTTTCGCTTACCAGCTCGGCGAAGACGGAAAGACTGTGATTCGCGGCGGCTACGGTGTTTACTACGGCTTCCTGGGCCAGCGGCGCGGCGACGTAAACCAGACGGGGTTCAGTCAGAACACGCCGTTCATCACGATTGGCGCCGACGGATTCACCATCGTCAACACGCTCTCGAATCCGTTCCCCGACGGCGTCCAGGAGCCTATTGGCGCCGGTCTTGGTTTTCAAACAAACATCGGGAACGCGGTTACGTTCTTCAATCCGAACCCGGAAATCTCGAAGATGAAACGATGGCAGTTTGGCATTCAACGAGAACTGCCGGGCGGATTTGTGGTTGAGGCGGCGTACGTTGGCAACAAGGGAAGCGATATCGAGATCAACCGCAACCTCAACGCGACTCCTTTGAAGTACCTGAGCACGAGCCCGCTCAGAGATACGACGGTCGAGAATTTCCTCGGCGGCAACGTCCCCAATCCGTTGCGAAATCTGGTCCCAACCAATTCGACCATCGGCTCGGGAACAAATATCATTCGCGAACGACTGCTGCGGCCGTTCCCGCACTTCGACACCGTCAACACCACAACCAACGAAGGACAGTCCTGGTATCACTCGGGCCAGTTCAACGTTCAGAAACGGTTCTCGCAGGGTTACACGGTAAACCTGGCGTATACGTGGTCCAAGTTCATCGAGCAGGTCGATTTGTTGAACCCGAGCGATCCGGAGCCGACGAAGATGATCTCGGCGTTTGACGCGCCACACCGCGTCGCGCTGAGTTGGATTTATGAACTTCCTTTCGGCAAGGGCAAGCGGCTCGGCGATAGCAACAATGCCGTAGTCTCCAGGATGCTCACGGGTTGGCAGGTCTCGGGCATTTACGCCTGGCAGGTTGGACCACCGATCAACTTCGGCACCAACGTCATCTATCTCGGCGGCAAGATTGCTTTGCCGGATGATCAGCGGACGCTGGCAAAGTGGTTTGACACCAGCAGGTTCGATACCAGGGCTTCGATCCCCAATCCGACTCCCGGTGGACCAGCCATTCAGATTCAACCTACGGGGCGGAACATTCGCACGTTCCCGCTCAGGTTCTCCGACGTTCGCGCCGAGAACGTGAATAACGTGGACGTGTCACTCTTCAAAAACACGCAGATCACTGAAGGGACCAAGTTCCAGTTGAGGTTCGATCTGCTGAATGCGATGAATCATCCCTGGCTCTTCAGCGGCGCCCAGATTCAAATGAATCCGACTGCAAGCAATTTTGGCGCTATTACTGCCGGAGCACAGGCAAACTACCCGCGACGCGTCCAAGTGATGCTGAAGTTTATTTTCTAACGGCGGCACATTTGCTGAGATAGAATCGGGGACCGCGAGCTGTAGCAAGCTTTCGGTCCCCGAACTTTTTTGTCTTTTGTGCCTTTTTGTGGTTTACGGCCAACCGCAAGTCTTTCGATTCGGTGTGGCGCGAAGCACTTCACGGAAGCGTGGCTCGTAATTTTTTGCGTAAAGGTCCACGCTGTGTTTGATTTTACTGAAGATCGGGCAGCGCATTCGTTCATCGGTGAAGCGATCGCGTAGGTAGACCATGGCGTTGGCTTCGCCCCAGTACTCGCGATCTTCCCAGATTTGCACCGGCGTGCCGCCGATCTTTCCGGCGATCTCGACCAGGCGCGGATCCTTCGCGTTGCGGCCGTTGCTCAGAAAGATCTTGTTGTACTGCGGCATCAGTTGCGACTGGAGCTGGTATACCGCGGCGTCGACCTCGCTGGTCCGTTTGACGTGTCCAAACTCGTGAGCGATCTTCGTTGCCGCCAGCGTGTTTCCGTCGATGCGGGCCGATGATTCAGTCGGCACGAGCGAATTCATGACGGGAAAATAGATCGGGTTCGGATACCCTTCGTCGAGCCGAACGCCGAGAATGATCGTCGCGGCGACGAGAGTTCCCTGATCGTTCCAGCGGTAGTTGCCGGTAGTAGCGCCCTCGGCATTCTCGCGTGAGACGGAAATCGTGAGCGTGAAATTCGGATTCGTTTTGAAGTGCTCCCACTGTTCGCGTCCGGCTTCAGTTGCCAGGAACTCAGCTTTCCATGCTTCGTAGCGAGCGGCGTACTTCGCGGGCACGTCCTCTTTAATACCGGGCCCACGATCGGCGCGCGAAGGCCATACCGCCGGTTCTACGCCGTGATACTCGATCGAAGAGGCTCGTGACGAGGTATCGCCCGCTTCAGTGAAGAACATAGAAACGCCGGCTAACAGCAGCAAGCCAAGAGCGATACGTGAAGATCTCATTGTCCAACTCCTCGAGTCTCAGGGCGTTGTCGTCTTTAGTGTGGGGCTCGCAAAATGGGTGGAAACTTTCTAAACCATCCGACACGGGAAGTCAATGATCTTGTACAAACACGCGGTAATCTTACGGACGATCTGGTTGGCGTCGATTGCTTTCGCGAGTCTCGCGTTTGCTTCGCATACTGCGCACGCGCAAAAGTTTGACGGCTGGTTCTATGAAACCGCGAACGGCCGGACCTTGCTTCCGAAACTGGAACCACCGATCAAAACAATCAAGATGCCGGATGGCCGTGTTGTCACTTTCACATCGCAACGCATCGGTAAGAATTACGAAATCAGTCTTAAAGCACAGCCCGACTCAGACATACTCAAGTGGGGCGTCGCTGTTGCGTCGCAGAAAGACGAGTATTACACCGGTCTGATGGAACGCGTGGTCGATGGGCCACAGCGAGCGTCCTGGGCGCCGGGACTGGAAGCCGCCATGGACCTGCGCGGTCAAAAGGTCGAGATGATCATCAAACCGACCACCTCCGTGTACGCGCCGTTCTATCTTTCCTCCAAAGGCTACGCAATACTCGTCCGCGGAAACTGGCCCGGCTTCTACGATTTTGCCGTCACCGATCCGCAGCGCGTGAAGATCGAATTTGAAGGCCCGTCGTTCGCCATGAAGGTGTACACGGGCGTTCATCCTGCCGACCTCGTGCGCGCGCACGCACTCGATGCTGGTCCACCGTTTCTGCCGCCGAAGTGGATGTTCCGGCCGTGGCGCTGGCGTGACGAACATACGCACCGGGCGACCTACTACGACGGCACGCCCGTTACCGGTCCATTCAATTCGGAAGTGATGGAAGACGTGCTGATGATGAAGGCGTTTGGCATTCCGAATGGTGTTTACTGGATCGATCGTCCGTGGGGCCCGGGAAGACCATGGGGCTACGACGACTTCGACATCGACGAGAAGCGATTGCCAAACTTCGCCGAGATGGTTCGGTGGCTCGACGCTCGTCAGACCAAAACAGTTTTGTGGATCGCGCCATTCTTTCAGGGCGAGATGATGAAGGTGGCCCTCGCGAAAGGATACGTGCTTCCGGGACAGGTGCGTCCGATCACCGGCAACAATTACCCGATGGTCGATCTGACGAACCCGGACGCTAAAGCCTACTGGCAGGACGGCATCGCCAAGCTTCTCAAACTCGGCGTCGCCGGTTTCAAACTCGACCGCGCGGAAGAAGATATTCCCGAGACCGGCCCTTACAAGGTCTTCGATGGCCGTACGATTCGAGAAAATCGGAACGCTTACCCGGCGATGTACGTGAAAGCCGTTTACGACGTGGTGAAGAAACATCGCGGCGATGATTTCTTTCTGATGCCCCGCGCGGCTTACACGGGAAGTTCGCCTTATGCCGTGTTCTGGGGCGGCGACGTCGGTGGGACACAAGAGGGACTGCGCGCGTCGATCATCGCCCTTCAGCGTTCCGCCGTGATGGGATATCCGAACTGGGGCTCGGATATCTGCGGTTACAATCAGCAACTGATGGAACAGGAGGTTTGCGGCCGCTGGCTCGCATTCGGCGCTTTGAACCCGATCATGGAAGTTGGCCCAACGCGCAACGTCGGGTTCTGGAACCTTCCGCGAGAACCGAGTTACGACGTGCAGTTGATTGCTCTGTGGCGTCTCTACGCTCGACTGCACGAGCGATTGATCGACTATAGTTACAGCTACGCGCAAGAGGCCGCGAAGACGGGAATGCCGATAGTTCGTCCTCTGTTCCTCGTCGATCCCGCGGCGCCCGCGGCCTGGAGAAATTGGTGGACTTATTTGTACGGACGCGATTTATTGGTATCGCCTGTTTGGGAGAAGGGGAAACGCACGCAGGAAGTCTATCTGCCGGCGGGTTCGCGTTGGCGCGACGCGTGGAGGCCAGGCCGGATTTATCGAGGCGGGAGAACGATCACGGTCACTGCGGAACCACACCAGTTGCCGCTGCTCATCCGCGCCGGAGCCACTGTAGAACTGGGTGATCTCAACAAGGAGTGGGAAGAGTCTCTTGCGATAGCAAGGCAGAAGCCTGATCTCAAAGCGCTGGATGCGGAGTTGAAGGCATGGTGGGACGCGCGTCAAAAATAAAAACGACGATCTTCCTCTGCGTTGTAGTTTTCCTGCTCGCGCCCGGCTCCGTGTGCTCGGCCCGGCCAATACCCCTCGACGGCTACTGGCGTTTCGCGACGGATCCAACGGATGCGGGGGAGAAGCAGTTGTGGTTCAACCACCGGTTGCCCTTGGCCATCAAGCTGCCCGGAATTCTTCAAGCACAATACGTTGGTCTCCCGATCACCACCAGCACGCCGTGGGTGCTCTCGCTTTACGATCGCTACTGGTATCTGCGCGAAGAGTACAAACCGTACACGCAGGCGGGCAGAGTAAAAGTCCCGTTTCTATCGCAGCCGCCGCGCCACTACCTCGGCGCGGCGTGGTATCAACGCGACATTCAGATCGCTCAATACCAGGCCGACCGCCGGTTTGTGTTGACGCTCGAGCGTCCGCACTGGGAAACGACTGTGTGGTTGGACGGAAAGAAGATCGGATCCGATCGCAGTCTCGTCGCGCCACACGTCTACGACCTCGGCATGATCACGCCGGGCCGTCACCAACTGACCATTCGCGTCGACAACCGCATGATCATGCCCTACCGGCCGGATGCTCACAGCGTCTCAGACTCGCTGGGAGCAAGTTGGAACGGAATCGCCGGCAGAATCGAGCTCGACGACACTGGCAGAGTGTGGATCGACAGTGCCCAGGCGTTTCCGAACCTGGACCACAAGACGATGCTCGTGAAGGTTCGGATCGGCAATCAAACCGGACTGAGTGGATCGGGAACGTTGACCGCAATCTGGCCCGACATCGGCGTCGTCCCGGTAACCTGGGATGAGAAAGGCGGAACCGCCGAAGTCGAGGTGCCGATTCGTTTCGACCAGGCTACGTGGGACGAGTTCAATCCGAAGTTGCATTCACTGCGATTGTGGTTGAGAGGAACCGGCTTTGAAGAGTACTACGATATGAAAGTTGGCTTGCGCAACTTGCGAGCAGTCGGAAAAGACTTTGTACTCAACGGCAAGCCGATCTATTTTCGCGGCACTCATCATGGCGGCGACTTTCCCATGACCGGGTATCCGCCCACGGATGTTGCGTACTGGAAGAAGTTATTCGAGACGTGCAAGAAGTGGGGCTTGAACCACATGCGGTTTCATTCCTGGACTCCTCCCGAAGCTGCTTTCGAAGCCGCGGATCAAGTCGGCTTCTACTTGCAACCGGAACCAGGCATGTGGAACGAGATCAGTCCGGGCACTCTGATGGAGCGCATGCTTTATGATGAGACTGATCGGATGATCAAGGCTTACGGCAATCATCCGTCATTCATGCTGCTGTCAGCGAGCAATGAACCAAAAGGCAAATGGAAGGAATCATTGCCAAGGTGGGTTGAGCGCTTTCGACGTGAGGATCCGCGCCGGCTCTACACCACTGGCACCGGCCACACAGAGAGAGAGATCGAGAACCTCACTGAGGGCACTGATTTCCTGGCGATTCAAAGGATCGGACCAAAGATGTTGCGCCGCGAGTCTGGCTGGTTCGGCCGCGATTACGGGGAGTCGCTCCAGGACATAAACTTGCCCGTCATCTCGCACGAGGTGGGCCAGTGGGCCGCTTATCCGGATTACGAGGTCATCAGCAAGTTCAATAAGGCTTACTTACAGCCGTCCAACTACGAGATCTTCCGGCAGTCGCTGAAGGACCACGGACTACTCGAGAAAAACAAAGGCTTCGTGCACAACTCGGGCCTGTTCCAGGTCGCCGCTTATAAAGAAGAGATTGAAGCCAACCTGCGTACACCCGGCCTCAGTGGCTACCAACTACTTGATCTGCACGACTATTTGGGCCAGGGTACGGCGATTGTCGGCGTGCTTGATCCGTTTTGGGAGCCAAAAGGTTATGTCACTGCTGACTATTTCAGTAAATTCTCTAACGCAACCGTGCCGTTGGCGCGCTTGCGCCAGCGTGTCTTCACTATGGCTGATCCATTTGAGGTCGAGGTCGAACTGGCCCACTTCGGCCCGGAGCCGATTGAAAAGGGTATGGCTGTTTGGAGAATCGGTTCGTTCAAGGGAGAGTGGCAGCCGCGTGAAATACCGATCGGAAAAAACATTCCGCTGGGGAAAGTAATCGTCGATCTTTCCAAGATGCAGAATGCGGGAGAGTACAGGTTGGTAGTTACTTTCGGCCCGGAATCAGTGTTCAATCCGGTAACGCGGACCGTCATCGAGGGAAAGGTTCGTGGCGTCGACTATTTTGAGAACGACTGGAACTTCTGGGTTTACCCGGCCGGCGATCCCGAGGAGTACGCTATGCGGGAAACCCCTACGGGAGTCGATCCCGAGAACGACTGCCCGCGTTCACGCGATCCGGATGTTCTGATTACCAGTTCATGGGACGAGGCCGAGGCGAAGCTGGCGAAAGGCGGTCGCGTGTTGTTCGCCGTTCGCAACGGGGACCTCGACTGGACCAGTCCGCCGCTCGACGGTGTGCCCGTGTTTTGGAATCGCTTGATGGGCCCGGCGTGGGGACGCATGCTCGGGCTCTGGATCGACAGGAGACCAGGCGAACCGCAAAGCAACATGCTCAAAGGGTTCCCCACGAGCAGTAATTTCGACTGGCAGTGGGCCGCAATTATTCAGAATGTACGCGCGATAAATCTCGATCGTCTGCCGGTTCAACTGGAGCCCGTGGTCTGGGCCATCGACGACTGGAACCGTAATTACAAGCTCGGCGTGCTTTTCGAAGCCGCTGTTGGTGACGGACGTTTATTGGTTTCTGCCTTCGACGTGACGAGCCCTGCAAGCGCTAACCCCGTGCTGCGGCAACTACGTTATGCTTTGCTGAAATACGCGCGGAGCGACTGTTTTCAGCCGCGCGTCTTTGTATCGCCCGAGCAGATTCGCGGTTTGCTCTTCGACACGCGCATCATGCACAAGCTTGGCGCCGTTGCCGAGGTGAATGGCGCGCCCGCAGGTTCCGCGATCGACGGTGATCCGAATACTTTCATCCTCGTTGGCGAAGCCGGTGAAGCACTGCGCGAGCAGGTAGATATAAAAGTCACTTTCAAGGAACCCGTCGCGATGGCCGGACTGGTGTTGATGCCGCGGCAGAACCATCGCGAGCACCAGGGCGACATTCGCGGTTACGCAGTCCAGGTCAGTGACGACGGCAGCGATTGGCGCGACGTGGCGCGAGGTGAATTGGTTTCAACGTTTGCGCCGCAGCAGATTGGGTTCACCAGCAGCGTCACTGCACGTTATCTCAAGCTAATCTCGCTCTCCGGCTTCGGCTTGGACAAGATGACGTCGCTTGCGGAGCTGGCGGTAATTCCTGTGGGATCAGTGCGCAAGACTTCCGGTCAAACGATGCAGTATCAACGCAGCCGCAGCTCTACGCCGGACATCGACGACGTGCCTGACGCGGACAAGAAACCGAAGCCAAAACCAACACCACGACCCAACCGTTAAATGAAAACTACAATTATTCTCGTCATAGTGCTGCAAGCACTCGCTGCCGTTGTGCACGCGCAACCCAAACAACCGGATCCGCCGACGCTATTCATCATCGGCGATTCCACTGTGAAGACGCCGACGGCAGGACAGCAGGGATGGGGAGATCCGATTGCCGAACTATTCGATCAGAAGCGGATCCGAGTTGAGAATCGCGCGCGCGGCGGCCGCAGCAGTCGAACGTTTCAGACGGAAGGCTTATGGGACCAGATCCTTACTGAGTTGAAGCCCGGCGACTTCGTGCTGATGCAGTTTGGACATAACGACGCGAGTCTCGTCAACGACACGTCGCGCGCACGTGGGACGTTGAAAGGTACCGGCGAAGAGACTGAAGAGATCGACAACCTGCTAACCAAAAAACACGAAGTGGTCCATACGTTTGGCTGGTACATGAGAAAGTACATCAGCGACGCGAAGGCGAAAGGCGCGACGGCGATCGTGCTTTCGCCGGTTCCGCGAAATAACTGGGCCGAGGGAAAGGTCGTTCGCAACGCAAAGACTTACGGCGGCTGGGCGGCGGAAGTCGCAAAATCACAGGGCGCGTTTTTCATCGATCTGAATGAGCTGGTGGCGCAGCAGTATGAAGCACTCGGACAGGAGAAAGTCAGTAAAGAGTTTTTCTTTAACGACCACACGCATACCAGTCCGGCAGGCGCGCGTCTCAACGCAGAATCTGTGGTTGCCGGTCTGAAGAAACTCAAGGGCTGCAAGTTGGTTGAGTTTTTGAAGCGTTAACAAACAGGAGAACCAGATGACCAGAGATCGAGGAAAGGGAATTGATCGCAGAAAATTCCTGACGTCGGCTGGCGCCGGTATCGCGGGCGCGACGCTGGCGTCGCGATTCTCAAAATTGACTGTTGCCGCCGCCGCCGCGAACTCCTCGCAGCGACACGTTTTTCCGCTGAATCACAAGTGGTTGTACAGCGAAAAAAACGTCACCGGCGGCACAAGCCCGCGCTTCAACGACTCCGCCTTCGCTCGCGTCACGATTCCTCATACGAACAAGTTGCTGCCGTGGCATGGCTTCGATGACAAGGAATATCAGTTTGTTTCGCTGTACCGGCGTCACTTCAGAATGCCGCCGGGATTGAGTGGACGAAGAGTGTTCGTCGATTTCGGCGGCGTGATGACTGCGGCCACCGTTACGCTGAACGGTAAGAAACTCGGCGAG
>DASRIM010000132.1:0-4162 GCA_035649995.1 Pyrinomonadaceae bacterium | reverse complement strand
CGGCGGTTCGGTCGCGGCTTTTGGCCAGCCCGTGAATACGACGTATCGCTTCGATCTTGCGCAGCGCGTGCTTTCGATCGATTGCGACTTCCTTTCCGGAATGCCCGGCACGCTGCGGTACGCGCGCGATTTCTTCGCGCGACGGCGAATCACCGAAACGAATCGCGAGATGAACCGGCTCTACGTTATCGAGCCGACGCCGTCTAACACTGGCGCTTGCGCGGATCACGCCTGGACCGTGAAGCCGAGCGAGATTGACGCGCTGGCGCGAGCGCTTACTGGTCAGGGTCCTTTGCCCGCGCCGTGGGTTGACGCGGTTCTCCGCGACCTGCACCAGCACAAAGGCGCAAGCATCGTTCTCGTCGGCGAGAACCAGCCGCCGTACATCCACGCCTTGGGCCACGCGATGAACAACGCGCTCGGCAACGTCGGCAAGACGGTCTTCTACACCGATCCGCTGGAAGTCAATCCGGTCGATCAGCGGCAGTCGTTACAGGATCTCGTCAACGATCTCGACGGCGGCCGCGTCGAGCTGTTAGTGATCATCGGCGGCAATCCGGTCCACAACACGCCCGCCGATCTAAAGCTCGACTTCAACCGGCTGGAAAAAGCGAAGCTTCGCGTCCATCTGAGTGAATACAAGGACGAGACGTCCGAAGTCTGTCACTGGCACGTGCCGGCGGCGCATTTCCTCGAGACGTGGGGCGACACGCGTTCATACGACGGAACAATCACGATCATGCAACCGCTGATCGAGCCGCTTCACGAAGGCAAGTCAGCGTACGAAGTGCTGGCGTTGTTTTCGGATCAGTACGACCGCCGCCCGTACGACATCGTGAAGGCGTACTGGCAGACGCAAAAACCGGGCGCGGATTTCGAAACGTGGTGGCGGCAGTCGATCCACGATGGTTTCGTCGCGGAGTCTGCGCTGCCGGCGAAGACAGTTTCGGTTTCCGGTCAAATCCAAAACCAATCCATGCCATCCGTGGTTGCTGACGGCTACGAACTGGTGTTTCGCACGGATCCGTCGATCTACGACGGCCGATTTGCCAACAACGGCTGGTTACAGGAGCTGCCGAAGCCGTTGACGAAAGTGACGTGGGACAACGTCGCCATCGTCAGTCCCAATTCAGCGAATGCGATCGCCGGCATCAGGACCAACCGCGGCGCCGTCAAAGGCCGCGAACATTACGTTCCGCGGATCGAGATCAAAACCCAACAAGGCCAGTCAGTGACTGCGCCGATGTGGATCATGCCCGGACAGCCTGACGGCGTGATCACGGTGCATCTCGGTTACGGGCGGCGCCTGGCCGGCCGCGTCGGCAGCAGGACGGCAGACGAGCCGATCGGGTTCGACGCTTACAAAATCCGCAACTCGTGGGAGCCGTGGTTTTCGAGAGGCGTGCAGGTCCGCAACACGGGTCTCGATTACGCGCTCGCGACGACGCAACTGCACTTCCAGATGGAAGACCCGAACTTCAGCGACAAGCCGCGCGACATCGTTCGCACGCACACGCTCGAGCAGTTTCTCGGCGGCGAGACGCATGAAGGCAAACACGAGCACCCGTCGATCTATGAGGATCCGATCGACTACAAGAACCAGGAAGTGAACGCGCCCAACTACGCGTGGGGCATGGCGCTCGACCTGAACAACTGCATCGGCTGCAACGCCTGCACGATCGCCTGCCAGGCGGAGAACAACATCCCGGTCGTCGGTAAGACCGAAGTTATTCGCAGCCGCGAGATGCACTGGATCCGCGTCGACACCTATTTCCAGGGAAGCGATGCCAACCAACCCGAAGGCACCAGCTTCATGCCCGTGCCGTGCATGCACTGCGAGAAGGCGCCGTGCGAGCCTGTTTGTCCGGTTCACGCCACGGTCCACAGCGCTGAAGGCCTGAACGACATGGTCTACAACCGCTGCGTCGGCACCAAGTACTGTTCGAATAACTGCCCGTACAAAGTGCGCCGGTTCAATTTCTTCCTTTATCAGGACTGGGACACGCCGCTGTATCAGCTCATGCGCAATCCCGAAGTCACAGTGCGGAGCCGCGGCGTCATGGAGAAGTGCACCTACTGCGTGCAGCGCATTCAGAACGGAAAAATCCAGGCGGAGCTCGAAGGACGGCGGCTGCGCGACGGCGAGGTCGTGACGGCATGTCAGGCTGTTTGTCCGACCGACGTGATCGTGTTTGGCGACATCAACGATCCGAATAGCCGCGTCTCGAAACTGAAACACAACGAGCGCAACTACGATCTGCTCGGCGAGCTCAACACGAAACCGCGCACGAGTTACTTGTCGCAATTGAAGAACCCGAACCCGGATCCGGAGATTAGTCGTGGCTGAGCCTGAACAACCACATAAGCCGTACATGGAAGGTCCGATGCACTCGACGTCGCCGGTCATCGATCCGGGACTGACGTTTGCTTCCGTGACCGACAAGATCAGCTCGATCGTCCTGAAACGGAAGACGTCGCTGGCGTGGTTCTTCGGTTTCGCGATCTCGTTCGCGCTCTTCCAACTGATGCTGCTGGCGATCACGAACCTCGTGTTCGTCGGTATCGGAGTTTGGGGCGTCAACGTTCCCGTCGCCTGGGGCGTGGACATTCTCAACTTCGTCTGGTGGATCGGTATCGGTCACGCGGGCACGCTGATCTCGGCGATCCTGTTGCTGCTGCGGCAACGATGGCGCACGTCAATCAACCGCTTCGCCGAAGCGATGACGCTCTTCGCGGTCGCCCAGGCCGGCATGTACCCGATTTTCCACCTCGGCCGCCCGTGGCTGATGTACTGGCTCTTCCCGTATCCAAACACGATGGGCATCTGGCCGCAGTTTCGCAGCCCGTTGATGTGGGACGTGTTTGCAGTTTCAACGTACGCGACCGTGTCGGCGATGTTCTGGTTCGTCGGACTGATTCCCGACTTCGCCACGTTGCGCGATCGCGCTCGCAGCAAGCCGTTTCAGATTCTCTACGGCATGCTCGCGATGGGTTGGCGCGGCTCCGCGCGTCACTGGCATCGCTACGAGATGGCCTACCTGCTGCTTGCCGGGCTCGCGACGCCGCTCGTGCTTTCAGTTCACACGATCGTCAGTTTCGACTTTGCGGTCGGCATCATTCCGGGTTGGCACGCAACGATCTTCCCGCCTTACTTCGTCGCGGGCGCGATCTACGCAGGCTTCGCGATGGTGCTGCTGCTGACGATCCCGCTGCGACGCTTCTACGGTCTCGAGGGTTTCATCACCATGCGCCACATGCATAACATGGCGAAGGTGATGCTCGCGACCGGATTGATCGTCGGCTACGGCTACATCATGGAAGCGTTCTTCGGTTGGTACAGCGGCAACAAGTACGAACGGTTCATGATCTGGAACCGAATGCACGGTCCTTACAGCCTGTATTACTGGGCGCTGATTCTTTGCAACATCGTCGCGCCGCAGTTTTTGTGGTCGAAGAGGCTTCGCTCGAACCTGCTCGTGCTCTGGATCATTTCGTTCATCGTGAGCATCGGCATGTGGCTGGAGCGGTTCGTGATTGTCATCACGAGCTTGCACCGCGATTACCTCCCGTCGTCGTGGGGAATGTATCAGCCGACGCAGTGGGACTGGGCCATGTTCGTGGGCACGATCGGGTTCTTCTTCACGCTGCTGTTTCTGTTTATCCGGTTCCTGCCGATGATTTCAATTTTTGAGATGCGAACGATTCTGCCGAGCGCGGAAGTCGAGGAGTAGAACTGACAGGTGACGTACGACGGCGACAAAGAGAACCCGACACACGGCCGGCGTGATGAGCCTGAGCGGCCGTCGTCGTTGTCTGGTCCGGTCGCGTCGTTTGCGCCTCATCCGCACCGGCGTCATGCCCCGCCGCTGTATGGCGTGATTGCGGAGTTTGAAGGCCCGAATGAGTTGGTACAGGCGGCGCGGCGCGTTTACGAAGCTGGCTATCGAAGGATCAACGGCTACTCGCCGTATCCAATCGAAGAGCTGTCGGAAGCGATCGGCTTCACGCACACGAGTTTGCCGCTGATCGTATTTATCGGCGGCCTGCTTGGCGGTCTCGGCGGATTTTTTATGCAGTACTGGATGGAAGTGATCGACTATCCGCTCAACGTCGGCGGCAGGCCGTTCAACAGTTGGCCGGCGTTCATTCCGATCACGTTTGA
>DASRIM010000131.1:0-5347 GCA_035649995.1 Pyrinomonadaceae bacterium | reverse complement strand
TACAAAGCATTAAGCTCAAGCTATAAAATGAACCGCTTAACTATCATCGGCCTAGTCATCGTCGTGGTGCTCGTCGTTCTGGCGCTGTTCGCGCCGTGGATTGCGACGCACGACATCAGCACGACAAACCTGGCGATGCGCTACCTTCCGCCGTCAGCGCAGCATTGGTTCGGCACTGACTCCACAGGCCGCGACATCTTCTCGCGAGTCGTCTTTGGCGCCCGCATATCGTTGCAGGTCGGGATCGTTGTAGTGGCAGTGTCCGCCGTCATCGGCACGATTCTGGGCGCGGTCGCTGGTTACTACGGCGGTTGGGTTGACCGTGTTGTCTCCGGTTACGTCTTCAACGTGTTTCTGGCGTTTCCCGGTCTCTTGCTGGCAATCGCGATGGTTGCGTTTCTCGGTGCTGGTTTGAATAAACTTATCCTAGCGCTGTGCATCATCGGTTGGGTCGGATACGCCCGATTGATCCGCGGACAAGTTTTGAAAGTTCGCGAGTACGATTTCGTTCAGGCCGCGCGGGCACTCGGCGCGAGCGACACTCGCATCCTGCTCGTCCACATCCTTCCGAACGCGATTCAGCCGTTGATCGTGCAGGCGAGCCTGGGCATGGCCGGCGCCGTTCTTTCGGAAGCTGCGTTGTCGTTTCTCGGTCTTGGCGTTCCACCACCGGCGCCGTCGTGGGGCGTAATGATCGAAGAAGCTCGCGACCTTTCAACTCTTCAAGCCGCGCCGCACGCCCTGATCTTCCCCGGCATCGCGATCGCCCTGACTGTGCTTGCCTTCAACTTCATCGGCGACGGCCTGCGCGAATATTTGGATCCGCGACAAAGGACACGTTGATGATCGTGGCTGAAAGCGTTCTCGACCTCATCGGTCAAACTCCTCTGCTTCATCTCTCTCGGTTTGCGCCGCCGCCGCTGGCCGACGTCTACGCGAAAATCGAATGGCTCAATCCGGGTGGCTCTATCAAGGATCGCGCGGCGCTGGGAATGATCCTCGACGCCGAAGAAAAGGGCTTGCTGCAACCGGGCGCCACGATCATCGAGCCAACCGCAGGCAACACCGGCATCGGGCTCGCGGTCGTGGGAGTTGCGCGCGGTTACCGTGTTATTCTCTGCGTCCCACATGGTTTCGCGGAAGAGAAGATGAAATTGATCGAAGCGCTGGGCGGCGAGATCGAGTACGTGCCGAACGAGGCCGGAATGAAAGGCGCGATCGAGCGCTGCCGGGAACTGGCTGCGACGACGAACGGCAGCTTCGTGCCGCAGCAATTTGAGAATACCGCGAACCCGTGTTTTCATGAACGCAGCACCGGACGCGAGATCATTGAGCAGATGAACGGCCGCGTGGATGCCGTCGTCATCGGCGCGGGAACGTCCGGAACGTTCGTCGGCGTTTCGCGCGCGGTGCGCAAAGTAAATAAGGACGCGCTGTGTGTCCTGGTCGAACCGGAAGGGTCAATCTACGGCGGCAACCCACCGGGACCGAAGAAAGTTGAAGGTATCGGCCAGCGTGACTTTATTCCGAAGATCTACGACGCCTCGCTGGCGGACGAGATCATGATGGTGTCCGACGAGGATGTTTGCGCAGCGCTTCGCAAGATCGCGCGGCTCGAGGGTCTTCTCGGCGGATGGTCGACAGGCGCGGCGGCGGCAGCGTCGTACAAAATCGCGGAACGACTCGGAGAGGGAAAGAACGTCGTCACTGTCTTTCCCGATGGCGCTGAACGTTATCGCAGCCAGGGTATATTCGATGAACTTTGTACTTAGTGCTTTGTACGTTGTTCACTTGCCCGCGGGCCAACGCATTCAAAGTACAAAGCACAAGAACTAAACTCTATGGGATTCGCAACTATCGCAATTCATACCGGATCGGAACCCGACGAAGCTACAGGCTCAGTCACAGTTCCGATCTATCAAACGTCAACGTACGCTCAAGAGTCTCTCGGAAAACACAAAGGCTACGAGTACGCTCGCACACACAACCCGACTCGCTCCGCACTCGAACGCAACATCGCGGCACTCGAAGGCGCGCGCTTCGGCTTCGCATTCGCTTCCGGCATGGCCGCGATCGACGCGACGCTTCGACTCGTAAAGAAAGACGAACACGTCATCGTTTCCGACAACACCTACGGCGGCACGGCGCGGCTTTTCAATCGCATTCTCAGCAACTACGGCATCACTTTCGATTACGTCGATACGTCGGATGCGCTGAACGTCGAAGCGGCAATCAGACCAAACACGAAGATGGTCTTTCTCGAGACCCCCACCAATCCGATCATGACCGTGACGGATCTGAAGGAGGTCAGCGAGATCTCGCACCGCGCAGGCGCGCGCGTCGTTTGCGACAACACATTCATGTCGCCCTATCTTCAGCGGCCGCTCGAGCTCGGATGCGACATCGTCGTTCACTCGACGACGAAGTATCTCAACGGCCATTCGGACGGCGTCGGCGGCATCGTGGTTTTAAATGACGAGCAGGACGCGGAGTGGATCGGCTTCGTACAGAACAGCGCGGGCGCGATTCTCTCGCCGTTCGATTCATGGCTCGTCATGCGCGGAACGAAGACGCTGGCGCTGCGCATGGAGCAGCACGACAAGTCGGGCCGAGCAGTCGCGGCATTTCTCGAAGAGCATCCGAAGGTGCAAAAGGTTTACTATCCCGGCTCGGCGTCGCATCCGCAGCACGCGCTTGCGAGGCGGCAGCAACACGGGTTCGGCGGCATGGTCGCGTTTGACGTCGGCTCGCTGGAAGCAGCGCGGACCGTGCTCGAGTCTGTTAAGCTTTGCACCCTTGCCGAAAGCCTGGGCGGCGTGGAGACTCTGATTTCACATCCGGCGACGATGACGCATGCGTCGGTCGACGAGGCGAAACGGCGACGTCTCGGGATCACGGACGGGCTGGTGCGTATCTCGGTCGGCATCGAGGATACTGACGATATAATCGCCGACCTGGATCAGGCGCTGGAAAAGCTATAAGCCCTGAACATGGGTTTTTGAGCAAGTGACAGCAAAACTATATAGGGGTTACAATTACGCGTTCTCAACCTTTAGCAGACTTCCTGATACGCTCTCCTTATGATCGTTGAGTTATTCGCCAAATCGGACGTTGGCCGAGTGCGACGTGGCAACGAGGACAATTTCCTCGTCCTCGATCTCACAACAGAACAGACATGGACCGGCGCCGACGGCGCCACTCCGCCCGACAAACTCACGCGCTTTGACCTGGGCCAAAAGGGCCTCGTGCTCGTCGTTTCCGACGGCATGGGCGGCGCACTCGCCGGCGACGTCGCGAGCCGCATGGCCGTCGAATCGGTGAAAGAGATGTTGATTGGCGGCGAGGGCAACGCCTCGTGCGATCCCGAGTTGGACCTCGTCGAGTGTCTGAAGAACGCCACCATCTACGCGAACCTCGCCATCCATCATCGCAGCCAGGAAGACTCGCGCTGCGCCGGCATGGGCGCGACTTTCACGGGCGCCGCAATCCGGGGCGACAGTCTCGATCTCGTCCAGGTGGGCGACAGCCGCGGTTACATCATTCGCAAGGATCACATACGCCTCGCGACCAAGGACCAGTCGCTGGTCCAGCAACTCGTGGACGTGGGCCAGATCAGCGAGTCTGAAGCTGAGACGCACATGTTTCGTAACGTGATTCTCCAGGCGCTCGGCGCGCAGAGCGAGGTCACGCCCGTGACCGGCAAGATTCGTTTGCGCCAGGGAGATCTCGTGCTGCTTTGCAGCGACGGGCTTTCAGGCAAACTGCGCTCAGACGATATTCAGCAGATCGTCCTGAATAGCGGCGGCGATCTCTCGAAGGCGTGCGACGCGCTGATCGACGAGGCGAACAATCGCGGCGGTGAAGACAACATCACCGTCGTGCTGGCGCGATTTCAAGGCGACGATCTCGAGGCGCCGTCGAGCGATAGAATCACAATCGAATTGCCGCCGTTGGAAGAAGACAAGACGCTGGACGACAACTACGAAGCCGACACCGAGCCTCACTGACCTTTAAGTCCGTTTCCCTGTGGAATTCAAGGAACGGTGAATGTGGATCGCCGCCATCGCGCCTTCCGCGGCAGCTACGACTGCGAGCTGAGAGTTCGGAGTAATGTCGCCGGCCGCATACACTCCCTCGACACTAGTTTGCCGCGTGTTATCAACCCACACGAGACCCGATTCATCGTCCAAACGACATCCGAGTGTTTCATGAAAGTTAGTTGCGATCTGCGTGCCGAGGTTGAAGAACAACGCGTCGCATTCAAGTGGATCACCATCCGCAAAGATGACGCGCTTCAACTGCCTCGCTGACGTGTCGCCCTCTAACCCGACGACTGATTCGGTTCGTATCGCGATATCAAGATCAGCTAACTTCGCACGATCCGTCGCGGATATTTCACGGTTGTCGCTCAGCAGCGTCAGGTGCTTCGTCCACGTAAGAAGCTTCTCGGCGAACGCGGCCGAGTTATGGTTGTGTGAGAGAATCGCCACTCGCTTGTCTCGCACTTCATAGCCGTCGCAATCCGGACAATGGTGTACGGTCGAGCCATAAAACTCGCGGAACCGTGGACAGTCCGGAGTCAGATCGCGAAGACCCGTGGCCAGCAACAATCGCCGCGCCTCGAAGACTTGTGATGCCGCCGGTTCAGGGCCTGCGAAGACGCGAAAGTGTTCCGGGGAAACTCTTTCTACCGCATGCACACATGCTTCAACGATCAATCCGCCGTGGTTTGTGACTTCGTCGCGGCCTCTCGCGAGCAGTTCGGACGGACGAATACCGTGGTGTCCCAGAAAGCCGTGGACGCCATGCGCATATTCGTTACGCGGGCTGTTGTGATGGAACGTGAGAGTCTTCCGCAGATACCGAGCGAGGAAGAGCGACGCAGACAGTCCCGCCGGCCCGGCTCCAATGACGATGCAGTCGTAAAGATCTTTAGCCATTTACTGCGGCAATGTCGTTCGCGCTTGCGGCAGGCCAATAGAAAGGGAGCTTTAGATTTCCCTTCTATGTGTTGCCCGCTTGCGGGAGGTCAGTCGAAGCGAATTTCTAAACTTCCCTTCTAATGTGTTTCCCGGTTGCGGCAGATGCGCGTCACTTGGACGCCCTGGCGGATCTGCCGCGGCCCGCTGTTTTCCCGCTTCTCTTCTTTGCAGCTTTCGCTGCCGATTTCTTTTTGGCCGCCTTCTTCGCAGGCGCCGACTTCTTCGCGCCTGACGACCTGGCAGCACTCTTTGACGCGGAAGCTCTGCCGGCAGAACGCCCTTGTTTCCGTTCCTTCTCCATTTCGAGGCGCTGCCCCAGCTCCTCGATCTCTTCCGCACTCAGCGCAGCACCAGCCTTTTTGAAG
>DASRIM010000130.1:0-11825 GCA_035649995.1 Pyrinomonadaceae bacterium | reverse complement strand
GTTTCGGTCGGCTCGCTCCACGCAGAGCCGTCTTCGGCGCGGCCGGAAACCACAATCGGTAAACGCAACGACATACGCAGCGCAAATCGCCGCTCTTCATTGTTGTAAGGCGTGCTCATGTTTGACACTGCGGCCGGGTATCAAGAAGATTGCGCGCGGCGCAAGTCCTCTTTCTCCTTACTCCAATCGTAAAAGCCTTCGCCGGTTTTCTTTCCCAACTTCCCTTCGCTCACCATCCGCCGCAACAGTTCCGGCGGGCGAAACGTCTCTGTTCCCAACTCGCGATACGGATACTCCGCGATGTTCAGTCGGACGTCGAGACCGACCAGGTCCGTCAACTTCAGCGGCCCCATCGGGTGGTTGTAGCCAAGCTCCATCGCGGTATCGATGTCGCGCGCGCTGGCGACTCCCTGCTCGACCATCCGCATCGCTTCGAGCCCAAGCGCCACGCCTAACCGGCTCGATGCAAATCCAGGCACGTCTTTCACCAATATCGGCTCTTTTCGCATCTGCCGGCCAACGGCGGTGACCGTCTCTACCGTCTCGTTGCTCGTCTTTTCTCCGACTACGATCTCAACCAGGCGCATGATATGAACCGGATTGAAGAAGTGCATGCCGATCACGGCTTCCGGGCGTTTGGAAGCGCGCGCGATTTCAGTAATAGACAGCGACGAAGTGTTACTCGCAAAGATGAACGGCCGATCCGGCGTGGATTCGAGTTGCCGCAGGATCTCCTGTTTCAGTTCCAACTTCTCCGGCGCGGCTTCAATGATCAAATCGGCGGCGGCACATTCTTCGAGCTTGATGGTGCCGCGAATCTGCTGCAACGTGCGTTCGCGATCGTCTTCGGTCAGTTTGGCGAGCTGAATCCCCTTCGCGAGGTTCTTCTCGATCGACTGGACGCCTCGCGCCAGCGACTCCCGGTCCACGTCGCTGAGAAGTACTCGAAACCCGGAATACGCGGCAACCTGGGCGATTCCATGGCCCATGGTGCCTGCGCCGATCACGGCAATCGTTTCAATCGAAGCCATCAGGTTCGACTACCTCAATGTCCGTAGTTATACTATACCGCTCAACCGTTTGAAAACCACGGATTTAAAGAATTGGCCATGGATAACGAAACGATAAAAAGGGACGTCGTGATCATCGGATCCGGCCCAGCGGGCCTGACCGCCGCCATTTATACCGCTCGGGCGAACTTGCGCCCGTTGTTGATCGACGCTCCGCCGGACGCTGAAAAGCAGACCACGCCGGGCGGGCAGTTGATGATTACGACCGACGTCGAAAACTATCCCGGGTTTGCCAACGGCATTGATGGGCCGCAACTCATGGAAGAGTTTCGCAAACAGGCCGAGCGCTTCGGGACTGATTTTATGGAAACCTGGATCACCGAAGTCGACCTCAGCGAACGTCCGTTTCAGCTATACACCGAAGGGGCGACTATCTCAACGGAAACGCTGATCATCGCGACGGGAGCGTCGGCGAAGTGGCTCGGCATTCCGGGCGAGGCGAAGGTGCCGGACGGTTTTGGTGGCAACGGTGTTTCAGCGTGTGCGACTTGTGACGGGCCGTTGCCGGCGTTTCGCAACAAGACGCTGGTCGTGGTTGGCGGCGGCGACACGGCGATGGAGGAAGCAACGTTTCTGACGCGCTACGCCGCGAAGGTCTATGTCGTGCACCGGCGCGACAAGTTGCGGGCGTCGAAGATCATGCAGGCGAAAGCGTTCCAGAACGAGAAGATCGATTTCATTTGGGATACGGCGGTGGAGGAGATCGTCGGAACGCCGGATGAAGGCGTCACTGGTGTTCGGTTGCGCAATCTGAAGACGGGCGAAGAGCAGATCTTTCCGTGCTCCGGTGTGTTTGTCGCCATCGGACACAGACCAAACACGGGTCTCTTTCGCGGACAACTCGAGATGGACGAGATTGGGTATCTCAAGACCTCCGGCCACTCGACCTCGACGAACATTCCCGGCGTCTTCGCTTGCGGCGACGTGCAGGACTCGGTTTATCGTCAGGCTGTAACCGCTGCCGGTTCGGGGTGCATGTCGGCGATCGACGCGGAACGTTTTCTGGATCACCTGCCGGTGGCCATGCCGACCGGTGACGAAGTCACCATCGAAGGCGAACACGTCACGGCCGACCACAAAGCCATCATCACACCCGACGGGCACATGGTCTCCAACGAAACCGGCGTCGTCGTAGGCGAAGATTGAGTTACAACAAAACGATCGAATCGTCTTTGTCGCGGCGCGAAGGGGCGGGCGCAGAACGAGGGACAGGTTGGATTAGTACTTCTTCGTCGTTGAGCGGACAGGGTTCGCAGTAGACGCCCAGCCGTTCACGACGATCCTCACAATCATTACAACCAAGCGACAAACCGAGTTGACGCAGCGACTCGAGCAGCGGCAGCAACAACCGCCCGCGCTCAGTCAACGCGTACTCAATATGCGGCGGATTCCCGCCAAAATCCGTGCGCTCGACGAAGTTGTCGTTCTCCATGTCGCGCAACCGCCCGACAAGCGTCCGGCTGCTGATCGGAAACAGGCTGTTGAGCAACTCCATCGTCCGCTTCGGCCCCGAAACCAGCTCGCGCACGACGAGCATCGTCCACTTATCGCCGAGTATCTGGAGCGCCCCGGTAATCGGACAGCCGTCGAGTTCGCGTCGCTTCATCTACGGTCCCTGTTATTGGTCATATGTCGTTTCACATTTACCATTTGTCATTTGTTAAGAGGCTGGTCAACCAGCACGAGTGGTACACGGATTTCGAAATGTCAAATGAGAAATGTCAAATGACCAATGTCAAATGACTAGGGTCTCAGGTTGATATTGTAAGTCTTGATTTTGGAGTTGAGTGTCGTCGCATTCATTCCGAGAAGACGGGCGGCGCGCGACTGATGACCGCCGGTCTGCTCCAGCGCTCGCCGGATTAAGTCGATCTCAAACCGGCGCACTTCTTCGTAAAAGTTGATACCGCGGCCGATGTCGCCGACCGCATTGCTCGCGCCATCGTGATGTCCGGCAGTGACCGATTTCGGATCGCTGATCTCCGCGCGCAAACACTCCTTCGTGATCTCGTCACCCGGCGCAATCACCACGGCTCGTTCGATCGTGTTTTCCAACTCGCGCACGTTTCCCGGCCACGAGTACTGCTCCATCAGCGCCAGCACCTCCGGCGCCAACTGCTCCGACACGCTGCGGCCGTTCTCTTCGTTGTACTTCTGAATGAAGTGTTGGGCCAGCGGCAAAATATCTTCGCGTCGATCGCGCAGCGGCGGCAATTCGATCGGCACGACCGCAAGGCGGTAGTACAAGTCTTCTCGAAAACTTCCCTGCCGCACCGCTTCCTTCAGATCGATGTTCGTCGCAGCGATGATGCGCACGTCAACGCGACGCGGCGCAGTGTCGCCAAGCGGCGTGAATTCGCGTTCCTGGATCACGCGCAGCAAACGCACCTGTGTTTCCGGTGGAATGTCGCCGATCTCGTCGAGGAAGATCGATCCGCCGTCGGCGACTTCAAACAAGCCCTTCTTCGCCGCGACTGCGCCGGTGAACGCGCCGCGCGTGTGGCCAAACAGCTCTGATTCGAGCAGCTCCGACGGGATGTTCGAACTGTTGACCGTCACAAACGGCCGCCCGGCGCGCGTGCTCGCTTCGTGAATCGCTTTCGCGATCAACTCCTTACCGGTTCCGCTTTCGCCGGTGATCAGCACCGTCGATCTCGCCGGCGCGACCTGCTCGACGAGCCGGAAAACCTCCTGCATCACGTCGGACCGGCCGATTATCTCGCCGCGATCCACTGCTTTGCTCATCGCGCGACGCAGCGTGCGTCGTTCTTCTTCTTTGCGGCGGCGTTTGATTCCGGCCTGAATCTGCGCGCTGATCTGTTCGTTCTGAAACGGTTTTCGGATACAGCCGTACGCGCCGCGTTCCCACGCCGCGATGGCGGTGTCGAACGTCGCATAAGCAGTGATCATCACGATCACCGCTTCCGGATCCATCTTCAAAAATTCTTCGAGCGCGCGCAGGCCGCCGATGCCGGGCATCGACACGTCGAGCAGCACCACGTCGAAAGCGCGGCGTCCGTAAGCTTCGAGACCTTCCTCGCCCGTCTTCGCGAGATCGACGCGATAGCCCTCGGCGGTGAGAAGCGTCTCGAGCACTTCGCGCATGATCTCCTCGTCGTCTACGACGAGGACGGAGCCTTTCCTGGAGTTTCGTCTTTCAGTCTTCATCTGCATACCACAATAACGGGACGCGCGTAGTTTAGCTACGCGACGGTCTACATTCAAACACGAATGTAATTTGATTAGTCGCCGACTGCCTGGAGACGGGCACGGATGCGCGCGTTCGACAGCGTAATGCGGAACGTGGTGCCGCGGCCTGGTGTGCTTTCAACGCTGATATGGCCGGCGTGCTCCTGGACGATGCCGTAGGAAACGGCGAGACCAAGCCCGGTGCCCTGACCCACGCCTTTGGTGGTATAGAACGGATCGTAAATCTTAGCGACGTTCTCAGGCGCGATGCCGATACCGGTGTCGCAGATCTCCACGACCGGAGATCCGTCGTCGGACGTGCTGGTCGCAACTGTGATGCGTCCGCCGTCGGGAATCGCGTCGCGCGCGTTGAGGATCAGGTTGGTGAAGACCTGCTGTAACTTGCCGGCGTTGCCGTAAACTTCCGGAACGTCTTCAGCGTACGAGCGCACGATCTCGATCTGGCTGCGACGCAGTTGCGGTTCGAGTAGTTGCAACGTGTCGTCCAGCACGCGTTCGATGTCGAGCTCCGCGAACTCGGTCGCGCTGCCGGTGCGCGAGAAGTTCAACAGGTTGTTGACGATGTTCGTGGCGCGTTCCGCCTGCGTCCGAACCTTCTGCAACAGCGCGTGCTTCGGATCGGTCTCGTTCAACATGCCGAGCAGCATCTGCGTGTATGACGATACGCCGGTCAGCGGAGTGTTCACTTCATGCGCCACGCCCGCGGCCAGCAAACCGATCGACGACAGCTTCTCGCGCTGCTGCAACTGCTCTTCGAGACTGATGCGCGCTGTAACGTCTTCGAGAACGACGAGCGCGCCGGTTTGTCCTTGTCCGTCCTGCAACGGCGCCAGCGCGATGTTCAGCACGAGCGAACGGCTTCCGAGCGTAGCGGTGTGGAGCTTGTAGATGTTGCGAATCTCGCGGAGCCGCCAGCCGTCTTTGCCGAGGACCTGGTGCAGCGTGTCGGCAAAATCTTCCGAGAAGAGATCTTCAACGCGCTTGCCGATGGCTGCATCGCGCCGCAGATCCAGAATGTGTTCGAGCGCTGAGTTCAGGCGGGTCACGCGACCGTCGAGGTCCACTGCCAACAGTCCGACGTTGATCGACTCAATGATCGACTCGTTGAACTCCTTCAACAGTTTCAACTCCGAGGCGCGTTCCTGCTGGTCTTTGTAAAGCAAACTGTTCTCGATCGCGACCGCGACGTAGCCCGAAACCGTCCGCAGAATCTCGACGTCTTCCGACGAAAGCAACGCACCGTCAACTGAGCGTCCCAACCCGATTACGGCGACCATGCGTCCGCGAACGACGCACGGTACGAAGTAATGAAGTGAACGTCTGACCGATCCCGCGGCGTCTGCCGTCAAATCGAGATCGTCAGCGCGAACAACGCCGGTTTCAGCAGACCGCACGCGAATCATGTGGCGAAAATCAGGCGGCACTGCCAAAGGAATCGAGAGCCCTTCAGCGCGCGCGACGGTGTAACCTGACGGCGAGTTCCGATCTTCAACGAAGATCGCGACGCGCCCGACGTTCATCACTTCCTGTAGACGATTGACTAACGCGTCGAGTAGCGGCTCGAGCGCCGTCGTTGCCGAAAGCGTGCGGCCGAAGTCGAGCAGACTGTTTCTGAGATCGTAACGTTCACCGTAGAAAAGCCGATCGACTTGTTCCTGGAGGAAGTGTTTGACCGGGGCCGCGACCATCACGATCGCCGCCATCGCCAGCACTGCGACTACGACGCGCAGCGTGATCTCTCCGGAACTGAACGGCTGATCCGAACCGAACGCGTAGAGCCCGGCGGTATAGACCACGCCGCCGATCAATAGCGCGATGGCGAGCGTCGTCAACGCGTAAACGAAAACGCGGCGGACGACCAGCTCAACGTCCATCAAGCGATAACGAAGGACCGAATAACCGAAAGCAAACGGAATAATCGCCAGCGGCAGGATCGCGACGTCGGTGAGCCAGCGGTCAGTCGGCGCGCCAAACAGATAGAAAGCAGCGTACAGAAGGGTGAACGGAGTGATAGCGAGCACCGTTCCCCAAACGACCCACTTCACCTGCTGTCGCACGACCGGACTCTTCGCCTTGACGAGAGTCCGCAGCAACAATGCCGCGCCGCCGATTAGCGCGACCACGAGGTGCGCGATCAGCAGCCAGTAAAACAGTGTAACGATCGGCTGGCTGACCGGAATGTTCTTCAACCCGGCAACAGCCTTCGCCATTTCATCTCGGAGATAGACGACGATTGCAAAGGCGAGCAGCACGAACGCGGGAACGTAGAGCAGGATCGCTCGCCAGCGGCGAGTCTGACCCAGTTGTTGCCGTGTTGGGTAGAGCGCGCAGAAGTGCAGGAACACCGGCGCGAAGAAGATCACCGCGACAGTGTCGAGAAAGCCGATCGCCAGGTCGAGGTCGTCGTACGCGCCAATCGGCACGTAGAAGTGGAAGACGAAAGCGCACAAACACAAGGTCGCGAAATGGAGCACGAACGGCGCGCGCCCGCCCTGTTTGAAGAGAACGAAGAACCCGACGAAGAGATAGGCCAGCCCGAGCAGGTTGATGTAGAGAACGCGCGGCGTCCACTTGTGTACGGTGCCCAGACTGTCGAGGTCGGCCCAGTACTCGCGCGTCTCCGGCGGATACGAAGGACGCTGCATCAGGTAGTGTAACTGTCCGCCGACGCCGGCCTGTTCGAGATAAATCTGGACGTCGGTGGCGCGCGTGATCTCGTCCGGCTTGCTCCTGCCGTCGAAGTTGATCCCGATCAGCCGATCGCCCGGCAACAGCCACGCTCGCTGGCCCGCGGAGTTCGGCTCGACGCTCCTGGCGATGATGCCTTCGGACGTATCGACCCAGTCCACGCCATCCCACGGCACCGGTCGATGTTGGACCCGCTCACGGAAATTGAGGGCACCGGCGCTGATCAAGAGCGCTGCGCCGATTAGCAGGAACCATGTCTTAGTTGTGAATACCGAACCCTTCACTGATGTCCTGACTCTCCCCAATTAATACGGAACCAGTCGATCCCACCGTTTTAGGCAAGGAATGTTCCCCGTTTTCACGTGCTCGAATCGTTCGGTGACTGGCGTAGAGCAAAGCATGGAGCAAAGCGTAAACGTGTATACCCATCCATCTTTTCGGAATTTTCCGAGAATTTGGAAGGGCCGACCGCGTTCAGCGATCGTCGGGCGACTCGATGAAGGAGCGTGATTAGAGGAGCGAGTTAGGCGGACCGCTCACTTACCGAGCGCCAGATTGCACGCTGCTAGAACCTGACTGAGATTCCGCCGCGAACAGACCGCCGGCTGTTGCCGACAAACGTCAACACGTCACCGTTATCTGAACTGACCTGAGCGTCCAGCAGATTGCGCGCGTCGAGAATCGCTTCGGCACGCACCGGCAAGCCGAAGCTCGGAAGCTCCTGGGTCACCTGGATGCTCAACGAAGGATCGTAAACGCCCAACCGGCCCGCAAACGGGTCGATCGCAAAGACTGTCGCTTCGGGCGAGAAGCGGAGGACCGTCCGGATGTGGGTTCCCGTGTCAAACCCGGCAGCGAGTTGCAGTGCGCCGGTTTGGAAAAGACCGCTCTCAAACAGTTCCGCCGGAGTTGAGAAACCGGAGGCGCCCAAACGCTGGCCGCGTCCGAATGCGTAACCTGCGGAGGCCGTCCAGACGCGATTCAAACGCCGCGTGTAAACAACGCGCATCCCGCGTGACGAACCCTGCTGATTCGCGACGTGCAGAAACGGCTCGCCGCTGCTGCCTGAGAAGGCCGTAGACGGAAAACTCATCAATCCAACACCGCGGCCGGTCGTGGTGTCGAAGAACGCTGTTGCCTCGACGTTGGAACTGTTGTCGAGCACGCGCTCGATGCCGAACTCGAGCCGGTGACTCCGCTCGAGCACCGCTTCGCCGTCGATGAACGCGATGGGACGAAACGCGTTCGGATTGTTTCTGAAAACAACCTGCTCGTTTTCAAACGTCGCGACGCTCTGGATGCCGTCTTCTTCGCCACCGGATGCGAACGCGGCTTTAACGCGCGTGCGGGCGTTGACGTCATACTGGACACCGAATCGCGGTGTGAACGCCTGCGCTCCGCCGGCGCCGATGAAACGCGAGTAGTCGAGACCCATCACGATCACGATTCCGTCGCGCACGATCCACTCGTCAATCGCGCGCAGCGAAACTTGTCCGTACAGCGACTCTTGATCGTTGATCCTGCTGGTCCAGATCGGAGCTTCGAAGTGTAAACCGGAAGCAGTGACGCCTACGCGGTGACGCTCGCCAACGCGAATGCGCGTCGTCGCCTCAAGACGTTGAGGCGCTTCGCCGAGCCCCGTTTGTCCGGAGAAGATCAACTCGACGTGTTCTGAAACGGGAGTGGCGACTGCAAAGTTGAAGCCGGTGTATGAAGTACCGAATGAGTTGCTGGCTAAGTAAGTTTCGAAAACGCCGTGCGGCCGTATCTTCGTGTCGCGCTCGCCGGAATCGGCGGGACCTGTCGGCGCGGTCTCCATCTGTGAAGCTTCGGCGACTTGCTCTTCCGCATCGGCGACGGCTCGCACAGTCGCGTCGTCGCCTTCTTCCATTTGGAAAATCGAACGCCGGTTTTGCGTGGAGCGTAGCGTCCACTTCACGTCTTCGCGATCGCGGCGTCGCTCAGGAAGCGTTTTGCCGTAGCCCATCGGCTCGAGGTTGAAGCGGTAGACGAGCTCTTGCGAGGCCCTGACTTCAACGGACGAGAAGACGACTTCGTTGAAGCCCTGGGCGATGGCCCTGATGCCGTAGCGTCCCGGCACGACCTTGGCGATGAAGTTTCCTTTATCGTCGGTGCGTGCTTCCTTCGCGACCTGCTTCGCGCCTTCGCGCAACAACGACACGAGCGCGCCTGCAAGCGGGTTGCCCTTGTTGTCTTTGACAGTGCCGGTGACAGTTCCAAGCGACTTCGCCGGAGCGGCCTGCGCAACGCCGGCCATTCCTATCACCAACGACACTAATGCGAGCCAGGACAAACTAAGAGTTGACGCTCTTCTCATGGGCTTTAGACCTCCGCGACCAGAGTCCCTGGGAAGCGACTGCGGGGAGCATGACGGCAAAGTATTCTCTTCCACTGATGAAAGGCCTGTCAAGTAACTGAAGGGGAAATATGGGCAATTTCGGCCTTTTTTACACCGCATTTAACGGCGAATAACGGGGAAACGTGGCGCGCCCGTCAGGGCGCTACCGCTTCCGCTGCGGTCGTGCTAGGATTCCTCACCCCATTTCACCCACGGCGCCCTTAAGCACTGTTTGGTTTCCAGCAGATGATAGACGAAGTGCAATCTACAAAACTCCCCAACGGGATCGTCGTCCTGACAGAGCACATGCCCGGCCTGCGTTCCGTAACTGCCGGCATCTGGGTCCGTCGAGGCTCACGTCACGAGAGCCCGGAGCTCAACGGCATCTGTCACTTTATCGAACATGCGGTTTTTAAGGGCACGCGGCGCCGAACGGCTCGTGATATCGCCGTCGAAACCGACCGGCTTGGGGGCCACCTCGACGCCTACACTACCCATGAGATGACGGGTTTCACCACGAAGGTTGCGGACGTCGCCCTTCCGCAAGCGATTGATCTGCTTGCCGACCTGGTGTCGCACCCGCGTTTCGAGCAGGAAGACCTCGATCGTGAGCAAAAAGTCATCCTGGAAGAGATGAAGATGGTCGAAGACACGCCCGACGAACTGCTGGGCGAGCTCTTCAACGCCGCTTACTTCCCGAACCATCCGCTCGGACGCCCGATCGAAGGCACGAAGGAAACAGTCCCGACTTTCGATCATAAAACGACCGTCGCGTTCCACGCGCGCGAGTTCTCGTACAACAACCTCGTCGTCGCGGCCGCGGGAAACGTCGAGCACGCTCGTCTGGTTGAACTGGTCGGCAGGTCGTTCGACGGTTGCGAAAGCGGTGCAGCTTTCCGACCGCTCACTGTTGAAGGCTCGAAACCTCGTCCGGCGGCGCCGATCCTGATCGAACAAAAGAACGAGCTCGAACAAGCGCATCTCGTCCTGGCGACGCCGTGGCCTGCCGCGCTCAGCGAAGATCGTTACGCCGCGAGTCTGTTGGCGTCGGTGATCGGCGGCGGCACGTCGAGTCATCTCTGGCAGCAGGTGCGTGAAGAGCGCGGACTGGCTTACTCGGTCGGCGCTGCGGGAAGCGCGTTTTCAGATGTCGGAGTTTTCAATATCTATGCCGGCACGTCGCCGGAACAACTCGACCAGGTTCTCGATCTGTCGTTGAAGGAGTTGCGCGAAGTTGTGCGTCATCCGGTCTCGGAAGAAGAGCTTCGCATCGCAAAGGACCAGGCCATCTCGTCCATCCTGCTCAGCCTCGAGTCGTCGAGCGCGCGTGCAAGCACGTTGGCGCGCCAGGAGATCATTCATGGCCGGCGGATCTCGCCAGACGAAGTGATCGCAAAGATCCGCGCCATCACGCTCGAACAACTTCAGGAAGTAGCACACACCTACTTCAAGTCGGAAACGATCGCACTCGGCGCGCTCGGCAACCTCAACGGATTTAAAGTCGATCGCTCCCGCCTCGAGATCTAGAACGACGAAAAAGGTAACCACAAAAGGCACAAAAGCCACAAAAGGCACAAGAGCTTTGTTATAGTGAGGGCACACCAAGCGTTTGGTTTAAGTTCCTTCATTTTGTTTTTTGTGCCTTCTGTGCTTTTTGTGCCTTTTGTGGTGCAATGAAACTTACCGTTCTCGGCAGCGGATCGACTGGCAATGCAGTCCTGATCGTTGCAGGCAATACGCGCGTACTCGTTGACGCCGGTCTCAGCGCGAAAGAAATTGCGCGCCGGCTCGCACTCGTCGGCGAAGACGTGCAGCGTCTCGATGGCGTTCTCGTCACACACGAACACGGCGATCACGCGGGCGGCCTGCGCGTTCTGTTAGGCTCAGTCGATTGTCCCGTCTACATCTCCGCGCAAACACTCGACGCTTACGTTAGCGAACGTTTCAACGTCAGCAGCGATGAGCCGCGGCGACGTGCCGACGCGCTGCGCGATCGCGTCGAACAGATCGAGTCGAGCAAGGATTTTCGCATCGGCGAGATCGACTTTCACCCGTTCACGATCCCGCACGACGCAGTCGACAACTTCGGTTTCACTGCGACGCACCACGGCGTGAAGATCGCCACCGTGATGGACTTCGGACATATCACCACGCTCGTCTCCGAACGTCTGCGCGGCTGTGCCGCGATCGTGATCGAATCGAATCATAGTCGAGACATGCTGAAGGCCTGCGACGCTTATCCGTGGGATCTCAAGCAACGCATCCTTTCCCGGCTCGGCCACCTGTCCAACGAGGACCTCGCCGACTGGATCAAGCACGGCTTCGACGGATGCGCGAAGTACCTCGTGCTGGCCCACCTTTCGCAGCGGGCAAACAACCCGTATCTCGCCAAAATCAACGCGGAAGTCGCCCTTCAGGAAAAAGCGCCGCTGTTTTACGGTTCGACCGAGGTCTGTCTTTCGTATCCCAAGGAACCCACGCCCTGGATCGAGGTATGA
>DASRIM010000129.1:0-26429 GCA_035649995.1 Pyrinomonadaceae bacterium | reverse complement strand
TCTGACGATCGGCGACGACGTCGTGCTCACCGCGAAAAGCGCGACGAGTCACAACATTCCAGCGGGCAAAGTGATCTCGGGAATTCCCGCGTTCGACAATCGCGACTGGCTGCGTTCGACCGCCGCTTTCCGGAGGTTGGGAGATATTCAGCGGACAGTACGAGAATTAGAAAGGCAGTTGAAAAACACGGAAGCAGACAAATCCGTCTGATCCATGGTTACGTGATCGCGCCGCCGTCGACGATCACGACCTCGCCGTTCATGAAGCTGTTCCGTACGCTGACCATGAACGCGGCATACTCGGCGAGCTCTTCAGGGCGGCCCAGCCTTCCTGCCGAAGTCCAGAAGTCGTGCATCTGAAGCAGCCGATCGGGAAGCGCCTGCGCGAGATCCGTGTCGAATATTCCCGCCGCAATCGCGTTCACGCGGACGCCAAACGTCGCCGCCTCGCGTGAGAGACATTTCGTAAACCCGATCATCGCGGCTTTCGACGTCGCATAGTGTACGGCGGTCGGCAGTGCGCGCATCGCGCCGATGGAAGTGATGTTGAGAATGATTCCCTTCCGCTGCCGGATCATTTGTTTGTACATCGGCTTCGTCACCGCAAACAGACTGTCGACGTTTGTGTGAATCACTTCGTCCCAGGCGCGGTCGGTGGTCGTAGCGAAGTTGTCGCCGCGGTTGATGGCCGCGTTGTTGACGAGAATATCGACGCCGCCCCACTTCTCGACAAGCTCGCGCGTCAGCTTCTTCATGCCGATGCGATCGATTACTGAAACCTTCGAACTGAACGCGCGCCGGCCGTGAGCCTCGATCTTGCTGTTCATGTCGGCGGCGAGATCGTCGCGCGAGTTGTAGCTAAACGCCACGTCGGCGCCTTCGCGCGCAAAGACCTCGCACATTGCCGCACCGATGCCGCGCGTTCCTCCGGTGATGAACGCTCTTTTTCCCTCAAGCAACAGGCTCACTCAGTTATCTTTTCTCCTAATCTGCAAACTGTCGGCTGGGTTGAAAACGGGATTCCAGTCTCACGCGGAGGCGACTTCACTCAAAACAGCGCTTTCAGGCTGTGGGATCAGTGCCGCGATTTCCTCAACAATGTGCCGTGTTGCGTTCGGGATTGCAAGTCCGACAGTGGCGGCACGCATCCGTGAATAGTGTAATTCGTCCTCGATCATGCGCCGGACGACGGGTACGACGTCGCTCGAGCGCCGGAGCATGACGCCCGCGCCGCGCTGCGCGATCATGTTGGCGGTGCCCGCCTCCTGCGGCATCGGCTCGGTTATGACGTCGGCGATGATCGGCAAACGGCACGCGAGCGCTTCGAAAGTCGTCAGACCGCCGAGTTTAGAGATCATGACATTGGCGGCGCTCATCAGCTTCTCGATCTCGTCGGAATAACCGATGACCTTGATCGGAAACGGCGCATCGAGCGCGATCGTTTCGGCCGCGACGCGGAGGTCTTCGTTCTTACCTGCGAGAAAGATCGCCTGCACGTCCAACTCGCCGCGCACCAGCTCACGAAAGATCTGCGGGATGTTACCGCCGCCAACCCAGCCCGCGTTCACGAAGACCGTAAACTTCTCCGGATCCAGTCCGAGCGCGCGCCGTGCAGCCTGCGCGGCTTCTTCGCCGGGATAGGCAAACTTGGGATGGACCGGCATGCCGGAAATCTTGATGCGCTCAGGCGCGACACCGTAGTCGATCAACTGCCGCCGCGCGTCTTCGCTGGCGACCAGGTAAAGCGTAACCGCGTCGCAGGCCCAGCCTTTCCAAAAACCGTAACAGGGATCGGTGACGACCGACACCAGCGGCACGCGTCCGGCGAGCCCCAATTCTTTCAGCACGCGGCCGAAGATGTGCTGCGTCAGCGGATGAACGCTGACGACGATGTGCGGGCACCAGCGCTCGAACAGGTCCTTCACGTAACCGACGGATCGCTTATGAAAAAACTCGCGGGTGTCCGGACGAAGGCGGTTGATGAACCAGTAGTAGTACTTCATCCAGTGCTGCCGGTTGCGCAGGAGCCAGTTGTAAAGACGAACCAGCTTCTCCGCGAGATGATGCGACTCTTCAACTGCACGCACGACGCGCACGGCATACGACTCACCGTCGAAAAACTTCTGCACGCCGGCAACGATCGCCGCCGCGGCCGAGCGATGGCCGCCGCCGGTGTCGGATGAGATTATTAAGATTTTTGGTATGCGCGGCTGTGGGGACATTTTTATACGTGGTCTAAAACACCCTCTGGTTCCGGATCGAGACGATCGATCGTCTTCCGCGCTTTCTTCATCTCTCGCTCGAGCTTCTTGATCTGAATCAAGTGTCCCGGATTAAACGGCAGCGACGGATAGTAACTATTCGACTCGTGCGTGCAGAAACAACCGTCAGCCGCTTTCTGCCGTCGCGCTTTCATCGCCGGCGACAGCCACAGCTTCTGGAAGTTCCAATCGAAATCACGCAGGTTGCCGATCGGCGCGAGGTTTTCACACGACGAGACGGTGCCTTCATCGTAAATCACGCCGCCCGCGGTCCCGGCGTAGCACTTCATCTGCGCGGTCTGCGTCTCCTGGGTCTTCGCGATCAGGCCGTGCATGTAAATATCGATCGCGGCCTTGAAGAACCCTGCCTTGCCGCCATAGTTGTTCTTGATTGCGGCATGACGCGAGTCGTCGTCGATCATCTGGGCCAACTTCGCGTAGCGCGAGTGGTCGATGTCCAACTCCTTCGGATCGGCTGACGGCGGGCGAATGTAGTTGAAGTTGACTTTGTCAGGCTTGAGGTCGTACTTGAGGAAGTCGTACCACTCGAAGATCGTGTCCTGATTGGAGTTCATGAAACAGGTACACGTTTGCACGTCCAGCCGTGGATACTCTTTCTTGATCGCCTGAAGCTGGCGCGCGGTGTCGATCGCGATGTCCCACGATCCGGGCTTCTGGCGAATCTTCTCGTGCTCGGTTTTCGGACCATCGATGCCGAGCGCAACCGTGACGTTGAGGTCCGGGCACTCCTGAAGGATGCGCGTGACGTCGGGAAAGATTCGCTTCTGAATCTGCCCGTTCGACATGATGTAAATCGACTCGAGCTTGTTGTTGGTGTAGAACGCGCGCGCGATCTCCGGCAGGTCCTTGCGCGTGAACGGCTCGCCGCCGGCAAGGATCAAAACGCCGAGATTTCCGCCCAGCGTCTGCGAGATCCGCTCGATCTCGTGGGTTTTCATCTGGAGTTTCTTCCGCGGGCGATCGTCCAGCTCGTCGGTGAAGAAACAGTGCGTGCAACGCATGTCACAAACGGAAGTGACCAGAATATTCAATAATACCGGGGAAAACGGTTGGCCGATCGCGAGTTTCGCGTAGCGCTTCAACAGCTCTTTGGTCGTAAAGTCCATCTATTCCTCAATCCCTTTCGCGCAAGCGCAAAAGTGCCCGATCTTAACACAATTTGACGTTTTTACGGCAGGCTGCGTTCGCCGCGATTTTGAATGCCGAGCGCGCGCATGCGCCGATACAGGTGGCTGCGATCGACGCCCATCAGCTCAGCGGCACGCGAAACGTTGCCTTCCGCTTCCTCGAGCTTTCGCTGGATGAATTCGCGGTGATAGGCCTCGGTCGCTTCTTTAAAGGAGGGAAACCTGAACGACGCCGCCGGAGGTTCTTCCTTGCCATGCGGCGGCAGGTCGGCGGCTGTGACCTTGACGCCCGGATGCATGATAACGACGCGCTCGATCGTGTTTCGCAACTCGCGCACGTTGCCCGGCCACGAGTACGACTGCATCTCGTCGATCGCCTCGGGCAGAAACTGTTTCGGGCGCTTGCCGTACGCCTGCGAGAAGTGCTGATTGAAGTAGTCGACCAGAAGCGGTACATCTTCGAGACGCTCGCGCAACGGCGGCAACTCGAACGGGATCACGTTCAGTCGATAAAAAAGGTCCGCGCGGAAGTTTCCCTGTTCGATCTCGACGTCGAGGCGCTTGTTCGTGGCGGCGATCAGCCTGACGTCGACGCTGACCGACGTGCCGCTCCCGACCGGTTCGAAACGTTGCTCCTCGAGCACGCGCAGGACTTTCGCCTGAACTTTCGGGCTCATGTCGCCGACTTCGTCGAGAAAGATCGTCGCGCCGTCGGCCAGCTCAAACTTGCCTTTCTTCGCCGCGGTCGCGCCGGTGAACGCGCCTTTGACGTGTCCGAACAGCTCCGACTCGATCAGTTCTTCGGGAATTGCAGCGGAGTTGACTTCGACAAAAGGCGCCGCCGCGCGCAGCGACTCGGCGTGAATCGCATGGGCCACCAGCTCCTTGCCGGTCCCGGATTCGCCGTAGATCAAAACTCGTCCATCGGTGGGAGCGACTACGGAGATCTGCTTGCGCAGCGCTCGCATCGCCACCGACTCGCCGACCATCGTGTACTCGCGCGCAAGCGCAGCGGCCATATCGGCATTGATTAGTTCCAGCCGTTGTTGGCGTAGCGCGTTGCGGACGGTAAGGACTGTCTTCTCGATCGAGAGCGGTTTTTCGATGAAGTCGAACGCGCCGAGTTTGGTGGCGCGGACGGCGGTCTCGATGTTGCCGTGACCGGAGATGATCACGACGGCGGCATCCGAACCGGCGGCGCGCAGTTGTTTCAACGTTTCGAGGCCGTCGATCCCGGGAAGCCAAACGTCGAGCAGGATGCAGCCGTACGCGCGCCGTCCGAGCGCCTTCAGACACTCTTCGCCGGTCGCGACGGCATCGGCGACGAACCCTTCGTCTTCCATCACCGCGCGCAGCGTTTCGCGAATGCCGCGCTCGTCGTCAACTATGAGAATCGAGTCCATTCAATCCGTATTTATGCGTGGTTCAACGGCAACTCAATCACAAACTTTGCGCCGCGAGGATTGTTTTTCTCGGCGCGGATCCTCCCGCGGTGTTCGAGGATTATTCGCTGCACGATTGCGAGACCGAGACCGGTGCCGCTGTCGCGCCGCGAGAAATATGGCTCGAACAAGCGTCTGAAATCCGCCGGCGCGATTCCCTGTCCGGTGTCGGCAACTTCAGCGCGCACCATGCCGGTCTCGACGTCGCGGCTCGTTTTGATCGCGATTAATCGTTCTTCACCGTTCGCACCAAGCGCTTCCAACGCGTTGTCGATCAAGTTAACAAATACCCGTTTGATCTGTTCGACGTCGAGCATGGTTGCGGGAAGATCCGCATCGAGTTGCAGATCGATCCGCGCGCCTTTGAGCCGTTCTTCGTACAGTCCTACCGCTTGAGTCACAACTTCATTAAGGTTTGCGAGTTCGAGACGTGTGGCCGGCAGACGGGCAAAGCGCGAAAACTCGTCGACCATCGCTTTTAAACTCGCGACTTCGCGGGTGATCGTCTCCGTACATTCCGCGATCACCGCGGAAATACCGTTCGCGGTCGTGTTGGCACGCGCGTAGCTCTTGGCGATGCGTTCGGCTGAAAGTTGAATGGGAGTGAGCGGGTTCTTGATTTCGTGGGCCATGCGACGGGCCACTTCACTCCAGGCCGCAGCTCGTTGCGCCGAGAGCAGCTCCGATAGATCTTCGATGACCAGCACGACGCCGCGCCGCGGTCCGGTCGAATCGCGCATCGCCGTCGCCGTCATCGCCACCGGAAGCGGACCGTTTCCGTTTGTCGCGCCGCTTTCCAACTGCGTCTGTTCCGTTGCATGACCGGCGCGGCGCGCGCGCTTGAGTAATCGCTCGACGACGAACCAGTCTTCGTCGCCGATCAAACTGTTCAGACTCGGATTCGCTTCGACTCGATCGCCTAACCCGAGCATGCGCGATGCCGATGCATTCAACGTCGTAACGCGATCGTTCTCGTCGACTGAAACCACGCCTGTCGATAACGACTGCAACACCGTTTCGATGTAGTTGCGGCGTTCGCGCAGCGCGAGGTTTTTCTCACGCAACTCAGCGGCGCTGGCTTCGATGCGGCTGCGGTTCTCTTCGAGCTGCGTCGTCATCTGGTTGAACGACTCGGCCAGCAATGCGAGCTCGTCGTCGGCGATCGTCGTGACCCGGTGCGAGAGATTGCCGCGGGCAATCTCGTTCGACGCTTCGGCCAGAGCTTTGATCGGCGTCGCAATGCCGCGCGCCAGGTAGATCGCCACCCAACTCGAAACGAACAGAAGAATCAACGTCATCAAACCGAGTGTCGAGAGCCCGAGCAATCGCACGCGGCGCTGCTTTTTGACTAACTCCTGGTAGTCGCGTTCGGATGCGGTGACGAAGTCAGCGAGATCGTTGGAGGCGCGCTTCTGGGGCGCGAGGATCAGCGTCTCCGAGTTATTTAGCGGCACGGTCACGACGTCGCCGGCAGGAAGACTCGAGCTACTTCTGATCGATACGGATCCGTCTGCTTCAACAATCTCGGCGCGCACTACTTGTCCGGAGGCAACCACCTGATCGAGAGTCACCTGTCGATCCTGTGGAGCTTGCTTGTTGAGTAACAGGACCAGCAGCGAAGCGCTATCGCGGAACGTTTTCTCGTTACTTTCGAGTGTTTCGAGTCGCACTTTTTGCGCCTGCTGGAGGATCTCCTCCGGCAGTGGATTGAACCACTTTTCCAGCGATCGATTCAGAAAGAGATAAGAGAAGACCGCCATCGCCGTGATTGGCAGGAAGCTGATCGAAATGAAGTAGATCAGCAGGCGGGTTTTGACTTTCGAACCGAGTTGACGCTCTCTGCGCTCGCGGCGCAACTTCAGCAGGTTGCGGACGAAGATGAAAAGGAAAACGACGAATGCGACGAAGTTGAGGGTCGATAACGCGAAGAGCACCAGTGTATCTGAGGCTGTGTCCGGGCGTATGACGGTCCAGAGCCAGAGCTGTTGCGAGACGATGATCGCGAGCAGCAGCACGACGGTCGCGCCGAGGACCCACAACAACGCACGGCGGCGCCGGCGAATTCGTTCGCGCTGTTCCGGGGTCAGATTTTCGCGATTTTCGGCCATGGAACGCGTTCGGAGAGTCTAGCACACTGACGTAATCCGTGTTTTCCCCGAGCTCTCACCTCCGTTTTGATGCCAAACCACGGATTCGGCTGATAGAATCCCCACGCCTGTTAACACTCTCCACCACTTTCCCGTCTTAGTCCATGTCAAAACCGGATCGAGGCAGCGCGATGTACGACCTTGAAACCACAGCGGACGTGCTTCTGATGACAGCTCGGGCAACCGCCGCAATCCCGCAAACGAATGAACCGGCCATCGAGACCGTGTTCGTCGGTGCGGCATTGGCAGGCGACCGCGAAGGTTTCGGACGCCTCTACGATCGCTTCGCGCCGCTCGTACACGGAATCCTGCTCGCTCGCGTTCCGCGTGCCGAAGTCGACGACCTGGTGCAGGACATCTTTCTGCACGCTTTCAAGAAACTGCACACGCTGCGCGACGCCGCCGCGTTTGGACCATGGATCGCGATGATAGCTCGCAACCGCGCAATCGATTTTCACCGGCGGTCACGCGAGACGGTCGAGCTCACGGACGACGTACGCGGCAGCAACACGTCAGACTCGCGCGCCACTGAAATCCTGGAGATGATTCGCAACCTGCCGGAGGCTTACCGCGAAACGCTCGTGTTGCGACTCGTCGAAGGCATGACCGGCCCGGAGATCGCCGCGCGCACAGGACTGACGCCGGCGTCCGTACGCGTCAACCTTCACCGCGGAATGAAACTGCTGCGAGAGAAGCTCGGTTTTACGGAGGGCTTATGAACGACGACTACTTGTGGGACAAAAGCGGCGAACCGGATCCGGAGATCCAGGAGCTGGAAGAGATCCTGGCGCCACTGCGTTATCAGCCGAAGCCGCTGGAGCTTCCCAACAACTTTCCCCGACGCAACTACTTTCCCCTGCTCGCAATCGCAGCCACCGTCCTGATTGCGCTGTTAGCTGCGGGTATATGGTTGCGGGTCAAAAAACAAGAGACGGAACCGCCGCAGGAAGCCAAATCCGTTGTTCCATCAGTGTACAAAGAACCGGAGATTATGAAGAAGAACTCGGATTTGTCCCCAAAACCGGTCATACGCAAGCGCACCCGCAAGAAATCAATCAATCAACGTGAAGCAGTCGAAGCAAAAGAACAACTGATGCTTGCCCTTCGTGTCGCAAGCGAAAAGCTGAAGCTGGCCCAACGAAGGACGCAGGGGCCGCCGCCGAACCAGATCAAAAACCAGCACAAGATCGGATAACGGAGTTACTTATGAAAACACTCAACATGACGCTGCTTGCCGCGGTGCTACTGCTGACGGCGGTGCTCGTCTCCGGCCAGACCCAGGACCAGAGGCTCCAGTTGAGCAGCCTGGACCATCTCGCCGCAAAAGCCATCGAGACCGTCGACGTCAACATCGACGGGCGTCTGATGCGCATGGCTTCCAAGCTCTTGTCGGACGAGGGTGACGAAAAAGAGGTCAAATCGCTGATCGCCGGAATCAAAGGCATCTACGTCAAGCGTTTCGAGTTCGAGTCCGACGGGCAGTACACGAGCGCCGACATAGAAGGCATTCGCTCTCAACTGCGCGGGCCATCCTGGACGCGGCTGATGAACTTCACCAGCAAAAAAGACGGCAACCTCGAAGTTTACCTCTTGATGAATGGCGAGCAGGTTGGCGGGCTGGCAGTGCTCAGCGCTGACGACCGCGAGCTTACGGTAGTCAACATAGTCGGCCCGGTCGATATCGAGAAGCTCGCCAAACTCGAAGGGCAACTGGGCGTGCCTGATCTGGGTATCGAAGTGAAAAAAGAGAAGAAGAACGACGACAAGTGAGGTGTTCGATGAAGACGATTCGACTCGCCGCACTCGTTCTCGCGCTCGTCGTGCCGGTTGCTGCGATCCATCCGAAAGGCGACGACTTCAATTCCGTCGTCAAGCTGATCGAACAGTTTTACGGAGTGAAGCATGAGGGCATTCCGTTTCTCGCCAAGGCGGGAATGAAAGTGGGAACGACCGCAGCGCGCATCAAAGGCGGCACCGCGAGACGCATCGCGGAAGCCGGCAGTATCAAACTCGCCGTCTTCGAAAACCAGGAATTCAATCGCGAGTTCAGTCAGTTTCGCACGTCGCTCAACACGGCTTTGACTGCAACCTGGACGCCGCTGATTCAAACAATCAGCGACGGCGGCGAAACACAGACCTACATCTTTCTGCGTGAAGCAAGCGCTAAATTCAACGTGCTCGTTATTACGATCGACCAGCGCGACGCGACCGTCGTGCAGGTAACTCTCTCTCCGAAAAACCTGGCCCTGCTGTTGAAAGATCCTGAAGGCACGGGCAAGTCCATCACTGAAGAAGCGACCATCATCGATCAGGAGTGAACGTCATGATTACAAAGCGAGCTCATCAACAGACGCAAGGACGCGAAGCGAGAGTGTCAGCCGCGCGGCGACAAGGTTTGTTCGTTCAGCCAAGTCACCGCTCTCTCGGCGTCCGCGAGGCTGCTCACCGGTTCGCGTCCTTGCGTCTTCTGATGAGTCTGTTGCTGCTGTTCGCGGCAGTTCCCGCGTACGCGCAGGAAGTCGAAGACACGATCCGGATCAAAACGCGCGTCGTGTTCCTCGATGCGCTCGTCAAGGACAAGAAGAACAACACTCCCGTCTCTGATTTAAAAACGGAGCACTTCGAGGTGCTCGACGACGGCAAGCCGCGCAGCATCTCCTATTTCACGCGCGAAGGTCAGGCGCGCAAGCCGCTGGCGCTGGTCGTGATTCTCGATCTGCGCGAAGACGGCGCGGGCCGGTTTCTGAAGCGTCCGGATATCGTCAAGTCGATGGGCGACGAGTTGGCGAAGCTGCCGCCGGGAGACGAAGTCGCGATCATGGCGATGGACTTCGTCGGAGACGAGGAGCGGTTTTGGGTGAATGAGTTTACCAACGACCGTGCGAAGCTGGCGGCCGCACTCGCTCGTGTTCAAGCCATCTGCGAAAAGAAGGAGAGTTTCCCGCCTGAGGCGCGCGAACGGACCGTGTCAGTAGAACCGCAGAGCGAAAATGAAGTGCTTGAAACCGAAACGATCAAGGCTAAGAACGGCGCAATCGTCACGCGCACCACAATGAAAGACGGATCCGTGAACGTAAAGCGCGTCAACAAAGACGGCCACGTCACACTCGAGATCAACGATATCTATGACATGGCCGCAGCGGTGAGAGACGCGACGCGCAAGGCTGAAGAACTGCGTCCGAACTCGCAGCCTTCGATCGTGTGGGTGTCGGACGGCATCGCGCCGATCTTCTTCGAAGACCGCGACGCCACTGAACAGGTCTTGATCCGCCACAACGTCATCTTCAATTCGCTGACGGTGGAGCTGCGGACGTTGTTCAAGTTCCTGATGCCTGTCGGTAAACCAATCGCCGGGTGGATGGGACTGAGTCTTTACGGAAGCGCGAAGCACCTCGCGCAAAAATCCGGCGGCGAGGCGGTGAAGGTCGGCAAACCGAAAGACTACAGCGCGGGCCTTGCACGGATCATCGGCAACCTGACGGCGCGCTACAGTCTCGGGTTCACGCTCGCGGAGAACGAGGTCGACGACGGGCGTCTGCACAGTCTTGAAGTGCGCGTGAATGCGAAGGACGAGAAGGGCAAGAAGCGAAAGCTGGTCGTGACCTCGCGGCAGGGGTACTACATGTCGAGCGCGATGCCGAGAGAGTCCGCTTCTCGTGCGGACCAGTAACCACAAAAGACACAAAAGTCACAAAAGGCACAAAAGTAAGAAGCAGGTATAAGAAGTAAATGTCTGTTGCCTTGTCCTTAGTGCTTTGTTTTGTGCCTTTTGTGTTTTTTGTGCCTTATGTGTTTTATGTGTCTTTCGGTGGTTGTATGTCGACCTGATCTCCGCGTTTCACGTCGAGATATTCCGCCGCGGAGCCTCCGTTCACCGCGATCTCCAGAAACCCGGCGCTGCCCCAGATACCGAAAGGTTCGTCACCGCCGCCTTCCCCGAAGAAGCTCCTGAACGCAGTAATCAGTTTCCCATTCACCAACAGACTTGCCCGTGCCGGTAACACGTCGCGTGTGATGTTAGTGATCAGATTTCCGAAGCGATCGATGTGAATGATCGTTGGCGTGACTGGAATCGACAGCCGCACCGGATCCGAGATCCGTGGTCCTAAAGACGACGCCTCGACGCCCGTCGAAAGCACCGCCGCGACGGGCGCAAAGACGTCGCGGCCATGAAAGGTCGTGCTCACCGGCTGACGAAAGTACTGCGAAGCAGTGATGTGAAACGCCTGAAACGAAGGCTGGCTGTCGTAAACGTGAGTGAACAACCCGTTGTCCGGCCCAACAAACAGGTGCCCGCCGGCACTGACGACGATCGGCCGCCGCGCCGACCCAACACCCGGATCGACAACTACCACGTGAATTGTGCCTTCGGGAAAGGTGCCGTAAGCGGCGATTAGCGTAAACGCTCCCGCCGCCACGTCGTGTGCGGGAATCTCGTGAGTGACGTCGGCGATCACCGCCTGCGGATTGATTGAGAGTATTACTCCCTTCATCGCGCCGGCGAAGTAGTCGGCGGTTCCGAAGTCGGTGAGCAAAGTGATCGCTGTCACTGAACGCTTGTATCGGTTGACGTCCGGATCTTCAACTGCTGTCCGCGATCGAGGCGGATGTCTTTTCCGCGTTGAGTCATCACTCCGGCAGTGCCTGCGCCGCCGCCGATGATCGCTCCGATCGCCGCACCTTTTCCGCCACCCGCAATCGCGCCGATGATCGCGCCGACACCGGAAGCTGCGCCGACTTTCGCCGCATCGTCCTTCGTCGAGTCGCGCCCTCTGACGCCGCCTTCCGAATCAACTTCCGGAGCGTTGTCGGCCATCGGCGTGATCTCGAGTAGTTCGGCGGCAAGGGTTGCGCTGCGATTGTCGGTCGAACGGATCTGATCGAACGCGAGTTGCAGTTGCGCGACGCCCTTCACTTTTCCGGGCCGCTTGAGCTGGCTGATACGTCCGTCGACGATGAAGCCGGCATATTGCGCAGGCTCAACCACGCGCGCTTGAAATCGATCGCCGCGCTGGCTGACGTCGGTCGAAATCGGAGTCAGGAGCTCGAGGTTCAGAATCGTATTGCGTGGAATCCCGAGCGAGCCGCCCTGGTTCATGACGACGCCGTCGTCGTTAGTGACAACGTCTGTTTGGTTTGGAACAGGCGCGGGATTGTTTGGAACAGGAGCGGAGTTACCGGCGTCGTTGCCGCTGTTAGGGACCGGCGCGGAGTTTCCGCGTCTTCGCAGACCTGCCGGGAGTGTCGAATTGAATTGCTGGTTTTCGTAACCGGCGGCGTAGCCGTTCTCGTAACCCTGCTGATAACCGTCGCGGTAGTCCTCGATTGGTCCCCACGCCTCGTTGTAAGACCGATTAGCCTGTTGATAGTCCTGTTTGTTCTGATAATCGCGGGCCGCGCGGTCAGTAATGTCTTTGAAGCCCGCCGTGTAACCATCTGAATAACCCGTGCGATAGCCGCGCTCCAGTGCCGTTGACCCACCCTGGGCGGCGACTCGCGTTGTCGAGACGAAGCTCGGCATTGCGCTAATCGCAATCGCCAACACCATCACTAGAACAAGCTTAAGATTCATAGTTATATCCTTCTGAGGAGAGCCAACTCGAAGCAACACTGGCATGCTACACTAATCCGTGTTAGCTGAAAACACGGATAAACTGAGATGCCGAATCTACAGCTCGAGGTTGGCGGCTTTCCGGGTGGATGATGATGGCGAACCGTCGAATTTATCTCGATCACAGCGCGACTACGCCGGTCGACCCACGCGTCGCGGCGGCGATGGGCCGTGCTCTGACCGAAACGTACGGTAATCCTTCCAGCGTCCATGGCTTTGGCCAACAGGCGCGGGCAGCGGTCGATCGCGCCCGCCGCGAAGTGGCGGCGCTCGTCGGAGCCAAACAAAACGAGATCGTCTTCACTTCCGGCGGCACTGAAGCGAACAACCTCGCGATCCGCGGCATTTGCGAAGCGTCAACGGCCCACGGCCGGCACATCGTCACGTCGAAGATCGAACATCCGTCGGTGCGCGGCGTCTGCGACGTTCTGGAAAAGCGGGGTTGGGAAGTCACACGCCTGCCGGTTTATGAGAACGGGATTGTTCGCGTTGACGATCTGCGCGCCGCGCTGCGAGACGACACAGTGCTCGTCACGTTGATGTGGGCCAACAACGAGATCGGCACGATTCAACCCGTGCGAGAGGCCGGTGAGTTGGTTCGCGAAAGACGCAGCGCAGGCCGGCGGCATCTGTGGTTTCACACTGACGCGGTGCAGGCTGCGGGGCGCGTTGCCGTAAACGTCGACGAAGTTGGCTGCGATCTCCTGTCGATGTCCGCGCACAAGATGTACGCGCCGAAAGGCATCGGCGCGCTTTACGTGCGGCGCGGCGTGCGGCTGTCGGTGCAGAACGTCGGCGGTCACCAGGAACGCGAACGCCGCGCGGGCACGGAGAACGTGCCGGCGATCGTCGCGTTTGGTGAAGCCGCAAGACTCGCGCGCGAAGAGATGAATCAGCGAGTCGCACACGATTCGGCTTTGCGCGATCTGCTTGAACGCCGGGTGCGGGAAACGATCGGCGACGTCGTGATGAACGGCGATCGCGAACGGCGGCTGTCGCACCTGTCGAACATCTCGTTTCGTTTTATCGAAGGCGAAGGGCTGCTGATAAACCTCGACCTTGAAGGCGTCGCGGTATCGACCGGATCGGCGTGTTCGTCAGGCACACTCGAACCGTCGCCGGTGATTCGCGCGCTCGGCGTCAGCGATGAAGTCGCCCGCGGCTCGATCCGTTTTAGTTTTGGAAAAGGCAATACAGAAGCGGACGTTGATTACGTTGTCGAAGTACTGTCGCGGGCGGTTGAAAGATTGCGCGCGCTGTCGCCGCTGACGCTGGCTACCTGATTTTGTACTCCACTCAATTCACAGATCACCTCGCGAATCCACGCAACACCGGCGAACTACCCGGCGCAAACGCTGTCGCCGACGAGAAGAACCCGGTTTGCGGCGACCGTATTCGTCTGTCGCTGATTGTGAGCGACGACACGATACAGTCAGCACGATACCTCGCCTACGGCTGTCCGCCGACGCTCGTGTGCGGCTCGGTTCTGACTGAGTTGATCACAGGAAAATCGATTGACGAAGCGAGGAAGCTGACCCGCGCGGATCTCGTAAATGCGATCGGTGGGCTGCCAACGCGAAAACAACACGCCGCGGCACTCGCGATTGAGACGCTCAACGCGGCCCTCAGGGTGGTGTCTTGATTTTGAAATCCGTTATATCCGTGATCACCTATGATCGGTGGGTTAGCGGGTGTTACTTTTGACAACGGGCTAACGCTGCGGCGTGCCGACGACGCGCGGACGTCCTGGTACTTCCACCGGCTCGATAGTCTTTCCGCGGTGATACTGCGGGCCGCAGTACTTCTTCGGCTCGGTTCCCAGGGCAAACGTCTTCGTCCGAATCACCGGACACGTCTCGACGGCGATCAGGCCCGTCGTCGGATCGATGTCGAGCGTGATCGTTCCTTCGAGACGGCTGTCAGGCGGCGGCGGCAGAGCTTTCCTCGGCGGTGACGGTGACGGTAGCTGGCTCGGCAGTGCGGGCAATTCGGTCGGCGTCTCGACGTGAGGAACCGGTTCGGGCAATTCCTCCGGTGTCGCTTCTTCAGTCGCCTCATCGGCACCGGTGTTTGGACCAGTGCCATTGATGAAAAACTCGATGCGCTTCTCGGCGTCGCCTGACGCAGTGAGCTCGCCCGTCTTCGGATTGATCTCGACCTGCTCGATGCCCGCCGGCATCTCCCAGTCACCTTCCCACTCCGGATGCTTGGCGAGCGCGACCTGCATGAAGTCGGCCCAGATCGGGAGCGCAGAGTTAGCGCCTGTCAAACCGAGTTGAGATCCATCGTCAAAACCGACCCAGACTGCGCAAACCAGGTCCGGCGTGTAGCCGGCGAACCAGCCATCGCGCGACGTTCCGGTCTTGCCTGCGAGGACACCTTTCACTCCACGCGCGCGGACCTTCGCAGCCGTTCCGCGATTGACGACGTCTTTCATAAACGACGTCATAACGAAAGCGACCTCCGGGCGAAGCACTTCGTTGCGCTGCGTCGTCGGCGCGGCGATCGTTACTCCAGTGCCGGTGGTGATGCGATTGATGGCGATCGGCGTCGTTCGCGTGCCGAGGTTCGCGAACGCCGTGTAGGCCGAGGCAATCTGCAACGGCGTCGCTTCGTTGGTGCCGAGCGCCATCGCCGGATAAGCGCGCGCAGGTTTCGGCAAGCCGGCCTTCGCGGCGAGGTTCATCACGCGTCCGATCGTCACCTCCATCGCAACCTCGACCGTGACGACGTTCAGACTGTGAACGAGCGCGTCGCGCAGAGTCACGGGCATGAGACTGTAACTCTCGCCAAAGTTGCCGGGTGTATATTCCTGGTTATCAAACGTGAACGTCTTCGGCTCGTCCATGTAAGTCGTCGCCGGAGTGATGACGCGCGGGACGGGATCGTACGCAGTGTTCAGCGCAGTCGAATAGACAAAGGGCTTGAAGACCGATCCGGGTTGACGATACGCGTCGGATGCGCGATTCAACTGGCTCTTGGAATAGTCGCGGCCGCCGACCATCGCGACGATCTCGCCCGTCTTTGCGTTCATCGCGACGAGCGCTGCCTGTAGAGTTCCGGGTTCGAAGCGTTTCGCCTGGATCTTGTCGAGTGCGGCGAGTTGCTTCGTGAGCGCGGCGTAAGCGGCGCGCTGGAGGTCCATGTCGATGGTCGTGTAGATGCGCAGGTGTTGCGCGGCGCCTGGTCCGGCGATCATGTCGCCGAGCTGGTTCTGAACGTAGTCGGCGAAATATGGCGCATCGGAGACGTCGATTCGGCCTCTCACGGGCACGACTTGCAGCGGCGAGGCTTTGGCGTTGTTCGCTTCGTCCGCGGAGATCTCGCCGGCTTCGACCATTGAATCCAAAACCTGATTGCGGCGAGCAGTCGCCGTGTCGACCTTGGTGTACGGGTTGTAACGATTTGGGCTGCGAATCAGTCCGGCGAGAAACGCTGCTTCAGGCAGCGTAAGGTTCGTCACGTCTTTGTTGAAGTATGCACTCGACGCTTCGCCGAAGCCGTTGATCGAGAACCCGGCCTGTTGGCCCATGTAGACCTGATTGCAATACAGCTCGAAGATCTTCTCTTTGCTGAGGCGTGTCTCGAGAATGATCGACATGTACGCTTCAGCGGTTTTGCGTCGCCACGTTTGCTCCGGTGACAGCAAGAGGTTCTTGACGAGCTGTTGCGTGATGCTCGAACCGCCTTGTCTCGCGATCGGCGAGTTGGGATCGGAGTCGACGCGGCGGACGAAGGCGCGGATGATGCCGCGAATGTTTACGCCGTAGTGCTCGAAGAACGAGCGGTCTTCGGTGACGGTGATCGCTTTCACGAGGTGCGGCGGCAAGTCGCCGAAGCCGATGATTTTTCGTTTCGCTCGTTCGGTGCCGGTGACCGAGCTGATCAGCTCCGGTTCGAGCCAGACGCGTTGCACCGGCGCACGGTTGTCGACGTCTGTGAGCTGCGCGATCGATTTTCCGTTGCCGGTGAACTGCACCTTAACGTGTTGGAACTGCTTCTGCCCGTCAACGGTCGAGGCGCTGCTCGGCTCGATCTCAACGCTCGTTCCATTCAAGGAATAGCGGCCGCGATTCGTGTCAGCTTGTTGTGTTTTTTCGACGTAGCCTGCTCGCTTTAGAAACGCGATTAGATCGTCGAGGGTCGTCGCCTCGTTCACGCGCAGTTGTCGCGGTGCAGCGTAGATGCCGGCGGAACGAGTAAAGACTTCGCCTTGAAGCAGGTTGTCGATGCGGCCGGAAAAGACGGTCCAGTAGTAGATGAGAATGCCGAGCACGATCGCCCCGAGAAACACCACGGGAATGATCACAGGCGCGCTGAACAACCTCCGGAAGAACCTGCGGCCCAAACTCTGCTCCGGTTCGACGTAGGAGACCATGCGCGGCTCGCGCCCTCCGGGATAGCGGGTGTTCTTCGGTGGATAACGTACTGGCATAAACCGTCAAACTAAAGAACAGCAAAAGAACAAGTCAGGAAGGGGGCAAGCGGAGCGCGCCCCCGCAACATTCGCGATGCTAAGAGCGGGGGCGCACTTCGTTTGCCCCCTTCCGGACTTGTTCAAGCTGAGGGTTGCAGCTCAAGCTGAACCGCTTAACCTCAAATACTCTTCATACTACGTAACATTTGCGCCGTGGTTCTGTCGACGTTCGTTTGACAGGGTTAACCCGCTTTCGCTAACGTGGCTGCCCTGCTACAGTGGCTTTGATGCCACACTTCAGGGATGAGTCTAACATCGGCATCATTGCAGGAAAATACTGATTAGATGAACACTCTCGTAACCGGCGGCAGCGGCTATCTCGGCACCCACGTGCGCAGTTTCTTCAAGGCCAGCGATTTCTCGCGCCGCTCGAGTCTCAATATTCTCGAGGAAGCCGATGCCCGCATCGTCGAAAACTACGACGTTGTCATCCATCTGGCGGGACATATGGACAAGTCTCCGGAAGGCGCCGAAGAGTGCTTCCGGACCAACGCGGACGGCACGCGCAACATCATCCGCAACATGCGCGGCGGCGCCGTTTTCATCTACGCTTCGACGAAGGACGTTTACGGCGACAACGCGAGCGCGTACCAGGAAGTGCCGGAAGATTGTCCGATCGACGAAAACGCAGCTTCGGCGTTCGAGCTATCGAAACTGGTCGGCGAACAGTACGTGCAGTACTACGCGAAACAGCGAGGCGTGAGGGCATGCATCTTTCGCATGTCGGCGGTTTTCGCGCGGCCGTCGGAAGGTAACGAGAACGGTTTTGTCACGCACTACGTTGAATCGGTGAAGCGCCGTTGGCCCATACGGCTGCCCGAAGGCGTGGACGCCGTGCGAGACATTCTGTTCGTCGACGATTTATCGCGAGCGTGTCGTATGTTCATCCAATCGGGGCGCGAGTTTGGACTTTACAACCTCGGCGGCGGCCGTTTGAACGCGGTGAGCGTGCGCGACCTCATCGGGCGCGTCGGAAAGATGCTGGAGATCGAGCCGGTGATCGTCGAAGATCCAAACATGCCGCACCCCGTGCCTCTGCGCTACGTCTCCGATACGACGCGCCTCAACCAGGAGCTCGACTGGAGACCGCAGATCGGAATCGACAACGGCCTGGTGGCGGTCTTTTAAAACGCGCGGATTTTTATGACGGCAGATCAGATCAAGCGAGTCGTGGTGCGCGGCACGAATTGGGTCGGCGACTCGATCATGACGATCCCGGCGCTGCGCGCGTTGCGACGCATCCTGCCTGACGCCTCGATCACACTCGCGGTTCGTCCGGGCGCAAAAGGGATCTTTTCCGAAGTCGATTTCATCGACGACGTGCTGGTCTATGACAGGCGAAACGCGTTCTCAGTCTTTGGCCAGGTCCGCGAGTGGAAGAAGCGAGAGTTTGACCTGGCGGTGTTGTTTCAGAACGCGTTTGAAGCGGCGCTGATCCCGTTCCTCGCAGGCGTGCCGGTTCGACTCGGCTACGCGACCGAGTCGCGGCAGGCGATGTTGACTCATCCGCTTCCCTTGCCCGACTGGCGCTCGACGAAGCACGAAGTCTTTTATTACTTGTACCTGATCACGGCGCTCGAGCAGATGTTGTTTCGCACCAGCACGGTGTGCGAGGGAGATCCGGACGTAAGTTTGTCGATCACGGAATCGCGCAAGTCGGAAGCGTCGGAGTTGCTGCGGTCGCATGGCGTCAGCGAAGAAAAGAGTGTCGTGGCGATCTGTCCGGGCTCGATTAACAGCCGCGCCAAGCGTTGGCCGGCGGAAGCGTACGCCGCGCTGGCGGATCGTTTGATCGAAGATCGCCGTAACGTCGTGCTCATCGGATCGAAAGACGAGATTGACGTGACGAACGAGGTCGCGCAACGAATGCGGCACCGTCCGGTGGTGTTAACCGGAACGACGACGCTGGACCAGATCACCGCCGTGCTGGGGCTCGTCGATCTCGTCGTCACCAACGACACCGGTCCGGCGCACATAGCCGCCGCGCTCGGCTGCCCCACAATCGTCATCTTCGGTCCGACAAACCCGTTGACGACGCGGCCGTTTTCGCCGAAAGCCGAGATCATTCGCCATCCGCCCGATTGCGCGCCGTGCATGCTGCGCGATTGTCCGATCGATCACCGCTGCATGACGGCGATCACGGTCGACGAAGTCTTCGAACACTCGCACGCGCTGCTCAAGCGCGGCAGTTTCGCGAAAACAGTCAGGAGCCTTTGCGACTCTGTCGCTTAAGTTTTGGCGACTCTGTAGCGTAAGTACATGAAACGACCAGCAGTTTTCATCGATCGCGATGGGACCATCTCGGAAGAAGTCGGATACGTCAACCATCCGTCGCGGTTTCGACTGTTCCCCTATTCAGCAGAAGCGATCCGGATTCTGAACGACAGCGGCTGGCTGGCGATCGTGGTCACAAACCAGGCGGGCGTCGCGCGCGGTTACTTTTCCGAAGACGTAATCAGGAAAATTCACCAGCAGTTGGTAAGCGCGTTGCACGCGGAGTCCGCGCGGCTCGACGCGATTTATTACTGCGCGCACCATCCGTCCGTCGGCGAACCGCCGTACCGGCTGGACTGTGACTGCCGCAAACCCAAGCCCGGTTTAATCGAGCAAGCGGGCAGAGATTTCGAGATCGACATGGCCTCGAGTTGGATCGCCGGCGATCGCTACAGCGACGTCGAGCTGGCGCGGAACGCGGGTTTGCGATCGGCGTTTGTGCTGAGTGGTTACGGGCGCGGCGAGTGGGAATATCAGAGTCAGGGCTGGAAACACCGGCCCGACCTCGTTTGTGAGAACCTGCTGGAAGCCGTAAAGTCCATCGTGAACCACAGATCAAAAGAATGAACAGCCTCATTGAAATCGTGCGTGGTTTCGCCGATCGGCGGCTCGTCGTCATAGGCGACGCGATTGCCGATCAGTTCGTGTACGGAAACATCAGCCGCGTTTCGCGCGAGGCGCCGGTTTTTATACTTCGCCACGAACAGACCGAAACCGTTCCCGGCGGCGCTGCCAATTGCGCGATGAACCTTGCGGCGCTCGGCGCTCGAGTTTCGCTGATCGCGGCCGTCGGTAAGGACGAAGCGGGAACGGAACTGCGGCGCAAGTTGTCGTCGGCCCGCGTCGACGTCGACGGCGTGATTGTTTCGGAGAAGATTCAGACGACGACCAAAGTCAGAATACTCGGCGGCCACGCGCATTCGAACAAACAACAAGTAATTCGCATCGACTACGACGGAAGTCAGGCCGCTGATGATGGTCTGCGCCAGTCAATTATTACTGCGCTGAAGAACGCCGCGACTGCCGCGGATGCGTTAGTGATTTCCGATTACAACTACGGCGTCGTCGACGATCGCGCGGTCGCTTACCTACGCGAATCAGTTTCGAAACCAATCCTTGTCGATTCACGTTTTCGGCTCGCCGAGTTCACGGGTTTTACCGGCGCAACGCCGAATGAAGATGAGGTCGAGCACCTCATCGGACATCCGTTCACGTCGGTCGAAGAGTTGGAGGCGGCCGCAAAAACACTGAAGGAACGTCTACAGCATCAAGCGCTGCTCGTGACGCGCGGCGCACGAGGCATGATGCTGATCGAAGACAACTCGGCGCCTGTTCATATTCCCGCCGTAGGTGCGCAACAGTCAGTCGACGTCACGGGCGCGGGCGATACGGTCATCGCGACGTTCACGCTCGCAGTCGCTTCCGGCGGTTCGTTTGCCGACGCCGCTCGTCTCGCAAACCACGCCGGCGGCCTTGTCGTAATGAAACGCGGCACCGCTTCAGTTACCGCAGCCGAACTCGAGCACTCGATTCTCAACTCCGAAAATGCCAACTGAAGCGATCGTTCTAAACCGCGAACAATTAATCGAACGTGTGCAGGCGGCGCGAAAATCAGGCGCCCGCATCGTTCTCGCCAACGGTTGTTTCGACGTGCTGCACGTCGGACACGTCCGTTATCTCGCGGGCGCGCGCGAGCTGGGCGACGTCCTCGTCGTCGGCATCAACTCCGACGAGCAGGTCGCGCGGCTCAAAGGTCCGGACCGTCCGGTCCTACCGGCAAGCGAGCGCGCCGAGATCGTCGGTTCGCTCGAATCCGTGACTTATGTCACCATCTTCGACGAGCCGACCGTCGAAGAGCTTCTCCTCGCGCTGAAACCCGACGTCCACGCCAAAGGCACCGACTACACCGAAGACACGGTTCCCGAGCGGGCCGTGGTACGATCTTACGGCGGCCGCGTCGCTATCGTCGGCGACCCGAAGGATCACTCGACGTCCGCGATTCTGACCCGGCTCGGAGGCGCAAATGAATAAACTTTTGACGACAGTCTCAGTCCTTCTGCTGATCATCTCGGCATCGGTTGCGGTTGAGGCCCAAAACAAACGAACACGTTTCGATCCGAGCGGCGCGTTCTGGATCTCGGGCGAACCACCGGCTGGATTTTCGGATTTCAGTTCCATAAATCTGAATATGCGAAACTTGAGACGGCTGCCGACTACGGGACTGCAACTAAATGATGGCACCTCTTTCCGTTTCAAGACCGTGGTCGTGAAGCAAAATAATTTCACGTTCACGACTGACGTGAAGCGTGGTGTTTCTTACAGTTTTGCGGGAAGGTTTCTGAAAGGCGGCGACTTCGCGGCGACCTGGATGGGCGAAGAGACGCCGGTGCTCGAGGGCACGTTGACGAAGTTGAAGGACGGGAAAAAGGTCGCGGACGCGAAGTTGAAGTTCATCTATTTCGGCGGGACCTGAACAGTCGCATGAGGATTTTGCGTGAGGATCTTAATCGTAAAATTAGGGAGTATCGGCGACATCGTTCATACCTTGCCTGCCCTCGCCGCGCTTCGCGAAGGGTTTCCGGAGGCGGAAATCTCCTGGGTGGTCGAACGAAATTTATCTGAGATTTTGAGAGACAACCCGATTTTAGATCGCCTCATCGAAGTCGACACGAAGGCGTTGAGGCGCGGACTGATGTCTGGGGAGACGCTGCGGGCACCGCGCCAGCAGTTACGTCGGTTACGCGCCTCAGCCTTCGATGTCGCTTTAGACTTCCAGGGACTTCTTAAATCCGCTTCAATAGCGCGCCTTTCGGGCGCGCGACGTGTTTATGGCTACTCTCGCGCCGGGCTGCGTGAACCAGCCAGCAGTATATTCCTGTCAAAACGAGTTTCAGTACCGAAACGAACTCACGTGATTCGTAAAGGACTCCTGCTGGTCGAGGGCGCTCTCGGCATACCCGTTCCGTCTGAACCCGAGAGATTTTCGTTTCCTATCGCGGTCGATCCGCGCGACGAGACGGCGGCGCGGGAGGCCGCGAACGGCGCCGGCGGGAACTACGCGATCCTGAATCCCGGCGGCGGCTGGCCGACAAAACTGTGGAGCGCCGATCGGTTTGGTAAACTTGCCGACGCGTTGTGGTCCAGTTACGGGTTGAGGTCGCTGGTGACGTACGGTCCGGGCGAGGAAGAGCTGGCGGATTCCGTGCGACGCGCGTCGCAGTTGGGAAAGGCGCAGCCGGTCAGTCTTTCATTGAAGGCCTTCTACTCGTTGGCGAAAAGCGCGCGCGTTTACGTCGGCGGCGACACCGGCCCCACGCACATCGCGGTCGCTGCCGGGACGCCGATCGTCGGTCTGTTTGGACCGACCGAATGGTGGCGCAACGGCAGTCCACGCGCGGAGGATGTTTGCGTGGAACGAACGGACATCGACTGCCGTGTCGATTGTCACCGGCGTTCGTGTTCGAAGTGGATTTGCATGGACATCGAGGTCGAACGCGTGCTTCGGGCTGTGGAAAAAAGAATCGGATGAGTAAGAGAACGGGAACATGGATCCAACGCTGGCGAGTGCCGCTCGGGTTTGTATGCGCGGCAGTGTTCCTGTTCTTCGCGCGGCCGACCCCGGCGGCTCTCGCTGCGGGCGCTGGTGTTTCGGTGTTGGGGTTGGCGATTCGCGCCTGGGCTTCGGGCCATATCCGAAAAAATGCACAGCTCGCCACGTCGGGGCCATATGCTTTCACGCGCAACCCGCTTTACTTCGGCAGCTTCCTGCTCGGGCTCGGATTTACGATTGCTTCAGGCCGCTGGCTGCTTGCGTTGCTGTTCGCGGCGCTGTTTATTGGCATCTATCTGCCGACTATGCGCGTCGAAGCGTCGACAATGGCCCAGTTATTTGGCCGTGAGTTTGAAAACTACAGGCGTTCGGTGCCGTTGTTCTTTCCCCGCTTAACGCCGTATCGTCCGGGCGATTCGCGCGATTCGGCCGGCGTCAGGTTCGACGGCGCGCTTTATCTTCAGTATCGGGAGTATCGAGCGGCCCTCGGGCTGATCATTGCCTGGGGATTGCTTCTGATTAAGACTTTGTACCTGTGAAAGTGACATTTAAATACATTGCAATCCTGGTGCTGGCGGTCGCTATCGGCGTTCCGTCCGTGCTCGCCCAAAAACGCGGCGGCCCGAAACCTTTCGAGACCGGCGAGGAGCTTCATTTCGAAGCCGAGTTTTCACGGTCGCTACTGCGGAAACTGGACGTGGCGGACCTGAAATTTCGCGCAACGCGCACGCCAGTCGCCGCCGCCGCGGAAGATGCCGCGCAGACGAGCCCGTACGCGTTGACGTTCACGGCTGACATCGCAAGCAAAGGGTTCTTCGCGAGATTGTTCAATCTGAAGTTTCGCGAGCGAGTCGAATCGACAGTCGAGCCGATCTCGTTCACCGTCCAGAGGACGACGATCCTCGACGAACAAGGCAAACGCGTTCGCGCTACTGAGTCCACGTTTGACAGATCAAAAGGAAAGATGACGTGGACGCTGCGCGACCCAAACAATCCCGGCGCCGAGCCGCGTCATAAAATCACCGACTTCTCGGGTCAGCTTCAGGACGTTTTGTCGGCCATCTATTTCATCCGCACGCAGAAACTGGAAGTCGGAAAGAGCTTCGACATCTTCATCGGCGACGGCGGCCGCGTTTACCAGATTCCGGTGAAGGTCGTCGAGAAGAAACGCATGAAGACGGTGCTTGGACGCGTCGACGTGCTGCGCGTAAATCCGGAGCTGTTTGGACCAGGACGGTTGATGGACGAAAACGAGGGCGAGTTTTCGATCTGGGTGACCGCGGACGAACGGCACGTTCCCGTCGCCGGCCGCGCGAAGACCGAGTACGGCACTTTCGATATCAAACTGAAGCGCGTCATTACCAACCCGCCCGCTGCTTCGAAGTAAATCCGTGCCACTGATTATTGGCCACCGCGGCGCGTCTGCCGTAGCTCCAGAAAACACTATCGCCGCGTTTCAGGCCGCCATCGACGCCGGTGCTGACGGAATCGAATTTGACGTCCGTCTCACAGGCGACGGCGTTCCCGTCGTCATTCATGACGAGACGCTCCATCGCACAGCGGGCGTGCGTGGGCGTGTCGCCGACATGTCGTTCGATCAACTAAGCCAGTTTGACGTGCCGAGTGTGGCGGAGTTATTCGATCTATTTAAATCAAACAAGCTCATTCTGTATCTGGAGCTGAAAGAGAAACAGATCCAATTGATCGAACAGTGTTGCCGCCTGGTCGAAGATTATGGTTTGAAAGATCGCACTGTCTTTCCATGCTTCGAGCACGCGGCCCTGCAAACAATCAAGGACATTGATTCGACGCTGAAAACCGCCGCACTGTTTCATTCGTCAGACGCGTTCATCCTCGAACGCACGCGCGCCATCGGAGCGGACGGGATCGCGTTGCACCATCGATTAGCCAAACCGCGTGTCGTCGAAGACGCCAACCGAGCCGGTCTCAAAGTCGCTGTTTGGACTGTCGACGATCCAGTCTGGGTGAAACATGCGCGAGCGATGGACATCCACGCACTGATTACCAACAATCCGTCAGCCTTGATACAGTTGAATCGATGACGCGCTCCCTGCCGCCGCTCAATCGATTCTTCGTCTCCCCTGACTTCTCGGTCTACTACCGGCGAGCAAAACATCTTCACTGGCAGAACCAGGCAAGCACCGGATATTCACTGCTCACTGTCCTCGACGGAAAACTCGAGTACAACATCGACGGGAAACAGCACGCCCTCGCGCGTTCGCAATCAGTCGTATTCGAACCCAACGTCACGATTACTGCCGGCGGCAACCAGGCTGAGCTTCTCTTTCTGACGTTCTCAGCGTCGCTGGTGCTTCAATGCGCTGCGAGCATGCATCTCATTCCACCCAACTCGACCGTCTCTTTCACTCGCAGCCATCTCGACAAAGACAAGAAGCTCGACGCACTATTTCTAGAATTTGCGACTGAACTTGCCGATGAGAAGCCCGGCAAGGAGATCGTGATGCGCGCACTTGTCGAACAGGTGCTGGTCCATGTGCTGCGAAACTATTCGCAGCCGCGTCTCTCGGAGCAGCTCGAGTTGTCGCGCGTCGGCTTGGTGGACCGTCGCATCCGTCGCTCAGTCGAGCTGATGCACACGCAACTCGATCAGGATCTCACTTTGAAGGCACTCGCGGCGGCTTCGTATCTCTCGCCGTTTCACTTTGCGCGGCTTTTCAAGAAACTCACCGGCGCTACGCCTCACAACTATCTCGCCGGCATTCGGGCGACGCGAGCACAGTTGTTACTCGCGGACAGCGATCTCTCCGTAACTGAAGTCGGCGCGCAGGTCGGCTACTTGAGCGCGAGTCACTTCACGAAAGCTTTTCGACTCGCAACCGGCACCACTCCGCGTGAATTTCGCAAAGGTCTGATCTCGCGCAACGAAGACGGCGCAAGCCGTCGCTAATAATGAGCAAGATCCTTCCGTTCGATTAGAGCTCTGCTCGTTATTATTCTTTCATCCGGTTTCCAAAGGAGATTCGCTATGCCAGTCGAAAGACAAACACAGATCAGTCCAGCAGAAGGAAAACTCGGAGTACTGTTGGTCGGCCTCGGCGCCGTCAGCACTACTTTCGTTGCCGGCGTCGAAGCGATCAAGAAAGGGTTCGCGCAACCCATCGGCAGTCTCACTCAGATGGGTACGATCCGCCTCGGCAAACGCACCGACAACCGCGTTCCGCTAATCAATGATTTCGTTCCGTTGGCCCAGTTGAAGGATCTCGTCTTCGGCGCGTGGGACATCTTTCCAGATTCCGCATACGACGCTGCGTTGAACGCCGGCGTGCTCGAGAAGGAGTTGTTGGCGCAACTCAAGGAACCGCTGCGCAAGCTGCGTCCGATGAAGGCCGTGTTCGATCAGTCGTACGTGAAGCGCCTGAGCGGAACGAACGTCAAGACCGGCAAGACGAAGTTTGAACTCGCCGAGCAACTCATCGACGAGATCAACGAGTGGAAGCGTAAGAACAAGTGCTCGCGGCTGGTGATGATCTGGGCCGC
>DASRIM010000128.1:0-13968 GCA_035649995.1 Pyrinomonadaceae bacterium | reverse complement strand
AGCGCTGATCGGCCGGGCGATGGTCGGCAGCAGCGGCACTTTCTCCTGAATGTCGCGCGGCAACGCGCCGACGACGAGGATTCCAATCACGAGCATGACCGAGCCGACGAACAACAGCAGTTGCGGCCAACGGCGCACGGCAACGAGATACAGCGTCGTGTACGCGCCGCTGAAGATCAGCATCTGGCCGAAGTCTTTCAACGCGAAGAACGGAACGAAAGGCAACATCGCCATCACCAGCAGCGGCACGATGTCGCGCGCGCGTGGGATGCCCCAGTAAGTCTCGGCGAGATCTTTGTAGCGCGCCGTCAGTATGCCGGCGAAGCCGACAAGGAACGGAATTTTCGAAGGCTCCCACGGCGTCATGTTGCCGAGCGCTTTGCCGGCGCTGGACGTGATGACGGCCATCGCCAGCGGCACCAGCGTGAACAGCACGATGATGAAACTGTTGCGCTGTAGCCATAACAGAAACCCGTCGCGCACGCACATCGAGTAAGCGATCGCGAAAGCAATGAACGAGAGAATCGGGATCCACGTGTAACTCGAAGTGATCGCGTTCCAGAGTGAATACGTCGACTCCTTCTTTGGCAGTTGATCGATGTCGACTGGCTGTGCGGGCGTCGGCGGCAGGCCCATCAACTGCTTCTTGACGGGATCGTAGTTCTCGAGGATGTAGCGCGTCCGCAGCGCTTCCATTTTTTCTTCACGGGCGGCGGCTTTGTTGCGCGCGTTGTATTCCGGATCGCTATAGAGCCGGTACTGAATCAACATGCCGAAACCAAAGAGCAGCACGGCGGTCGTGAACAGTACCCAGTTGCCGGCGAACCTCTTCGCGCGCGAGAGCCAGAGCGCGACCATCATCAACGGAATGAACATCGCAAGGTCGCGGACTGCGCCGATAATCGACGTCTCGTAGCCGCGCAACAGTCCCCCGCGATGAACGGCGATGTAACCCATGATCTCGAGACCGAGGATCATCAGGATCAATAGAAGATGTGATGATGCGCGGTTTTTCATCGTCTTAAATAACCCAGATCTTTTGCTTTCATAACCAATGCGGCCGCGATCGGCGCCGCGGAGCGCGAACCGTATCCGCCGCCTTCGACGATCACGGCGATCGCTAACTGCGGTTTCTCCAGCGGCGCGATGCACAGAAACCAACCGTCAATGCGCGGGTGCTCTTCGTCCATGATCAACTCGTCGTACTCGCGAATAATGTTGCCGCGATTGTCGCGTTCGATTCGGTGTCGTGTTTTGGGTTGGCCCGTCTTCGGGTCGTAAACGGGCACGACTTTTTGCGCCGTACCGGTTTTGCCGCCCGTAGTTATGCCCGCTGCTTTGACCGGCGCAAACACGCCGCGCGCAGTTCCGCTCGCACCGCCCGTAACGAGACCCATGATCTCGCGCATTCGCGCGGCAGTTGACGCCGGGACTACTTGATTGAACACCTGCGGCGCCAGGTTGAACTCGATCTTCGGCTTCATCAACTTGCCTTCGAGGTTGCCGATCGTCGCCGCCGCGAGCGCCATTTGAAACGGCGTCATCTGGCCTGCGTAACCCTGGCCGTACCCGATCAGCGCAAGGTCGTATCTCGTTACTTGCTTGCCCGTGACGATCGTCGCTTGCCGTGGCGCCAGTGCGCGTTCGACGGCGGCGCTGCTGCCGTTCCAAAATTCCGGCTCCTTGCGCCCTCGCAGCGCTTCAGCGGGCGTGTCGTAAGCACCGATGCCCAGCAATTGGGCCGCGCGTTTGAGACGTTCCTGTCCGAGCTTTACGCCCATCTGCGCGAAGTACTGGTTGCACGAGACTTCGTAAGCGTGATCGATGCCGATCTTCCCATGTACTTCCGCCGGACCAGCGTCGTCGAAGATCACATTCGCGCCGGGCGCCGCGTAGTATCCGCTGCCGCTGCACGTGAACTCCGTGTCTTGTTCGCCGGCGAGATAAGCGGCGATCATCGTGACGGTTTTGAACGTCGAACCCGGAATGTAATAAGCGCCGAGTGCGCGGCTCACGAGAGGTTTGTCGCGTTCGTTGGCTTCGAGACGAATCCAGGTCGTCTCGTCGTTGACTTCGCTCAGGCTATACGAAGGCTCGCTGTACATCGCCAGCACTTCGCCGTTCTGCGGATTGATGACGACGATCGCGCCGTGCTTGCCTTTCAATAACTCGACGGCCGTCTGCTGTAGTTGGCGATCGATCGTGAGGCGAACATCCTGGTTGCCTTTGAACTCTACCGCTTTGCCGCGAACGACTTCGAGCGCTTCCGGAAGCGCGCCGCTCTGCACGCCGAACAGCGCGCGCTCGAGCCCCGGGTCGCCGCGATCGGATCCGAATAGATGCGAGAGTGCTTTGTCGAGCGGGTACTCGCGCCGGATCTCGCCGCTCGCGTTGCGTTTGTAATACGCCAGCGGTTGGTCCAGCCGGCCGCTGCGATCGAGGATCCAACCGCGCAGTGTCGATTCAGACAAGCGCCGGACACGCAGGTCTTTGTAGCTCAGTTGCTGAAACTTCTCGTTCTGCTCCGCGGCGTACCTGGCCCAGTAAATGTGAAACGAAAACATCCCGATCGCCAGCAGCACAAAGAGCCAGCGCAACGCGCGCAGGCCGCGATTGGTCGACGTCGAGCCGAGTCGCTTGCGCACCGCTGTCGGAAGGTTTTCCGGAATCGCGGCGGTGGTCGCTGGCCGGCGGCGGTTCCTCACCAGGCCCAGCAGGAGAAGCAGCAGAATGAACGCGAAACCGCCGACGTAGATGAGCGTAAACAGCGCCGGCATTCGCTCAGGGACGTGCGGCGTCGGAAGGGGAGAAGGTGAGGGAGATTGGAAGAGAAACAGCAGTAAGGTGATTACGGTCATCCAGTTCTACTCACTTTTACGCAGCCGCACTTCCACGTCTCCAAATCCAATTACGTCTCCGTCTTCGAGCGGTCGCGACTCGCCGTAGGCGATGCGGCGGCCGTTGATGTAAGTGCCGTTTGTGGAGCCGGTGTCGGCGACGAGCAGCGTTCCTTCTCCGGTCATGAGCAACGCCGCGTGGATTTTTGAAACGCTGGCGTCGTTGAGCGTCAGTTCATTGTCGGAGGCGCGGCCGACGTTGAGACGTTTGCCGCCGGGTTTGAAGATCAGGGGAACCTCGCGTGTGCCGCTTTGCTGTGTGACGCGCGCCATCACCTGAATGTCAGGCATAGTCGGCGCGGCAGATGGTATTGCGACGCCGGATTTTGCGGCACGACGCTCCTCGTCCTTGCGGCGCAGGTCTTCTTCGAATTCGCCAAACGTTGGGTCGACGGATATGCCGGTCGTGAAGATGTCGACCTCTGCTTCGACGACGACAGGACCGAGTGTTCGATAACGATGATCGTTGATGTGGTCGATGGCCGCGGCGAGAACTTCGTTCTTGAGGTCGTTGAGGATTTCCGGCGGCGCTTCCGAGTGCGTGCCCCATTCCACTTTGAGGATGAGATGGTGCGGCGCGATGCGTCCTTTTTGGCCTTCGTCGCGGACGCGCTCGTCGATCAGCTTCTTCATGCGATCGATGAGTTTGGAAGTGGTGAGCCCGCTGCGCGGTTCGACGGTACGGCCAAAGCGGCGATCGACTACATCGCCCATTCCTTCGAGCACGCGGCGCAGGATGCGTTCCGGCAATGCTTCTTCACGCCGTTTTTTCTGGCCCTGGTCGTTCTCGAGCTTACCTGTCGAATCGTCAGCGTCAGTCATGAACAGTCAATACGAGTTTTCAACCGGGCAGTTCGACCAAGCCACAGATTGAATATGGATTGACGTATTCTACACTGTTCAAAATGCATTAGAAAATTAACTTGACTGAAAAACGCAGCGCCCGTGCCCCGGCGGCGTTGGAGGACGTGCCGAAGGTTGCGTTCGGCTTGAAAGTGCCCGCTGCGAAGACGCTTCCGATCACGCGATCCCGTGCGACCGGATCTTCGAAATTTGGATGATTGAAGAGATTGAACGCGTCGGCTTGAACCTGGAGTTTGACGAATTCGGTAAAGCTGAAGCGACGCCGCAACGCGAGATCGAACTGGTAAAAAGGAAATCCGCGTTGAGCATTACGGGTGAGAGTGTCCGGACGGAAATGCGCTACGCCGAACGAAGTCGGAACCATGTAGACGACGTTGAGCGGTTTCGCCGAACGCAGTTTGACGATCGAGTCTACCGACCAACTGCGCGTGATCGTGTTTCCCCAACCGGAAGAAAGCAGCGCCGGCAGATCGTAAGAAACCCACCCGTTGAACTGGTGCCGCGTATCGTAATCAGATGGACCGCGATCGAGATCCGGATCCGAGCTGGTCATCAACACAGTCCGCGCCGAGTCGTCGCTGACGTTGTCCAACGATCTCGCCCACGCGTACGAAACCGACCCGGCGAGCCCGCTTGCGAAGCGCCGGTCGAACTGCACCTGTAGCGCGCGGTAATCCGAACGTCCTTCATTCGTCGTGAGACGTACAAAACCGGCCGCGGGGTCCTCGTCGAAAAGCGTTTGCGTGTGAAGCAAACGTCTTCCGGCCGCTCCGACATACGACGCAGTGATCGACTGGTTCGATCCGAGCTCACGTTGGACCGCGACGTGCCAGTTCAACGTGTACGGCAGTTTCAAATGTGGATCGAAAGTCAGAAACGGCGCGCCTGGACCACTGACGAACGGAACCGAATCGACAAACACGTCGCCGGCGCGCTCGTTACCGAGATCGTAATGAATTCCCACTCCGCCCCGAACTATGAGTTTCGGATCGCCATCGCCGAGAAGCTGGTATGCGAATCCAAATCGCGGGGCAAAGTTCGCGTAAGTCGTTTGCCACAGCTCCGTGCCCTCGTTCGATGGCGGTGGATTGAGCTCCCAACGCAAACCGTAATTCAACGTCAGGCGCGGAGTCTTTCTCCAGTTGTCCTGTGCAAAGAGCGATAGATTGTTGAAGACGGGATCCTGCGTCGCCGCGCGAGTAAACCTGCTCACGCGCGCCGCGATGCCCGTTAGCGCCTGGTCCACGCCATTGAACAACGCGCTCTCTTCGACGGTCCGCATGCCGATGATGGGCGAAAGCCTGCGGTAATCACCGCCAAATGTGAAATCATGATTACCGGAAACGATCGTCCACAAACCGTTGACATTGAGCTGCCGTTGAACGTTCGACACTTCATCTCCCGTAAACAGGTTCGCGCCGCGCGCGTTCAGATCGAAGTTGAACGCACGTCCGGAGAACAGGTCCGCGGGAACGACAGCGCCGCCGAATTCGTCCAGCGCATAAGAACCGGCAACACGTAACCGGCTGTAGTTCGCGCGCAACTCGAACACCTGGTTTGGTGAAACCGTTCGGCTAATCGATCCGGTTACAGTGTGCGCGAGGCTGCGAATGCGATGGGTCGTATTCAACGACAGACCACCCGCGCCGCGTGTATCAGCCTCCGAATCCGCAAAACTGAACTTCCCGTAAAAGTTCGAGTTGCCGTTAACACCGTCGACGCGAATGCTGCCGGTGTCGTGTTGCGCTCGATTGGAAAAAGTCGCCGCGTACTCGGCGAAACCGTCAGGTCTCGCAGCGCCAGTCGGGATCGGAAAGGCGTTCAGGAACGGTTGTATCTCCGGAACCGCGCCGGCCCGCGAAGTTAAAGACGGAACGTCCGTGATGCCCGTTACGGGTTTGAGCAGACGCAGTCCTTCATAAGAACCGAAGAAGAACGCCTGGTCGCGCGCGATTGGACCACCGAAGGAGCCGCCGAATATGTTCAGACGGCGCACTGGTTTGTCGAGACCACGATTGTTGGCGAACCAGTCGTTCGCATCGAGCGAATCGTTTCCCAGGAAGTGAAACAGGGAACCGTGAAAGTCATTTGTTCCCGCGCGAGTCACGACGTTGACCTGCGCGCCGGGCATGCGGCCATACTGAGGCTCCGCATAAGTCGTCATGACCCGCAGTTCCTGAAGCGCGTCCAATTGAACAAGCCCGTTCGCGCCGCCGCTCGCCGTCAGCGCAGGCACACTCCCGGCAGCCGATGGGCCAACGTTCTCTCCGCCCGGAGTGATGCCGAAGTTCGCGCTTACGCCGTCAACGACAAACGTGTTTGCGTTCGCGCGCTGTCCGTTATTTGCAAGATCGACCGGCAATGAAACGCCGTTATGACTCTCGACAACGCCGGACGACAACGGCAAAAGGCTCGTGAAGCTGCGTCCATTTACCGGCAGCTCTGAGAGTTGTCGAACGGCCACAGTCGCACCCAGGGAGCCTTGAGTCGACATCGCGGAAACACTGCTCGCAACCATCACCAGTTCTGAAATACTGCCGGGAACAGTACCGGCAGGAACCGACATGCCCGCCGGGTTATATGCCGGCACTTCCACCTGACGCGGCGGCTCGACGCCGGTAAAGATCACGTCGTCGATCGCGACGAACGAAGTGAACTGCGTCATCAACTTGAACTTCAGACCGAGTTGGGTGATCTCTTCGCGCGGCGCGTCTTTCATCTTTCCGGTTTGGGCGCCTGCCATGTCGTTGCTCATCAGATCGTCGACTTTGCGGCGCGCCCAGAGGGTCGCGAGCACGTCGTGATCGTTTTCGGTCGCGGGCAGTTGAACGGGAATCTGGCGCACGAAATCCTGACCGCTCATTTTGCCTCGCAGCGTGATCGTCCCGCTCGCGCCGTCCAGGTAACGGCCGGAAAGAATCAAGGGCTTCGCACTGAACAGATCGGGAATGCGCGCCGGATAGATTTCGGCAACAGGCAGCCCGGACCAGTCGATCGAAATATCCGTCAAAAGTGGATTTCGAACGCGTTCGTAGAAGCGACGTGCGACCGCCGCGGTGTCGTCCTTCGGCGTGACGTAATCAACTTCGCCACGGCCATATTCGGCCATGTTGTCGAGCAGAAAGCGATTGGACGAACTGCTAAACCCCATTGCGAAGACGCGCGCATTCTTGTGCTTCTTCACTTCGGCAAGGATCTTCATGTCGTCGCCGACGAAGCCGTCGGTCATGAAGCAAACGATGCGCACGTGTTGCTGAGAATCAGAAGGCTCGAGCGCGGCTTTGATGGCTTTCATCATCTCCGTGCCGCCGCCGCTGCGGCTTCCGTCGAGAAACTCTCTTGCCTTCGCGACGTTTTCCGGCGTCGCCTGCACAGGTTCTGGAAAGAGGAGATTCGTGTCGCCGGAGAACGTGATCAGGTTGAACGTATCGTGCGGATTGAGATGGTCCAGTGCGAGCCGCGTCGTCTCCCTCACCTTTTCGAATGGGGCGCCGGACATGGAACCGGAAGTATCGAGAACGAAGACGAGCTCTTTCGGCATGATGTCTTCCGCGGAGACGCGCTGGGGTGGCTGGAGGATTAATGTGAAGAAGCCACCCCTGTCGGAGCGATGAGCGAGGACTGCATCGTTGATTACGGCGCCGGCAACGTCGTACTTGAGGATGAAGTCTTGGTTTGGGATGGTGGTGAGGTCTTTGAGGCGAACGAGGGCGTGGTTGGCGTCTGGTCGTTCGATTTCCGTTTCGTGAGTTTTGGACGTGAGTGACTCGATCGGCAGGCCGGCGTCGATTGCGATCTCGATCGAGATGTCGTGACCGGCGCGCATGCCTGCGGCGATTCGAGTGGGAGGAGTGCGTGGGGCATCGATTGTTTCTTTGGCTGTTTCGGGATCGGCGTCGTCGTTCTTATCCGGCTCTCCTGAGACGTAACGCGGGCCGACGACCATTGGAAAGGACCATTCGTACGAACCGTCTTCGTACTTCAGCGTCTCGACGTAGCTGATGACGATGCGGACCTGCTGGCCCGGCATGATGTTGGCGACTGATTGAGTGAAGATGTTCGGTCTTTCCTGATCGAGTAGCGTCGCGACCTGGCCGCGTTGTTTGGCGGCGGCGTAAGCGGTCTCGGCTTCTTTGCGTCGCATGATCTGCCCTTTGACGGTGCGATTACCGACGACCATCGTCAGGTCGTCGACGGCTGCTGACTGCGGAAGCGGGAAGGTGTAGAACGCCTCAATCTTTTCCGTGAACGGGTTTTCGAAGTCCTGCGTCACGGTGACGCGCGACAGGAACCCGCTGACTTCGGCTTTAACCGTGGTGCGTTTGAGCGGACACTCGCCGGCGGCTTTGCCGGTTTGATCAAACGCTTGCAGCGAGCCCGCGTTTGGCGGCCTCGTTTCCTGGCCCATGACCGTTGCAGCAATGAAGAAAAGGATTGCAGTTAGCGTGGCGCATCTGAGGAAGAAATCACGATTAGACACAGATCCGCGGTTCAGAATTGCTTCTTCGTGCATAGTCAAATTGTGTCCTTTATCGAGACCGAGAAACGCGAGGGTCTCAAACTGCTACTTACTTTAGGATCATGCGGGGGAGACCGCGCGGGATTACCGATTTACATCGCTATGGATGCGGAATTTCGTACGCGAGGTGGCCTGAGCAATAAAAACTTTTTCTGTCGTCGCGTTGGCCGTCGATTGATCATAAACTTCCAGTCATGAGAATTGTCTGTCGCAGATTCGCCGTTGCGGTTTTGCTCCTCGCGGGTCTCACGGCTTTATCACACGCGCAGGTGAAACCCGATCGGGACTATCTGGTTTACGTCCTGTCAGAGTCAGCCGACAAGATCGCGCTGGTTCGTTTCGGGCCTGAAGGCGCTCGCGTCGATCGGCAGATCGATACCGGCGACATGCCGATCGACATCGACGGGCCTCACGGGATCGTCGTCTCTCCCGACCGACAGTTTTATTACGTCTCGATCGCGCATGGCCGGCCGTATGGAACAGTTTGGAAGTACTCGACCAAAGACGACTCGCTCGTCGCGAAGACTACGCTCGGTCATTTTCCGGCGACACTCGACGTCACACCTGACGGCGCGTTCCTCTTCGTCGTCAATTTCAATCTCCACGGCGATATGGTCCCGTCGTCGGTCTCCGTCGTTTCGACACAGACGATGACCGAAGTCGCGCGGTTGAAGACATGTACGATGCCGCATGGCTCGCGATTGAACTCGTCGGGAACGAAGCAGTATTCGGCGTGCATGATGGACGACATGCTCGTCGAGATCGACACTCGTTCGCTGAAGGTGACGAAACAGTTTGCGTTGACGAAACCCGGCGCTACGTCGAGCACGAAACACACCGGCGGCCATGGCATGGAGCCGCCGAAAGCCGGCGACACTTCATGTTCGCCGACGTGGGCCGAGCCCTCAGTCGACGGAGCTTCGGTTTACGTCGCTTGCAATAACTCGAGTGAGATTGTCGAGGTCAACACGCGCGATTGGCAGATCGTGCGTCGCATACCCGCGCGCGCCGGCGTTTACAACCTCGACGTCACGCACGATGGTCTGCGTTTGATCGCCACGAACAAGCGCGACCAATCGGTGTCGATCTACGAACTGAAGAGCGGAAGGGAACTGGCGCGTCTGCCGACGCAACGGAAAGTGTTGCACGGCGTCGTAGTGTCGCCGGACGATCGCTATGCGTTCGTTACCGTCGAGGGCGTCGGTTCAGAGCCGGGGACAGTTGAAGTGATCGATCTTACGGCACTGAAGACTGTCGCCACGGTTGACGTGGGCGCAACCGCTGCGGGTATTGATTTCTACAAAACAGAACCGCGAAGCAAGCCGTAACGCGGGGTCATGGACCAGGCGCCGTGGTCGATCCTTTGTCGATCTTTTCTCCGAGTTTGACTATCCACAATCCCGAGTGAATGTCGTTGAAATAGATCAGGCCGTTGTGCGGCTGCGCGCCCCACGTGAAAGGCAGGTTCGCGCGGAACCCGTTGGGATCGCCGGTCCAGACTCGCGCGATCTCTCGTCCCTGTCGATAAAGATCGCCGCGCAGTTCCCCTGAGACGTCGACGATGCGGCCGCCGCCGCTGTAGTAACCGACGTACATCACGTCGTCTTCAACCCACATGTTGTGAGCAGCGCCTTCCGGCACCGGATACTCGGCAACTTTGCGCGGATTGTTAATGTCTGAAACGTCGACGACGTGAACGATTCCTCGCACCGGGAACCGTCTCGGCGACTTGATATCGAATAGCGACGGAAACACTTCGTCGCCGATAAAAACGTAATTCTTGTAGCGATAGACGGAGTGAGTACCAGCCAGCCAACCATTGCCGTACAGTTCGTTATGATTAAAACGCAGTTGGCTGACTAATTGTGGACGCTCGGGGCTGCCGCCTTTCAATCCTGCGCCAACGTCGAGAATGACGAGGCCGTCGTGCCAGTAAGCAAGATATGCAAGACCGTCTTTGACCTGAAGATCGTGAATATACCGGCCGGCAATGTTTTCGCCTTCTTTCGTTCGAATCATTGCGGCGTGCTGGGGTTCAGTCTGCCAGCGCGCTACTTCCTTCGGGTTCTTGACGTCCTTGAAATCGATCACGCGCATCGAGCCGGTGGCGTCGTCGGTTAGATAGACGTAGTGGTCGTGAACGAAGGCGCTATGAACGCCGCCGGTGACGGTGGCCGTGTATTCCGAAATCAGTTTCGGGTGCGCTGGATCGGACGTGTCGTAGAACGCAATTCCGTTCTTTCGATTCGACGCGCCTTCACGTGAGATGACGAGAATCTTGCCGTCGGCCGTGGTCATGATGTCGTTGACGAGGCGTGCGTCGACTTTGACCGTGTCGGTTAGCTTCGGCTTCGCCGGATCGGAAATGTCGTAGACGAAGAAGCGATCGGCGATGGTCGAGTAATAAGCGTAGTTTCCGATGATCCATTGTTCGGCGCCCTGAAACTCTTTCATCGGCGCTCGACCGACGACTTTGATCTCTCGTTCCAGGTTACGAGGCGCGACGACAATCGAGGCGCTCGACGAGGTGGTTCCGCTTGTTCCGGTCACGATGTAAGTACCGGGTAACTCGGCGACGAACGCGCCGTCTGCATCGATAGTCGCGCCGCTGCCGCTAACGGACCAGCGCGTCGCGAAGTCATTCGCGGGATCTGCTTTCGCAGTGAAATAGACGACGTCGCCGGTGCGGGCGGACTTCGCGCCTGCTGTGACCGAAAGGCTGCGGAGGTTGGTCTTCACGACGGAGATCGTGGTTTTCGCGGTCGCGGATCCGGACGTGGCTGTGATTGTCGCCTTGCCTGGTCCAACGCCCCTCACTACACCACCGGCGTCGACCCTGGCAACGCTCGTGTTGTCAGAGGTCCAATCGATCGGCACGCCCGTGCGCGGATCGCCGTTGAAAACACGCGTGACAGCGTTGAGCTGCACCGTGCTGCCGGCGAGGAGCGGCGTCTTCGGCGCGGACAGTTCGATAGTTTTAATGCTGGGCGGCTTCACCATGAACGTCGTCAGCGCGGGGACACCGCCGACGATCGCGCCTACCGTAACTTCTCCAGTGCCGAAGAGCTTCACGTTTCCATCGTCGTCGACGGCGGCGATATCGAATGGACCAGCGAAGTACGCCGACGCTTTCTCATTCACCGGATTTCCTGAAGCGTCAGTCGCGGCGACTGTGACCTGTACCTGCTGACCGACCTCAGCTTCTTTGACGGGCACAGATACCTTGACCGCTTTGACCGCGGTGGCCGGCTTCGAAGAAACATTCGCCTGCTGCCCGAGGGCGTTGGATGTCAGAAGCGCAGCGGCGACGAGCGCGAGAAGAAAAGGCTTTTGGATCATTCGGGTGTTCATAGTGGGAGAGATTGTAGGAGGTTCGGTGAACGAGGGCAAAATGATTTCGTGATTTTATTGACACCAGTGGGCCGCGCGTATATCGTTGCCGCGCTCACAGCAAGCCGTCTTTCTCACCGTCCGGAAGTAAAGGAGGCATCCCATGGCGATTGTTACGCGGTTCGATACGCCGGCGTCGCTCACCGATACCGCAGTCCCCGCTTTCTACACCCACTGGCACAATTTCATCGCATCCAATATGAGCACTGTCGCCGGTAGCGGCACGGCCGTCGGGGAGTTTTATGACCCGAGTGAGGTTGACGTGACTATCGCGGCCGAACGCCAGCTCGTGTGGATGGCGTTTCCGCGGCAGGAGCTCGTCGCCCGCCGCGACGATCGACGCGCAGCGTTCATCTTCGCCGACAGCGATCCCGGCGGTCGCGATCCGCAGAACGAATATTGCGAATGGCACGTCACCCGCAACAAAGCCGGAAAGATCACGAAAGTCGTCTTCGTCACCGAATCACCCGAATACTGGCAACAACTCTGGGACGACGATCGAGCTGCCGTCGTCAATCTCTATCGAACACTGCTCAACAATCCCGGCATCGCCGAAACAGATATTGGTCCAGGCGGCATCTACGACCAGTTCAACGCCTTCAACACGACCAACGGGATCATCCATTTGATTCAAGGCATCAACAAGCTCAGGCTCGCGATTGGTTTGGCCCAGGGCAGCGTCAACACGGGAACCGCGCGCGACAACTACGAAACGTTTCCGCCCGCCGCGACCAACGTCGATCCGCGCGTAGTGTTCGACGTCGGCGCACTCGCGCGCAAACCGCTATCGATCAGTCTCGGCGAGCCGATCGGTCTGTACATCGCCGGCTTCGACGATACCGGTTGGACCAAGCCGGACGGTTCACCGGTCGGCAACTACTGGACAATCGTTCGCGGCGTCCCCGGAATGGCCCTGCGAGTCGAGTATCAGGTGCCGCCGGGCGAAGGCTTCGTCGTCGGCGACATTCGCATCGGCGGACGCCCGATCGAATGGGGCGGACAGATCGCCGAACACGTAACGGTCAGGATCGGCGGCGTCGCCGGAACGAGGGCGCGAGCATGAAAAAGAAAACGATCGACACCAACGAACCGCTCGAGATCGACATCGAGTCGTCCGCACTCAACGCCAAGTTCAGCGGCGTGCTCGAGGAACTCGAAAAATTCGAACCGCAACTCCCGCACGGCATCTTCACGCCCGCGCTCGGCGGCGATCCAGCCGCGGAACTCCCCGGCGCGCCCGCGGAACCAATCTACGATCCGAAGCGGCGCGCCAACATCCAGGGCAACACGATTCCCGGATTCAACAAGGACCATCAACACTTTCTCTTCTATCGCATCGGCAAAGTCGATCGCGCCAAGCGATGGCTGCACTGGATCGCTCCGCTCATCACGTCGATGGAAGAAGTGCTCGCCTTCGTTCGCGCACTGCGCGCAGCACGACGCCGGCTCGGCGTCGAACCGCCGATGTGCGCCGCGTGGGTAAACATCGCGTTCTCGCACCGCGCGATCGAAGAGCTGGCGGGCGCCGCCGATGCTGCTGCATTCGGCGAACAGAGTTTTCGACAAGGGCTGGCAGAACGATCGACGTATCTCGGCGATCCGACGAAGACTTCGCATCCGGGTCACCGCCGCAAATGGGTCGTCGGTGGACCAAAGAACGAAGCGGACATCCTCGTGATCGTCGCCGCCGACGATCCGGAAGATCTCGTCAACCTCGTCAACATGATCAAGCGGCGAGCTGACGACGCCACGCTGAAACTGATCTTCGAGCAGCGCGGCGACACGCTGCCCGGCCGTTTGCGTGGCCACGAGCATTTCGGATTCAAAGACGGCGTTTCGCAACCCGGCGTACGCGGAAAAGTCTCGGCCGCGCCCGGCGACTACATCACGCCGCGCTACATCGATCACGCTGATCCGCGCGCGCAGTATTTCGCGAAGCCCGGACAGTTGTTGCTCTGGCCGGGACAGTTTCTTCTCGGCGAGCCGCGCCAAAACACGGAGCACCTCTTCAACCCGGCGCCGGCCGCGAGCAATTTTCCGGCGTGGGCCGCGTTGGGCTCGTATCTCGTCTGCCGCCGTTTGCGACAGGACGTGCTTGCGTTTTGGAAGTTCGCGATCGGCGCCGCGGCCCTGATCGGAATGTCGTCGCAACAGTTCGCGTCGATGCTGGTCGGGCGTTGGCCCAGCGGCGCGCCGATCATGCGCACGCCGGCCGCCGATAACCCGGCGCTCGCCGGCGATGAGTGGGCCAACAACCATTTCATCTTCGACGATCACACGCTGGCGTCAATGCTGCGT
>DASRIM010000127.1:0-7616 GCA_035649995.1 Pyrinomonadaceae bacterium | reverse complement strand
TTGGACCACCATCGGCCAGGAGAGCAGCGACAACCCGCCCGCCGTGGGCGATAGCGAGAACGTCGCGTACGTGATCTACACCTCGGGCACGACCGGAAAGCCGAAAGGCACGTTGGTGACTCACGCGAATGTGCTGCGGCTGTTTCGCGAGACCGAAGCGTGGTACGGCTTCGACGAGCGCGACGTGTGGACGTTGTTTCATTCCTACGGCTTCGACTTTTCGGTTTGGGAGATGTGGGGCGCGCTGCTCTACGGCGGAAAGCTGGTCATCGTTCCTTACCTCGTGAGCCGCACGCCCGAAGCGTTCTACGGTTTGTTGGAGCGCGAACAGGTCACGGTGCTGAACCAAACGCCCTCCGCGTTTTGGCAACTCCAGCAGACAGCGCTCGCAACCGGTAAGCCAACCGATTTGCGCTTGCGGTTAGTAATTTTCGGCGGCGAAGCACTCGCAGTGGAACGATTGAAGGAATGGTACGAGTGGCACAACGGCAGTGGACCACGCATGGTCAACATGTACGGCATCACTGAGACGACGGTGCATGTGACTTACCGCGAGTTGAGCATCGCGGACGCGGCCACCGGAGGAAGCCCGGTTGGCCGTGCGTTGCCGGATCTCGAGCTTTACGTGCTCGACGAAGAGATGAAACCCGCGCCGATCGGCGTCGCCGGCGAGCTCTACGTCGGCGGTCGAGGTTTGTCGCGCGGATACCTGAACCATCCTGACCTGACTGCGTCGCGCTTTCTGCCGCATCCATACAGCAAGCAACCCGGCGCGCGTCTGTATCGCAGCGGCGACAAAGCCAGGCGTCTGCTTAATTCCGAAATCGAGTACCTGGGCCGAGTGGACCAGCAGGTAAAAATCCGGGGTTTCCGCATCGAGCTCGGCGAGATCGAGATGGTCCTGCGGCGCCATCCGGCAGTGCGCGAAGCCGCGGTGCTGCTCGACGATCGCGCCTCCGGCGATCGAAGGCTGATCGCTTACGTCGTTTGCGACGACGATGACGTTACCGCCGTCGATTTGCGCCGCCACTCTGCGGGCCAGTTGCCGCAGTACATGGTCCCCGCGAACATCGTCAAGGTTTCACACCTTCCGCTCACGGCAAACGGAAAACTCGATCGCAAAAAACTCGCAACACTCGAACGCGCCGGCGAGTCAGCGCGGCCGGTCACGCTTACGAACGCCAGGACGCCGATTGAAGAAGTCGTAGCAGAGACGATGCTCGAAGTACTCGGCGTCGAGCGCATCGGAGCTGACGACAGTTTCTTCGAGCTCGGCGGTCATTCGTTGCTGGCGACGCAGGTTATGGGCCGGCTTCAGGACGCTTTCAAAGTCGAGCTGCCGCTGCGGCTTTTGTTCGAGACGCCGAACGTCGCCGGGCTGGCGCGGCACATCGAAGCGGCGATCAGGGAAGGGAAGGGACTGCGCGTCCCACCGATCGAGCGAGTGTCGCGCAAAGCGCCGCTGCCGTTGTCTTTCGCGCAGCAGCGTCTCTGGTTCCTGGACCAACTCGAGCCTGGCAATCCCGTCTACAACATTCCGACCGGAGTGCGAATCAGGGGCGACATGAACGTCGCTGCGCTCAGCCGCAGCATCGACGAGATCGTCGCGCGTCATGAGTCGTTGCGGACCAGTTTCCCGATGATTGACGGCGAAGCATTTCAGGTGATCGCTCCGCAGCTATCGGGCATCCTGCGCGTCGTCGACCTGTCGGAGATCAACGCTGATGAACGCGAAGCGGCCGCACTGCAACTCGCAAAGACCGATGCCCGCCGGCCGTTCGATCTCGCGTGCGGCCCGATCCTGCGAACCACGCTGTTCCGGCTCGACGAGCAGGAGCACATCGTGCTGCTGACGATGCATCACATCGTTTCCGACGGTTGGTCCACCGCGGTGCTGATCGGCGAGTTGAGCACGCTGTACGAAGCGTTCGCGAACGGCCGGCCATCGCCGTTGCCGCCGCTGGCGATTCAGTACGCTGACTACGCGAATTGGCAGCGACAGTGGCTCCAGGGCGAAGTGTTGGAGACACAACTTGCCTACTGGAAGCAACAACTCGCCGACAGCAACCCGCTGCTCGAGTTGCCTACGGACCATCCGCGTCCCGCGATTCAAACCTTCCGCGGCGCGCGGCATTCGCTCTCGTTCTCGCGCTCGTTGACGGACGGCGTGAAGGTGCTTTGCCGGCGAGAGCAAGTCACGCTGTTCATGGCGTTGCTCGCTGCGTTCAAGACGCTGCTGTATCGCTATTCGCACCAGGAAGACATCTGCATCGGCTCGCCGATCGCGAACCGCGGTAACCGCGACGTCGAAGCGCTGATCGGATACATCGCGAACACGCTGGTGCTGCGTACGGATCTCTCGGGCAATCCCGCGTTCGTCGAACTGCTGGCCCGAGTGCGCGAAGTGAGTCTTGGCGCGTACGCGTTCCAGGACATCAGCTTCGAAAAGCTCGTGGACGAATTGCAGCCCGCCAGAGATCTCAGTTACTCGCCGCTGTTCCAGGTGATGTTCACGCTACAGAACATGCCGCCGCGCGAGTTGAAAACATCGGGACTCACGTTGAGGCCGCTCGTCGTCGAGAATCGGACCGCGAAGTTTGATCTGGAAATGGTCGTGATCGAAACGACGAACGGCATGACCGCGACGATCGAGTACAACGAAGACCTGTTTACTCGCGACACGATCGCGCGAATGATGGACAACTTCGCGGTGTTACTCGAGAACGTCGTTGCCGACCCGAATCAACGGATCGCGGAGATTCGTGTTTTGAATGCGCGTGAAACACAGTTCCTGCTGGACCTCAACCAGACCGGCACGCTGCTGCCCGAAGAATTGTGTCCGAGTCGATTGTTCGAGATGCAGGTCGAGCGTACTCCGGAAGCCGTCGCCGCGGTCTTTCATGAGACGGAGTTGACGTACGCTGAACTGAACGAACGCGCGAATCGATGGGCGCGCGTGTTGGTCGACAGCGGCGTGGGCCGCGACGTGATCGTCGGCGTGCTTTGCGATCGTGGTCTGAACCTGCTGACGGCGATTCTCGCCATCGCGAAAGCCGGCGGCGTTTACTTGCCGCTCGATCCGTTTCATCCGGTGGATCGTCTGCGAGTGGAGCTGGACCAAAGCGGGTGCCGCGTGCTGCTGGCGGACAACGAATACGTTCCGGTGTTCTCGAATACCCAATCAGCCGCACGGCTGATCACTTTTGAAGAACTGCTGGCGAACGTCGGGCCAACGCAGAATCTGCCCACGCGCTCCACTGCTCGAGATCTCGCGTACGTTATTTACACCTCCGGCTCGACCGGCATTCCCAAGGGAGCGATGATCGAAAATCGCGGAATGGTGAACCATCTCTTCGCGAAGATCTCCGAGCTGCAACTCACGGGCGCGGATCGCGTGGCGCAGACCGCTTCGCAGTGTTTTGACATTTCCATCTGGCAATTCATCGCTCCGTTGATTGCCGGTGGCTGCGTCCACATCTTCGACGACGAAGTCACGCACGACGCACCGCGCCTGTTGGCTGAAACGGAAGCACACGGAATCACGATTCTCGAGACAGTGCCTTCGTTACTGCGCGCGGCGCTCGATTCCGCGCACGAGCCGCACCCGGAGCTGTCAAAACTGCGCTGGCTCGTCATCACCGGGGAGGCGTTACCGCCCGAGCTATGCCGCGAGTGGCTGAGCCTGTACGCGCACATTCCGATGATGAACGCGTATGGCCCAACCGAGTGTTCTGACGACGTGACGCACTGCGAAATCAACTCGCCGCCCGCGGATGATCTCGTGCGGATGCCCATCGGCCACGCCGTGCAAAACATGCAGCTCTACGTTCTGGACACGCGTCTCTCGCAAGTGCCAATCGGCGTCAGCGGCGAGCTCTACATCGGCGGCGCGGGCGTCGGCCGCGGCTATCTGCACGATCCGGTTCGCACTGCCGAAGTCTTCATACCGGATCCATTCTCATTCGAACCCGGCAGCCGTCTCTACAGATCAGGCGATCTCGTTCGCCATCTACCCACCGGCGACATCGAATTTATCGGCCGCCGCGATCATCAGTTGAAGATCCGTGGTTTCCGGATCGAACTGGGCGAAATCGAAGCGGCTGCAAACACACTGCCCGGCGTACGCGAGAGTCTGGCGCTCGCGCGCCAGGACACGCCCGGCGACAAACATCTCGTGCTCTATCTCACGTTCGAGCCGTCCGCGACCGTGCCGTCGACGAGCGAATTGCGAAACCTGCTCAAACAGCGCGTGCCGGATTACATGATCCCGCGATCGTTTGTCGTGCTCGAGGAGTTTCCGCTCACGTCGAACGGGAAGATCGATCGCAAGGCGCTGCCGGCTCCGGACGGCGCGCGGCCTGATTTGGACCACGAGTTCGCGCCGCCTTCGAGCGCCGTCGAGCAGGAACTGGCGCGTATCTGGCAGCAGGTGCTTGGGTTGGACAAAGTCGGGATTCACGACAACTTCTTCGAGCTCGGCGGCGACTCGATCCTGATGATTCAGATCATCTCTCGCGCGCGCCAGGCGGGTTTGACGTTGACGCTGCGCCAGGTCTTCCAGCATCAAACGATCGCCGAGTTGGCCCAACTTCCCACGATGGCCCAGGCGATCGAAGCTGAACAGGAGTTGGTAACGGGCGACGTGCCGCTGACGCCGGCGCAGCACTGGTTTATCGATCAAGAGATGGTCGAACCGCACCACTACAACCAGGCCGTGTTGCTGGAGCTGCGGCAGCCGATGAATCCGGCGCTGCTCGAGCGCGTGGTCGATCAACTGCTTTTGCATCACGACGGTTTTCGCACGCGTTTGACCAAACACGACACTGGCTGGCGGCAATTCGTCAGCGGCGACCCGGAGCGTCGCGCGTTCTCGGTGATCGACCTATCGGCATTGCCTGCGCCGCTGCATCGTTCGGCAATACAGAACGCGTCAGCGCAGGTTCAGGCTCGTCTCAACCTGTCTGAGGGACCAATGATCCGGTTCGCGTACTTCGATCGCGGCGAAGAGAACGCAGCCCGCCTGCTGATCGTCGCTCATCACCTCGTGATCGACGGCGTGTCGTGGCGAATACTCCTCGAGGACTTCCAGAGCGTCTACGATCACCTCACTGGCAAACGGGAGATCGCGCTGACGCCCAAGACGACGTCGTTCAAGTCATGGGCCGAACGACTCGTCGCGCATGCGCAAAGCGAGGAAGTGACGCGCGAGCTTCACTACTGGACCACACCCGCACGCCGGCGTTCTTACCCGATTCCGGTCGATTACCCCGGCGCGTCGAACACTATCGGATCGGCAAAGACGTTCAGCGTCGTGCTCAACACCCAAGATACGCAGGCGCTGTTGCAAACGATCCCCACGGCCTTCAACACGCGCATCGACGAAGTGCTGTTGACGGCGTTGGCGTTGACGTTCGAGCGCTGGACCGGGCGGCAACGGCTGCTCGTCGATCTCGAGAGTCATGGCCGCGAGGAGATCTTCGCCGACGTCGACTTGTCGCGCACAGTCGGTTGGTTCACGAGCATCTATCCGGTGCTGTTGGACTTCGGCGGAGCGGCCGAGCCTCGCGCCGCGCTAAAGGCGGTCAAGACGCAGTTGCGATCCATCCCGAACCACGGATTGGCGTACGGGCTGTTGCGTTACGTCAGTAACAATCACGATTTGCGGGAGTTGCCGCAGGCGGAGGTCATCTTCAATTACCTGGGCCAGTTCGATCAGAGCTTCACGGAGTCGTCGTATTTCAAACTGGCGCCGGAGTCGCATGGTTCGAGCCGCAGCCTCAAGCAAACAAGGCGGCATCTGCTGGAAGTAAACGGCAGCGTCGTCGGCAAAGAGCTCCATGTCGGTTGGACCTACAGCGAACAGATGCATCGCGAGTCCACGATACGTCACCTGGCCCAGGGTTATCTCGACGCGCTACAGACGTTGATCGCGAGCGCAAATGAGAGTGAAACGGTACGCGTTCCCGGAACGCCCGATCTCGATCTGAGCCGCGACGATCTGGACCAGATTCTCGCCGAACTGGACATCAGTTAGAGCCAAAAAACAGAAAAGAAGACGTACGAGGTCGTTAATTATGGCCGGGAAGAGTTACGAAGCCATCTATCCGTTGTCTGCTCCTCAGCAGGGCATGCTCTTTGAATGCCTGCTTGCGCCCGCTTCGGGCATTCACATCGAGCAGACGAGCTGCGCTTTGCACGGTCGACTCGACGTCGAGGCGTTCAAACGAGCATGGACCAGGATGATCGAACGTCACGCGATTCTGCGTACCGCGTTTGTCTGGAAGAGCGTGAACGAGCCGCTGCAAGTCGTGTTGAAGAGTGTCGAGACGCCTTTTTACCAGGAAGACTGGCGCGCACTGGCGCCGGACGAACAAGAAGAACGGCTCACGACTTTCTGCCGCGCGGATCGGCTGCGCGGATTCGAAGTCTCGCAGGCGCCGCTGATGCGCCTGGCGCTGTTTCACACCGGCGAAGATCAACGACAACTCGTTTGGACTTATCACCACATACTGATGGACGGCTGGTGCCGGCCGATCGTCTTCAAGGAACTATTGGAGTTTTATAACGCCGAGAAGCAGGGACGCGAGCTGGAGCTTTCGCGCCCGCGGCCGTACCGCGACTTCATCGCGTGGCTGGGCCAGCAAAACCTCGCCGACGCCGAAGCGTTTTGGCGCGAGACGTTGAAAGGGTTTACCAGGCCGACGGCGCTCGGCGTGATGCTCGACAAGCCGGCGACCGACGGCCAGTTGGACCATTATGCGCGGCAGACTGTCTCCATCGGCGCTGAAACGGTCGCGTCGCTTCAGTCGCTGTGCCGGCAACATCACCTGACGATGAACACGGTGGTCCAGGGTGCGTGGTCGTTGTTGTTGAGCCGTTACAGCGGCGACGACGACGTCGTTTTCGGCGCGACTGTTTCCGGCCGTCCGCCTGAGTTGATCGGGATCGAATCGACGCTCGGAATGTTCATCAACACGCTTCCGGTGCGCGTCAAGATAGCTCCGGAGCATCCCGTGTGGCCGTGGCTGGAGCAGATCCAGGCGCAGAACTTTGCGCTGCGCCAGTACGAACACAGTCCGATCGGACAGGTACACCAATGGAGCGAGGTTCCGGGCGCGCCGCTCTACGAAAGCCTGCTGGTCTTTCAGAACTTCCCGGTCGAAACGATCGAGGATCGCGACCTCACGATGGAGATCGCCGACTTCAGGACCAAGGGCGCGCAGACGAAGTTTGGCGTCACGATCCTGGCGACGCTGGGAAGGGAACTGAACCTCCAACTCATTTCCGACAGCAGGCGAGTCGACGCTGAAAGCAGCCGTCACATGCTGGCGCACATGGCGCATCTGTTGACGCGTTTCGCTGAAGATCCCCATACGCACCTGGACGCGATACGGCAACAGATTTCAATCAGCGAAGTGCCGCGCATTCGGCCGCTGCAAGCACCCGAGCAGCGAAAGCTCGAGACGGAATTCGTCGCTCCGCAAACGCCGATCGAGGAGATCATCGCGGGAATCTGGGCGCAGACGCTCCACCTGGTCGAAGTCAGCATTCACGACAACTTCTTCGAACTCGGCGGCCACTCGCTGCTCGCGACGCAGCTCACATCCATGTTGCAG
>DASRIM010000126.1:0-11686 GCA_035649995.1 Pyrinomonadaceae bacterium | reverse complement strand
CCCCGAGCACTTCAGGCAGACGCGAGCGCGGAACGACCGCATCCTGGATCATCGAATCCGGCGAGATGCGTCCAATCGCGCCGAACGCTCCTTTGCGCGCAGCCCACAGTTGCTTACGTTCAGCTTCGTCGCGCGCGTTGCGGCAACTGCGCGCGCCATACTCCATGCAGATCGCTCGCACGTGCTCCGCTTCGACGTCGATGCCGGCCTCGATCCCGTCCAATTCGATCAGCAACGCCGCGCCGGCGTCCGGCGGCAACCCTGCCGCAAAGATGCTCGCCTCGACCGCGCGAATGATCTCACCGTCCATCATTTCGAGCGCCGCCGGCATCACGCCCGCAGCGATGATCGCCGACACCGCATGACTCGCATCGTTAACTTCACCAAACTCGCCGAGCAGCGTGCGCACCGCCGGCGGCGTCTGCGACAACCTCAACGTCGCTTCGGTTGCGATGCCGAACGTCCCTTCAGATCCGACAAACGTTCCGAGAAGATCGTAACCCTGCGGTTCCACTCCCGCGCCGCCCAGATCGACTACCTCTCCGCCCGCAAGCACAACGCGACACCCGAGGACGTGGTCCGTCGTCGTCCCATACTTCAAACAGTGAATGCCGCCCGCACTTTCGGCAATGTTTCCGCCAATGGTGCACGTAGGTTGGCTCGACGGATCGGGAACGTAATACAACCCATACGCCGCGGCCGCGCGCGACACGTCGAGATTGACGACGCCCGGCTGCACAACTGCTAGTCGGTTCTCCGGATCGATACGCAGAATCTTGCGCATGCGCGCCATCTCGATCACCACGCCCGAATCCAGCGCGAGAGCGCCGCCTGAGAGTCCGGTGCCGGCGCCGCGCGGCGTGAACGGAACTTTCGCGCGCGCGAGCTCACGCATCACCGCGGCCACCTCTTCAGTTGATGATGGAAACACGACTGCACGAGGACGATGCTTGTGATGCGGCAGTCCGTCGCATTCGTAGACCAACAGCTCGTCAGGTTTGGAGAGAACGTTTTCGCGCCCTACGATCGTTCCCAGGTTTTCGATTAGCTTATCCACGCTCGAGATTTTGCCCACAGTGTACCGCACCGGCGGTGATAGACTATAGTCATGACTCGAATATTCACCCTCTTTTGTGTTTTGACTTTGACGCTGATGAATCTTCCCGTTCAAGCTGAAACGGCCGCACTCGTCGCCGACACGATCATCGTGAACGCGATCGTGCACACAATGGATCCTGCCCATCCAACCGCCGAAGCCGTCGCCATCTACGGCAATCGCATCGTCGCAGTCGGATCGAGTAAAGACATCAAGAAGCTTGCCGGCTCCGGCACACGCACGATCGACGCGAAGAAGCAGCTCGTGCTCCCCGGATTCAACGACGCGCACACGCACTTTCTGACCGGCGGCTTCCAACTCGCCAGCGTCGACCTGCGCGACGCGGCGAACCCGCAGGAGTTTGCGTCTCGCATCCGCGCGTTTGCCGCGAAGCTGCCGAAAGGCCGCTGGGTCACAGGCGGCGACTGGGACCACGAACGCTGGCCTGACGCAAAGTTGCCGACGAAAGAACTGATCGACAGTTTCACTCCCGACACGCCCGTCTTCGTCAATCGACTCGACAGTCACATGGCGCTTGCGAACACCGCCGCCTTGCGACTCGCCGGCGTGACGCGCCAGACGATCGATCCGCCCGGCGGCGTGATCGTGCGCGACAAGAACGGCGAACCGACCGGGATCCTGAAAGACGCCGCGATGAGTTTTGTTTTCAAGGTGGTCCCGCCCGCGAGTTTTGACGAGAAACTCGCCGCCGCGCGCGCGGCAACGAACCACGCCGCGAAACTCGGCGTCACCAGCATTCAGGACATGTCGGCCGGAACGGACGTCGGCGTCTATCAAGCGCTGTTGGACCGCGGTGAGCTGAAGACGCGCGTTTACGCCGTCGCGCCGCTGCCCGCGTGGGAACGATTGGCGCGAACCGGAGTGCGCGCGCACTTCGGCAGCGAGATGTTGCGCGTCGGCGGACTGAAGGGTTTTGCCGACGGCAGTTTGGGATCGACGACTGCGCTCTTTTACGAGCCATACAAAGACGATCCCGGAACGAGCGGAATCGCCGGCGACGAGATGTATCCCGACGGCGCGATGATCAAACGCGTCGTCGAGGCTGACCGCGCGGGTTTGCAGATCCTGATTCACGCCATCGGCGACCGCGCGAACGATTTGATCCTCAGTATCTACGAACAGGTCGCGCGCGAGAACGGCCAGCGCGACCGGCGCTTCCGCATCGAGCACGCTCAGCACCTTCGCGCACAGGACATCGCGCGCTTCGGACGCGACAAGGTGATCGCGTCGATGCAGCCGTATCACGCGATCGACGACGGGCGCTGGGCCGAAAAACGGATCGGCAAAGACCGCGCGAAGACGACCTATCCGTTTCGTTCCTTGCTTGACTCAGGCGCAACGCTCGCCTTCGGAACTGACTGGACCGTCGCTCCGCTCAATCCGATGTTGACGATTTACGGCGCCGTCACGCGCCGCACGCTCGACGGCAAGAACTCGAAAGGCTGGGTGCCGGAACAGAAAATCTCCGTCGAAGAAACCGTGCGCGCCTACACCTACGGTTCTGCCTACGCTGAATTTCAGGAGAACGTGAAAGGCACACTAACTCCCGGCAAACTCGCCGACCTCGTGATCCTCTCGCGCGACATTTTCAAGATCGATCCGAAGGAGATCGAGAACGTGAAAGTCGTACTGACGATGGTCGACGGCAAAGTGGTCTACGAAGAGCGCGAGTAGGACCAGTACGCGAAATAGATCAACAGTCCCACGCCCGCGGCGATGGCTGTAGCCTGTGCCTCCTGGAGAGTGCTGTGCGCGAGCAGCCAAACAATCAATAGCAGCGAGAGGATGGCGATCACCGTTCCGCCCGGCAGTCGAAACACCGGCGCCGGTATTTCCCTGCGGTTGCGAAACAACGGCAGTGCGAGACAAGTGGCGCCGTAAGTGACGAGCCGCGCCAGCGTGCTGATCGTCAACAACTGCACAAACGAGCTTTTCAACGTCAGAAACAGCAACAGCGCCGCCGTGATCCCGATCGCGACGTGCGGCGTGAAGAACCGTTTGTGAACGCTGCCGATCAGTTGCGGCAACTGGTGTTGTTCTGCCATCGCGAACGGCAGACGCGAAGCTGACAACAGAAGGATGTTCAGGTTGCCGGTGATCGAAATCACTGCGCCGGCGGAGATAATTGCGCCGCCCGCTGTTCCCAGAAAGTGCATGCCGGCGTCAGCCAGGGGTTTCTGCGATTGGGCCAGGCCCGGCAGAGTGCCCACGCACACAACCTGGACCAGAATGTAGATGAACGCCACGACGAAGATTGCGATGATCAGCGCGCGCGGCAAGTTTCGTTGCGGATCGCGCACTTCACCGGCGGGGACCGTCGCCATCTCGAATCCCGTAAACGCATAGACCAGCAGCAAGACTGACTGTGAGAACGAACCGGGCGGAGGCGCTGGACCGAATTCGAATGCCTGCGGGTTTAGGAAAAAGAGCCCGGCGGCGATGAAGATGATCAGCGCGACCAGTTTGCCGACGGTGAAGAAGTTGCTGACGATCGCGGCCTGTCTGATTCCGAGGACGTTGATGACTGCCAGGGCAGCGACGATGAAAACGATGATCGAAGCGCGCCAGATGGTCGTCGTCGCGGGTTCCCAAAAGAAACTCAGGTAGTTGATGAGCAGGTTGCAATTGGCGGCGAACGCAGTCGCGCGCGCGAGCCAGAACAACCAGCCGATCTCGAAAGCAACCGCCGGTTGATACGCTTCACGCGCGTAGAGATATGGTCCACCAGTCTCTGAGAAACGGCTGCTGACTTCGGCGAAGCATAGAATGATGAGCGCGACGACGAGCGCGCAGGCGACGAACGCGATGAGGCTGTAAGTTCCGATTAAAGAATAAACTCTGGAAGGAAGCCCGAAGATTCCCGCTCCGATGATGCCGTTGATTACAATTGCGACCAGGTCCCAACGCCTGATGCCGCGGACCAGACCTTCGTCAGGTTTGTTCTGCACGCGCGCGGTTATAACACATCTTGCGCGCATCCGTCAGATCCATGTTAATTTGCTCCGCATGCACATCCGATCCTTCCTGACCGCTTGCGCTCTGATCCTGTTTTCCATCTCCAGCGCCGTTGCTCAGCAAGCTTCTTTGCAGGAGCTCGTCAACCGGGCCGCGAAGACAACGCTCGATCGTTTTGCCGCTCAGAAGCTCGAAGAGAAACAACTCTCGATCACGCTGATCGACATGCGCAACCCGGCGCGCCCTGTTACCGCCAGCTTTCGCGGAAACGAACGCATCTATCCCGCGAGTGTTTCCAAACTCTTTTATCTCGTCGCTGCTCATCGCTGGCTAGAAGACAAGAAGATCGAGCTGACACCGGAGTTGACGCGCGCGTTGCGCGACATGATCGTCGATTCGTCGAACGAGGCGACGCAGTACGTCGTCGACGTGATCACGCACACGACTTCCGGTTATGAGCTGCCGCCGAAGGAGATGGAAGAGTGGCAGTACAAGCGAAATGCGGTCAATCGTTACTTCGCCGAGCTTGGTTACACCAACATCAACATCAATCAGAAGACTTTTTGCGAGGACGCGTACGGCCGCGAGCGAGTGTCGCGCGGGCCAAACGGCGAGAACCGCAACAAGCTGACGACAGACGCGACCGCGCGCTTGATGATGGAGATCGTTACCGGCAAGGTTGCGAACCCCTCGCGGACCGCGCAGATGATGGAACTCTTGAAGCGCGACTACACCGTCAAGACCAACGATACCGACGAGCAGGGGACTGGTTTCACCGGCAGGGCGTTGAAAGGCCGCGAAGGTTTTCGTCTGTGGTCCAAGGCTGGTTGGACGAGCACCACGCGTCACGACGTCGCGTACATAGAATCGCCGGACGGCGCAAAGTTCGTGCTGGCGACGTTTACGACCGACCACGCGAATGAGCGAGAGATCATTCCGACTGTCGCGCGTGTCGTGATCGATGGACTCAAAGACGTGAGCCGATGAGCAACGAGATCAAAAGCAAAGTCGAGGAGATCAAACAGGACGCTGACGTACAGCGTGCCCTGAAGCAGGCGACTCCGAAACAGCCAGAGCCGGGGCCCGCGACGCGGATCCGCGACAAGCTGGTGATCGGAACGCACGTGCTGGCGTTGATCGGACTTGGGGTCGTCCATCAGGTTATCGATCTTAAGTTTCCTGCTGTTTACACGCAGTACCCGCTGACCAAGAAGCTAATTATCTCGGTGGCGGTGGCAGTGGGCTGCCTGATGGTGCTGCGGCTTATCGAGGTGTTCTTCATCGGGCGCGTCGCGAACGCCGTTCACAAATACAACCTGAATCGCGTCGCGCGGTTAGTCGTTTGGCTGGTAATTGCGTTCTTCGTCTTAACGATCCTTTTTCAAAACTGGTACACGGCCGTCGTCTCCTTCGGTCTGATCTCGTTGGTGCTCGGTTTTGCATTGCAGACCCCAATCACGAGTTTTATCGGTTGGGTCTACATCCTCGTGCGTGAGCCGTATCGTGTCGGCGATCGAATACGCATCGGCACGGCGACGGGAGACGTGATTGACGTCGGTTATCTCGATACGACCTTGTGGGAGTTCGGCGGTGACTATCTGTCGACCGAGCATCCGAGCGGGCGCGTCATCAAGTTTCCGAATTCCAACGTTTTGAACACGCCGGTTTACAACTACACATGGCCGCTGTTTCCTTACATCTGGAACGAGATCAGGTTCAACATCGCTTACGATAGCGATCTCGAGTACGTGGCGGCGACGATGCAGGAAGTCGCGGAGCAGGAAGTCGGCGAAGAGATGATGAAGCAGGTGCGCGTGTTTCGGGAGTTGTTGGCCCAAACGCCCGTGAACCAACTCGAGGTGCAGGAGCGGCCGGTCGTCATGTTTCGCGTCGACCAGAACAGTTGGTTGGAAGCGATTGTTCGGTACCTGGTTCATCCGAAAGAGGCGGGTCGCGTCAAGTCGAGGCTGATCAGGAGCCTGCTGGCGCGATTGAATCAGGAGCCCGACCGGGTGATGTTTCCCAGGAGCAACCTGCGTTAAATCGCGGAACCTTTTGCCGAAACGTGTGTCTAAATCCGTGTTGCCAGCCTGTGTCGATAGCCGGGAGGAACCACGGATGAAACAGATTGTAGCCACGAAGCCGGACATCAATGTCACTCCACTGATAGACGTTCTCCTGGTGCTGCTGATCATCTTCATGGTCGCAGCGCCGCTGAAGCCGGCTCGCTTCCTTGCGAAAGTGCCGAGCCCGCCCGATAACAATCTGCGCATCAATCCCAATCCGCTCACTTTGGTCGTCGCCGTCCAGCCGGACCGGACGCTGAAACTGAACCAACTCTCGGACGACGTCGGCACGCTCGACGATCAATCAAAGCTCCAATCCATGCTGGTCTCGGTCTTCGCGGAGCGGACGCGGAACCGCGCCTACCGTTCCGACATGGCGACGCGCATCGATCTGCCGGATAGTGTGCGTATCGAAAAGACGGTCTTCATCAAAGCCCCACGCGGTCTTCCCTACGGCGAAGTCGCCCGCCTGATGGATGGCCTGAAAGCCACCGGCGCCGATCCCATCGGCCTCCAGGTCGACGACTTGCGATAGTTGGACCACCAAAGATAACTGTGGAACGCTTCGTGCAACTGAATGAGGTTGGTCTAAGTGGACCAGGCCCTCTCAGGTTTCAATAGCCTGTCCGCGCAATACAAGAGAAAGGCCCAAACGCCGAATAAAAATACACTGTAGGTGTTCTTGAAGAACGTTTGAGAGACATTGATAAAGCAGTAGCCTCTCAGCTTTGCCAGTCATTCTGATTGAAGCAAATTGCCCGAGTGCTGTCATTTTGCACAAAGGTGACTTGCCAAATCCTCAAGCCCTTCAATAACTCCTGCCCCACAATTAAATCTTAAAACTTGGAGATTAATAGTTACGTGCGCCAACTAGAATCGCCAACCACCCAGTGTGTATCAAAACGCCAGTCCGGCTTCACACTGATGCAACTCGTGATCACCGTAGCGGTGATCTCAGTCGTCTCATCCCTCGCTGTCTTAGGCATCACCAGAGCTCGCGGAGCCCTGCGGCTCTCGAATTCCAGCCGCCAGTTTGCCGCTTACGTTGAGCGTACGCGTGCCGACGCCGTTCGCCGCCACGATCAGGCAAGCGTGCAGATGCTGACGCCCTCAACTTACAGCGTCACGATGGATTTCGAGGGTGGCGGCTCGCCGTCCACGCAGACGTTCTCACTCGAAGACAACGTAACTTTCATCACCTCGCTGCAAACCATCAGTTTTGACTGGCGTGGCCGCATTCCGTCGGAAATATCAGTCGGCTTCGGCAATGAGACCGGCACCGCCAACGTAAACATTACGGGCGCCGGCGACGTAACGATTGACTCGGAAATATTTCACGACGCTTCCGTTCCCAGTGCGCCATACAACGCGAACGTCTCAGGAGACGTAGCCGCTGATCCGGCGGGCACTCCATCAGAAACGGCAACACCGACGCCGAGTCCGTCGCCAACAGCAAGCCCGACGCCGACACCCTCCCAGACACCCACTCCCGCCCCCACACCCACGCCGGAGGGAACGCCGGAACCCACACCGACGCCGATACCAACGGCGACTCCAACACCAACACCAACCCCAACTCCAACACCCACTCCGACGCCGGCGCCGTCACCAGCACCGTGTTCGCTCAGCGCGACACCGAGTCCGCTGACGGTGGTCCAGAATGGCTCAGGCACGATCTCGGTCGTCGTTTCGAACTCCAGTGGTTCGACAACGATCACGGCGAATTCGAGTAACAGCGGTCAGATACAAGTCTCGCCGTCCTCGAAGACCGTGAACGGCGCGACGCCCGCTGTCTTCACTGTCACCGTCAAGAAACAGAGCGGCAGCGTAACGTTTAACTCGAGCTGTGGTTCCCGGACTGTGACAGTCACCGTTCAATAAGGAGAGCCAGATGCACGACAAGAAACATACTTCACAGGCCGGATTCACCTTGCTCGAAACGTCGATCGCCATGGTGTTGCTGGCGATCGTCGGTCTCGGTGTGGCGGGATTGTTTGCCTACGCGGCCAGCAACACCGCCAACGCCGCCGATCGCGAAATGGCGACGGCCGTCGCCCAACAAACCATGGAACAACTCAAGAGCGTGGCCTTCACCGACTCTTCGCTAAACGCCACCGCCTCTGAAGGAACTTCGACCACCGTGACACGCCTGGGCCGCCAGTACACAGTGGTGACGATCATCGCCAATGCGGCCGGTGGGACCAGCAAGACGATCACGGTAAAAGTCACTCCGCAGGCAGCCACCAGTCCGACCGTCAACACGATCTTTGGTTCGGTCACTCTTGTCACGAGACGCAGTGCCCAGAAACTAGGATCGAATCGTTCACTTTGAGGAACAACCAATGTTGCGACCCACCAAATCAGACGCCGGCTTTTCGCTGATCGAACTCCTCATGGCAATGTCTTTGACGATCACCGTCATGGGTGTCGCCAGCATGCTCCTGGCCCAGGCGCTCAACATCCGCACTCGCACAAATGCCAACGGCGATGCTCTCGCCGATGCGCAACGCGCGCTCAACATCATGTCGCGCGAGATCTCCAACGCCGGTTTCAACCTGACCGGTAACGGCATCGTCGACGGCGACACCGGAACGGACGCAAACGGCAACAGCACGATTCGCATTCGCTCGAATGGGAACAGATTCGAGGACACGGCGAGCGCCGGGGCGCGAAACGGGATCGGCGTCAACGGCGAAGACGCCGGAGAAGATGTGAAGTACTACATTTACAAAGCGTCGAACACGAACCTGCTGGCGCGACACGACCAGTACTCTCAATCCGGTGGTGCGGTCACCGTGTTATCGAACCGGTTAGACAGTCTTCACATGCATTACTACGCGCAAAAGGTCTCCTACGGCACGTCAGGCTGCGACATCACGGGCGCGTCGGCGTCGGAAGTAACGCCGAGTGCGGCAAAGTACGTTGTCATCGCGGTTTGTGTGCAACTGGAACAGGTGGGAGCGCCGGGTTCGGCGGGTTATCAACCGGCCAAGAGCGTGTTGCTCGTTTCTGACGTCGCTTTGCGGAACTCGAATCTCACGGCCTACTGAGAGAAAGACAATGACCAAGAACCATCGTGAACGTGGCGCTGCTTTGTTAACCCTTCTAATGCTGTCGACTTTGTTGCTTGCCGCGGGCAGCACACTGCTGCTCGTGACGACGTTAACCGAGAGAACGGCTATCGACTCAACCGCGGAGTTGCAGGCTTACTACGCCGCCGAGGGTGGTCTCCAGGCAACGCTCGACGTCCTGCGAGGCAACGTCAGTGCAAACGCGTCAATGCCGAGTGGCTCGCGGATCAATTTTCGTAAGGCAATCACTTTAAGCACGTCGAACCTTCCTTCGGACAGCAGCACGAGTCCCCGGCTGTCCGGCTGGCTGAATTACGACTACACGCCGGCAGGTTCGACGACCCCCGATCGCGTGAGTTTGACGTCGAGTTATGCGCCGCAAAATGGAATGGCTTTCAGTGTTGCGTTGAGCGACCCTGACGAAACGCCGAGCGGCGAGCCCTCGCGCTTGCGTTTGCGGGTGACGGGTTATGGTCCAAAGGGCGCGCTCAAGAAACTCGAGCTGATAGTCAGTCGGACCAGCCTGGATTACGATCCCGTCGCGACCATCATGATGCGATCATCGGATGACGGCACGCCGATGACTTTCTCGACCGGTCAAAGCGCCGCCAAGGAATACTCAGGCCACGATCATGGCGACAGCGAGAACGTTCTGCCGGCGTTTGGTTCCACCACCGCCGCCGATGCGGCCGTTCAGGCAGAAGCGGCCAATAAGAACACGGTCGCGAATCCGGTTTCCGAAAACATCAGCATGTCGAAGTTGCCGCGCTGGTTGCAGAATGCGAATGAGGCACGAGCCTTCCTCCAGGCGCAAAAGGCCAACGCTCTCAGTCAGGGACGATATTTCGAATCCTTTAGCGGTAACGCGGGGAGCTCAGATTCGCCGGCATTCACGTTTGTTGACGGCGATTGTAATCTCGGCGGCGGCGCCGGGCTTTTGATCGTTACCGGCAATTTGGAGATGTCTGGTAATCCGAGTTTCGAGGGGTTAATCCTGGTGCTGGGTGAGGGAAGTGTTAATCGAAATGGCGGCGGCAACGGCAATATTTACGGGTCGATTACGGTGGCGAAGTTCGACCGGAACGGCACCGGCGGTTTTCTCGCGCCCAGTTTCACGACGAACGGCGGGGGTAATTCGACGATTCAGTATGATTCCATCGCCGTAAATAAAGCACTGAACCTCGCTGGACCGCTCGTGATGGGTGTCCGCGAGTTCTAAACGGTTGGACGGGGCAAAAAGTAGCCACAACTCACGACCGGATCTTGTGTAAGCGGCCGGAATGAGTTGTAATCTGCCGCTGAGGAGATTTGTATGAGAAACCCCCTTGTCTGGTTGTTTGGAATGGGCCTTGGCTGTGTTTTGACGTTGGGCCTTTGGGTTAGCGCGCCGGCCCAGGACATAACGGGCGGCGGCAGTCTGGTGAGAGACATCAGCGGCGGCGCCGCTTTGATATTTCGCGCACCCCAGAACCCCACGGTCCAATTGACCGGCGGCGGCCAGGGCACGCTTGGCGGCGGAAAGATTAAGTCCAGCCGCGGGGCCAAGCCGCCAGTGCGACAACAAGACACGCTCATCGCGCGCGCCAACGCTGCGCGAAGCGCCTCGAAGCCACGCTACGCCGAAGCCGAACAGCAGTATCAACTCGCCGCGAAGATCGCTCCCGACGATGCCCGCGCGTATGCAGGCTTGGGCAACGTCTACGTCGATCAGGGCCGCTTCGCCGAGGCGGTCAGCGCTTATCAGCAGGCACTCAAAGTCAAACCGGACTACAGCGGCGCATACCTGCCGCTCGCGTTTTCACTCGCGCGTCTGAACCGCTATCCGGAATCGATCGACGTCTATCAGAAAACGTTGAAGTTCGATCCGTCCAGCCCGGACGTTTATAACAATCTCAGCTTTGCCTACAACCACAGCGGCCGTTACCAGGACGCCGCCGACGCGAGCCTGCAAGCCATCAAACTGCTCGGCGAGACGGGCGAGGCGTTCAAGATGGGCTTCCAGGAACGAAACGAAGTCCGCTCCTATGCTTACAAGAACCTCGGCAACGCTTACAACGGTTTGAAGCGTTACGATGAGGCCGCCAACGCACTCAAGAAAGCCGCTGAAATCGAGCCCAAGAACGCCTCGGCTCATTTCAATCTCGGACTCACGCTCTACAACGCCGGACGCTATTCGGAAGCGATTGAGTCGTACAAAGAAGTTATCAAACTCAGACCAACGCTGGCCCAGGCCTATTTCAATCTTGGCCTGACTTACTATGCGATTAGCGACAAGCCCGCCGCCATGGCCCAGTACGAAGTGCTGAAAGGCATTGACGCGGAGATGGCGCGCCAGCTCTACGACAGCATTAAGTAATTCGCGTCATCCTTGTTTTCTGCGAGCCCGCTTCAGACTTCGTCGAAGGTGTGGATGATGTCGAAGCGATCGGCGCCGGGTTGTGGTTGATTGTCCGGACGGATTGAGAGGAGTGTTTTCA
>DASRIM010000125.1:0-10802 GCA_035649995.1 Pyrinomonadaceae bacterium | reverse complement strand
CGACGTCAGTCGGGGAGTGACTGACTCTTCAGGACGGATGTTTGGAACGACAAATGTTTACGTAGCGGATTCGAGCTTGTTTCCCGCGGCGCCTGGAGTAAATCCATCCTGGACGATCATGGCCCTTGCGCGCCATGTCGCGATAAAAATCCTGTCGCGTGGCTGAAGGAACCAGGCACTTGTGGAACTTATCTTTTTATTTGAGTTCTAAGGTAATCAGGCGCGCATTTCCAGCCAATCAGCATCGAGTAAAAATTGGACCAACCGTGCAGGGCCACCATCAACAGATGGCCGGGAATGAATGAGAGGAATCCGGCCATCGCTGCAAAATGATAGACGCGGATCATCCCGAAACCTCCCAACATCTTCACAGGCAACGCGAACTGCACCGGCTGGAAAAGCAGAACGCCGGTGATGACCGCAACGACGCCAAAAACAATCGTCGAGGTGTAAGCCAGTTTCTGGAGCGGGTTGTACGGTTCAACTTGCTCCGGCTTCGGTTTGAACAGGAAATAGTATCGGACCATCGGCCATATGCCACGAAGTTCCCGCGGTCGCAAAATCACTTTCCGCCATTGCCCACTCACGATCAGATACAACACATACGCCACACCGGTCAGCGTGAACATCCACGCAAACGTCAGATGCCATTGCAAGGCGCCACCCAACCAACCGCCGAGTCGCATCGCTTCCGGGACCTGCAAGAAATTCTCTTGTGGAATCTTGGGCCCGAAGCTGGGAAACGCCATATAGATTTGCAGACCGCTCATCGTCATCACTACCAGCGAGATGGCGTTCAGCCAGTGTGTGAAACGCACCAGCCACGAATGCTCCTGCGCGAGTGTTTGACGCACGCCATTGTGGTCCACTTCAATCGTGCGTATCGTCAAGCCTGATTTAGTCGTTGCCATAATCTCGCTTTCTCAAATTCCGCCGTGCCACGAATAGCCCTGGTCTTCCCAGAAGCCCTTTTCTTTACCGAGCACGTTGGTGACACGAATCGAGTAGATGTACTTCGCCGACTTGTATCCAAGCTTTACCGGCATGTGCAGACGCAGTGGCGCGCCGTGCTCGGCGGTTAAAGGCTGGCCGTACATCTCCCAGCAAAGCAGTGTTTGCGGATGCAGACAGCTTTCGATGTCGTAAGACGAGTAATAATCGTCGAGGCATGAGACTTCGACGAAGCGCGCTGCCGGATCTGCACCCACCATTTGCAGAAAATCGCCGAGCCGTGCGCCGCCGAAATTCCCGATCACGTCCCAGCCTTCGATGCAGATGTGTTTGACGTTCTGCGACTGCTTTGGCAGCGACTTGATCTGGTCCAACGTATACTCGCCAGGCCGTGCGACCATGCCCTCTACTATCAAACTCCAGTTCGCGAGATCGTTCTCCGGGTTGTAGTCGGAATAGCTGTTGATCGGAAACTGCTCGATCGGGGTTAACTCGTGTTCGCTGAATGTCTGAGCCAAACGTGCGGGCCTGAAAAAGGCACCAGCGGCGCGATCGGTCCAACCGAGTCCGGTCTTCAACAGCCCTTCGCTTAACGACGGCAAAGCGAGTGCGCCAACGACCAGCACCGGCGTCAACTTGAGCAGTTCGCGGCGCGTCATGTGTTTCAACTCGCGTGCGGACAGAGCGGGTTTCTCGTTCATTTCCGAGTCCTCGAAAGCATGGGCGCGAAAGACTCACGTCTTAAGCGCCCATTGTTTATCTCCATTGCGGCCGGGGTGAGTGATTCGTTACTGCGGTAACAGCACGCGGTCGACGACGTGAATGACGCCATTCGATTGATTGACGTTGGTGATCGTGATCCGCGCCGTATTGCCCTTGGCATCGGTGATGTTGATCTCACCACCACTCATCGTTGCCGTCAGTTCACTGCCCTGCACGGTTTTCAACATCGCGCGTCCGCCACCCTGTTTGATCATCCGCTCGAGCCCCTTGGAATTGAGACGCGCGGCGACGACGTGGTAGGTCAACACTGACGTCAGTGTGGCTTTGTTTTCGGGTTTCAGTAGTGTATCGACGGTTCCCGCCGGCAGCGCGTCGAACGCGGCGTTGACGGGTGCGAAGACGGTGAATGGCCCGGCACCTTGCAGCGTCTCGACGAGACCGGCGGCTTTGACTGCGGCGACGAGCGTCGTGTGATCCTTCGAGTTAACTGCGTTCTCGATGATGTTCTTGTTGGCAAACATTGGCGCACCACCGACCGTGACTGGCTTCTGCGCATAAGCGTTGCTGGAGACCATCGCCACAAGCGCCAATAAACTCAGTGCGAAAAACTTTTTCATGCTTTCTCTCTTTCTCCGTTAATCCAAAAATATTGAACTCCTGCTTCCAGAGCCTGTGCTCTTTGGCTCTTTCACCATATCTACGGATGGAGAGAGTGATTTGGATTGGTAGTCGGTATTAACGCGCGGCGCTGGATTAACGCTTCAGTTCCGTTGCCGCGCCGGTCACCGAGAAGCGGCCTTCGACGAAACTCGTCGTGCCGGAGTCGGCGGCGCCGGTGAAGCCCGGTTGCTTTCCGCCGATGGTAATCTTGAAATCGCCAGGCTCGACTACTGTTCGGCCATCATCCGTGATCACCGCGAGTTGACGCGGTTCGATGGTGAACCTGACGACGCGACGCTCTCCCGGCTTCAGATGTACTCGCTCAACTCCCGCGAGAGATCGAATCGGAACGCGAACAGACGCCTCTACGTCCGTTACGTAAAGCTGGACCACCTCGTCGCCTGCCCTGCTGCCGGAGTTCTCAACCGCCGCACTTACGACCACCTTCTCCGCCGGCCCTACGCGCGGGGATGAGACGGTCAACCCGGAATACTTGAATCGCGTATAACTAAGTCCATGCCCGAACGGATACAACGGTTCGCCTTTGAAGAACCGGTACGTCCGTCCATCCATCTGATAGTTTTCAAACGCAGGCAACTGGTCCACCGATTTGTAAAACGTGACCGGTAGCCGTCCGCCCGGGTTGTAGTCGCCGAAGAGCGCCTCGGCAATCGCAGTTCCTCCTTCTTCACCCGGATACCACGCGTGGACGATCGCCGGAATGTGCTCGTTGGCCCAGGGCACGGCGAGCGCACTTCCGGACAGCAAAACCAAAACAACCGGCTTGCCGGTTGCGGCAACTGCTTCAAGTAATCCCTGCTGGCGCGCAGGCAGTTTGATCTCCGTTCGATCTCCACCCAGGAAACCGGGTTCACGTACATTCATCTCTTCACCTTCGAGACGTGGGGAAAGACCCAGTACGAGCACCACGGCATCTGCTTGCCTGGCGACGCTAACGGCTTCGGCATACGGCGATTCAGGCTTGACGACGACCGGAGGTTGCCACACGAGTCGTGCAACCGCGCCTATCTTGCTCTCGAAGTACTCCATCTTGACCTCGTAGCTCTTGCCGGCCTCGAGTGTGACTTCGCCGGTGACAGTCGCCGGCGCGTGTTCGGTCCAGTCTTCGGCGATCAACTTGCCATCGAGATACACGCGCACACCATCGTCCGCGATCGCGCCGAAGCGATATTTACCACTGACTGTCGCAACGACCTTCCCGGTCCAGCGTGCGGAAAAATCGTCGGCCGGAACACCAGGCACTGGGTTCATCATTCCCCAGTCGAAATTCACTTCCCGATCGACGCGCGTCAAGACCGGCGCGCCGCGGAGTTCCTTGTTTGAAAAATACTCAGCCTTGAGACCGCTTTCGCCTTCAGGTCCTCGCAAAGCAGAAGCCGGTACGGGCACTGCTGAAACTTCTGTGAGCGTCGTGCCCATTGCATACAGCACTTTCGTCTGCGACGAGACGCGTTGACGAATGCCTGCGAGCGGGGTCGTCGCGCGCGAGGGCTGACCGTTGTAGTTACCAAGCAGCACCTGAATTTCATCGGCGTTCGGCCCAATCACAGCGATCGACTTTAGATCCTTCCGCAGCGGCAGCGTGTTGTTTTCGTTCTTCAGAAGAACTATTGATTCGCGCGCGGCGTCAAGTGCGAGCCGGCGGTGTTCGGGTGCATCGTTTGCTGAGAACGGGATTTTCGAATAAGCCACCATCTCCGGTGGATCGAACATCCCAAGCCGAAACCGCGCCTCGAACAATCGCTTCAACGCGCGATCGATCTCGGCTTCCGAAATCAACCCCTGCTTCACGGCATTCACGAGTGCTTTGTAGCTGTCGCCACATTCCAGATCGGTTCCGCGCTTTACGGCAAGGGCTGAAGCCTCCTCAGCAGTCTTCGTGAACTTGTGGTGTTTGTAGATGTCGTCGATCGCGCCACAGTCGGAAACGACGTATCCGTTGAACCCCCACTCGGCGCGTAACATGTCGCCGAGCAGATTTGTATTCGCGCAGCAAGGCTCGCCGTTTGTGCGGTTGTAAGCGCACATCACCGACACGGCACGACCCTCGATGACAGTCGCGCGGAACGCTGGCAAGTATGTTTCAAGGAGGTCGCGTTTCGTGGCGGGCGCGTCAAACCGGTGGCGCTCGGGTTCCGGACCAGAATGAACGGCGTAGTGCTTCGGAGTGGCGACAACTTTCAGATACTTCGGATCGTCACCTTGCAGGCCTTTAACGAATTCAACACCGAGGCGGCTCGTTAAGTACGGATCTTCGCCGTAAGTCTCCTGCCCGCGTCCCCAGCGCGGGTCGCGAAAGATATTGATGTTTGGCGACCAAAACGTAAGGCCGTAGAAGCGGTTGTAGTTACGTCGTCGTTGTGCTTCGTGGTACTTGGCGCGGGCTTCGTCTGAGATCACGTTCGCGATGCGACTGACGAGTTGCGGATCGAACGTTGCTCCGAGGCCGATCGCCTGCGGGAAGACTGTGGCAACGCCCGAGAACGCGACGCCATGTAGAGCTTCATTCCACCAGTCGTACTGAGGAATGCCGAGCCGTGGAATAGCCGGCGCAGCGTTCATCATCTGCGACACTTTCTCCTCGAGTGTCATACGCGAGACCAGATCATTCACCCGCTGGTCCAGCGGAAGCCTGGGATTGAGATACGCCGCACCGGGATCAGGCGTGGTTTGTTGAGTCGTTGCTAGAGAACCGCTGCCGATCAAGCACAGCACGAGTGCGAGCACAGGGAGAGCTATCCGGAGTCGTGACATAGTTTTCTGATTTTCTGGGCACGTTATCACAAGACGTTTGTAATTAACGGTTCCCTTTGTAAACTCTAATCGTCCTATTTGTCCATTTACGACCGTGGAGCTGGAAGCATATCGCAAATCGGAGGGCTGCGGAGTACGGCTATGAAAACAATTTGTGCAATGCTTCTCGTTCTGTTAACCATTTCCGTAGCGGAATATCAAGCTGTCTGGACCAGCGAGGAAGGCGCGGCCGGCATGTCGCAAACGAAGCCAAACGCGAACGTGAGCGAGACTCAAGTGAGCGCCGGCAACACGTCGCTCTATGTACGTGCGACCGGCAAGGGACAGCCGATGATCGTCCTCCACGGCGGGCCGGATTTCGATCATAGCTATCTCCTTCCCGACCTCGACCGACTGAAGGACTCTTTCCGGCTCATCTACTACGATCAGCGCGGCCGCGGCAGGTCGGCGGACAAAGTCAAGCCGGAGGACGTCTCTCTCGCGTCCGATCTTGATGACCTGGATCGCGTGAGACAGCATTTCAAGCTCGACTCCGTAGCATTGCTTGGACACTCGTGGGGTGCGGTGTTGGCGCTCGAATACGCTCTACGCCACCCGACTCGCGTGTCTCACCTGGTCCTGATGAATCCCGCACCGGCTTCCGCGGCAGACCTCACCGCATTTCGTAAGGTTTACCTGGAGAAAATCGGCGCCGATATGGAGCGACAGCGAGCCATTATGGCCAGCGCGGCTTATCGAGCGGGAGATCCTGAAGCGGTCATCGCGCGCTATCGCATCCATTTCAAACCATCACTTGCACGCGCGGAGGATTACGAGCGGCTGATGGCGACGATGCAGGCGGCTTTCCGGAGTCAGGGAAGCGAGGGTATCGTGAAGGCGCGAGCCGTCGAAGATCGGTTAATGCTTGACACGTGGCAGAAACCCGGTTATGACCTGCTACCTAAACTGCGTAGCCTGCGGATTCCGGCACTCGTCATCGCAGGCGATAAAGACTTCTTTCCACTCGAAGTCGCGGCACATATCGCAGACGCTCTTCCGAATGCAAAACTGGTGACGACCAGGGAGTGCGGGCATTTCGCGTTTCTTGAATGCCCGGGTGAAGTACGGAACGCACTCCGCGATTTCTTTAAATAGCCTCGCCGTTGAGGGCAAATGAGGCTTTCGCTTGAATCTTAAAACAAGTTCGGCCGCTAGAATCGTCATCGTCGACTACTGCACGGGAAACACCAATTCGATCAAGAGAACGCTCGATCGGATCGGCATCCGCTCCGTTATTTCGTCACGCGTCGAAGACATTGCCCAGGCAGATAAGATCATACTCCCGGGAGTCGGACATTTCGCGAAAGCCATGGCTAACTTACAGCAGCTCGGCTTGCACGACGCACTCAACGAGGCTGTTTTGATAAAACGAAAACCGGTCCTCGGCATCTGCCTCGGAATGGAGCTGATGGCGACGAGGAGCGAAGAGGGCCGCACGCCCGGGTTACAATGGCTCGACGCCGAGGCTGTTCGGTTTAAAATCGCAGCGGGAGACCGGCATAAGGTCCCTCATATGGGCTGGAACCACGTACAAATCAAAAAGGTAAGCGGCCTGATGAGAGGCGTGGACGATCTATCGGAATTCTATTTCGCTCATTCGTACTATCTGAAACTAAACGATCGATCAGATCTGCTGAACGAAACTGAGTACGGGATTTCTTTTCCTTCCGCTGTGGAGCGGAACAATATATTCGGGGTGCAGTATCATCCTGAAAAGAGCCACCGAATAGGCGTATTACTCTTGAAGAACTTTATTGAAATGTAATGTTTCGTCCACGGATCATTCCGGTTCTTCTGCTGAAAGATCTTGCCATCGTAAAGTCGGTCCGGTTCAGGAATTACAAGTACATTGGCGATCCGATCAACGCGGTCAGGATATTCAACGACCTCGAGGCCGATGAGCTGGTATTTCTGGACATTGCAGCGTCACGAAGGAAGCGGCTGATCGACCTCGATTTCGTAAAAGCCGTCGGCGAAGAGTCGCAGATGCCTTTTTGCGTGGGTGGCGGCATCACGACGCTCGGGGAAATAAAAGCAGTAATTGCGGCTGGAGCGGAAAAGGTAGTATTGAATACGTCCGCCGGCCGCGATCCCGATTTTGTAAAAACTGCGTCCGATGAGTTCGGATCATCGACGATCGTCGTGTGCATCGACGTAAAGAGAACGTTATTCGGCGCCGAGCGCGCGTGGATTCTCGGCGGAAGCCGCGCGACCCGCTTCTCTCCTTTGGACTTTGCCCGGCTGATGGAAGACAAGGGCGCGGGCGAACTGATAGTTCAGTCCGTCGTAAAGGACGGTACGATGGAAGGCTATGATATCGATCTGATCAGGTCGATCTCGCAGGCCGTCAGTATTCCGGTGGTGGCGTTGGGCGGCGCCGGAGGAATCGAGGATTTGGTTGACGGCTATCGCCACGGCTTTGCGAACGGCCTTGCTGCCGGAAGCCTATTTGTATATCAGGATAAACGCAGAGGTGTGCTGATCAACTACCCGGAAAAAAGCGACGTGCTTTTTGAATAGATGCTTTTTCTTCCGGCACCGAACGTGGGCCAGGAGCCGATGAAGAATTCTGAGCGAGTGAGAAGTTATCAAGAGTGCAGCCGGTGCGTGATGGACACGACTGACCCGCTGATAACTTTCAATGAAGCCGGTCATTGTTGCCACTGCACCGACTTCCTCGAAAGGAGGGCGAAGCACAGCTATCAGGGCAAGGAAAGCGACGTCGCACTCGATCGAATCCTCGAGAAGATCAAGCGCTCAGGCAGAGGCAAAAAGTACGACTGCGTTTTAGGCGTTAGCGGCGGCGTCGACAGCAGCTACCTCGCATACATAATCACACAACGTGGCCTTCGTCCGCTGGCCGTTCACATGGACAACGGCTGGAATTCCGAGAAGGCAGTAATCAACATAAAGAACGTCACGCGGGGACTCGGCATAGATTACGAAAGCTATGTGCTCGATTGGGAAGAGTTCAAAAACCTCCAACTCGCTTTCTTGAAAGCTTCAGTCCCGGAAGCCGAAACACCAACCGACGTAGCCATTCCAGCCGCACTCCATTCCGTCGCCGCAAAACATGGGATCAGGTACATACTCAGCGGCGGGAATTTAGCGACGGAAGGGATACTGCCGAAGTCCTGGCACTACGACGTCAGGGATCTAAAGTACTTCAATTACATTCACAGTACGTTCGGCACTCGGCGGTTGAAGAAGTTTTCGACGTTCGGTTACAAAAAGGAAATCTTCTACAAGGTCGTCAAGGGCATGCGCATGGTCTATCCGTTGAATTTCGTGCGTTTCGTTAAGGACGACGCCATAAAGTTGTTGAGGGAAAAGTTCGATTGGCGACCCTACGGCGGAAAACATTATGAATCGACGTACACGAGGTTCATTCAGTCTTATTACCTCTTTGAAAAGTTCAATATCGATTACCGTCGAGCTACGTTGTCAACACAGATATGCGTCGGAGAGATCGATCGTTGTCGGGCCGTCGAACAACTGAAGTCCATGCCGTACGACCCCGATGAAATTGACGAGGCGAAAAACTACATCGCCAAGAAGCTGGGTATCGATAGAGACGAGTTCGAACGAATCATGAGCCTGCCGCCAAAATGGTATTGGGACTATCCGAACGACGAGCGACGGCTTGGTTTTATATATGACACGTACCGCCGGGTTTTTAAGAGAGAGAAGTTAGACCGCTTTTAGGCGCATGTAATCACCGATCGCAGCCAACGAAATGCCGAAGTCAGTCTCAGTCGTAATTCCTGCTCACAATTACGGACGATTCATCGCTGACGCGATCGGCAGCGTCCTCGAGCAGACGCATCCGCCATCGGAGATCATAGTTGTAGACGACGGCTCGACAGATAACACCGCAGCAGTTGTCGCAACATTCGGCGATGCCGTCAGGTATATACGCCAGCAAAACGCTGGTGTCTGTGCCGCACGAAATCGCGGCGTCAGTGAATCTACCGGCGAGCTGATCGCATTTCTCGATGCAGACGACACATGGGAACCGACAAATCTCGAAAAACAGCTCGCCGTGTTCGAAACTGACGATGACATCGGACTGGTCCATTGCGGCATGCGCGAGTTCGACGGGGAAACCGGCGAAACGATCGGCCTGCATATGGAAGGCGGCGAAGAGGGCGTCGCCGACAATTTACTGTTATGGGAAGGCCCGGTCATCGTCGGACCTGGCGGCGGAGTTACCGTCACTCGTAAAGCGTTCGATCGCGTCGGCGGCTTCGATACGCGCATGAAGGTCGGTGAAGACTGGGACTTTTGTTATCGCGTCGCTCGCTTATTCAAGATCGGATTCGTCGCCGAGCCTCTCCTCAACTACCGTAGTCACAACGCCGCCGCTCACCACAACGTCGAAAACATGGAACACGGGATGTTGATGTTTTACGAAAAAGCCTTCGCCACCAGTGATCCTGAGATATTAAAACTGCGGCGCCGAGCCTACGGTAACTTTCATAAAGTGATGGCTGGATCCTATTTGCACTCGGGACGAATGGGCAAGTTTCTCACGCATGCGGCGAGGAGCATCTGGATGCGTCCCCGGAATTTGGAATACTTTCTTCGGTTTCCCGTTCGGCGGTTTGTCGCCCACCGCGGTCGTTGATCCAGGTAGTACCAACGGTCACCACAAATTTATTGACAAGGCGAAATCCCCTTGCTATAAGCCAGACCAAGTGGTTGCAACTATTAGTATTCCCCCGTTTCGAAGCTAGACCCCTCTGTTCGTCGTGCGTTCCCCCGAGTGCGATCACTGAAGTTCACGACCAGATCTATTCGTTTCAACTTGACGTGTACGGGCCAGCCATTTGGCTGGCCGATTAGTCACTGCACCAGATTGTCTACGAGCAAGCCGGAGGGATTATGCTATCTCGCGCGTCACTAATCGCACTGTTTACGTTCTTTCTACTGTGTGTCACTTCAGCAGCCGGCCAAACTGATCGCGGCTCTCTAACCGGCCGAGTCACGGATCCAAACGGCGCCGGCATCGCAAACGCCAAAGTCACCGCCACCAACCTCAACACAGGCGAAACTCGCGAGGCCACAACCTCCGACGACGGGAACTACACCATTCCGGAACTAAAGGCAGACCCATACAAAGTCACCGCTGAAATGCAGGGCTTCAAAACCGCCTCCGCGGAGAACATCGTGGTCGCGGTGCAAGTCAATCGCACTCTGGATTTCAAATTGGAGATCGGCGAGATCAGCAGCGTCGTCACAGTTTCCAACGACGAGGCTCCGGTCCTGCAAACCGAAACGCCGGTGCGGCAGACGAATGTGAGCGAACGCCAGGTCAGGGAGCTGCCGCTGCTCGTTAGTTCGGAGTTCGCAGGGCGAACGCCTCTGTCTTTTATCTATCTCGACAGCAACGTGACACAGGCCAGCGGTACGCAAGGCGCCGACACCACGCGTTTTCGCGTTAGCGGCGGACAGGCACTCGGCACGGAGATTCTGATCGACGGCGCCAGTACGCGACGCACGCAGAATGGCACGTTCTTCTCGGAAGTTGCGCCCGGACCAAATGCGTTTCAGGAGTTTACGCTGTCAACCAGCACTTACTCCGCTGAGTTCGGAAACTCATCGGGCGGCGTCATTAACTTCACGCAAAAGAGTGGCGGGAACGACTACCACGG
>DASRIM010000124.1:0-7854 GCA_035649995.1 Pyrinomonadaceae bacterium | reverse complement strand
CGACGCAGCGGCGGTTGGCCCACCGTGACTCTTCACGATCAGTGGCGGCTTCTCGCCTTCGGGCGCGCGAAAGTCCGGGTTCTGCGGCGGGTAGAAGAAACCGTGCGCCGTCAGTCCCGCTTCAGTCGGAAACTCGATCGCGCGCGGTACGGAAAAGTACTGCGGATAAACCTCGCTCTCGTTCGCCCGGCGCAGTGTTTCGAACTGTCCGGTCGCGACATCGAACCGAGTGATCGATGCGACTCCGGTCGGCGACCCGCCGCGAAACACCGCCTGTCCGTTCGCTGCCTTCAGGTACTGAATATCAGTGAAAGGCGAATCGACAACCGTCAACTTCCCGGTCCGCGTGTCGATCGTCTCCAACCGCGAAACGCCCTGTTCGACGTGGCTGCAAACGATCGTATCCGCCGAAGCAAAGGCATACGACGACATTCCGAACAGCCATTGCGGCATACCGAGCTCGGCTTTCGATTTGACTACGCTTTCGATCTCGCCTTCGGCGGAGATACGCTGCAAGTTCCACCAGCCGTTGCGATCCGAAGCGAAGTAGAGAACGCCGTCGGGCGACCATTCAGGCTGGAAAATCGATTCGGCCCTGCCGCCCGCGACCCAGCGAGTGGACGTTAACGTGCCGTCCGGTCCAAACTCGCCGACCCACAGCTCGCAGCCGTCCCAGGGCATATTCGGATGGTCCCAGGTCAGCCAGGCCAGTTGAGTCCCGTCCGGGCTTACTCTTGGAGAAGAATAAAAGTCGTTACCCTGCGTCAGGACCACTCCGCAATCGGCGTTCGAGGCCTGGTTGAGAGCGACGATCGTGTTCACGGCTTCGGCGTTTTGGACGGTGTGGTCTTCCCTGACGCATATCAGCCGCCCGCGAGTGTGGTCCATGCAAGCGTCGGCATAGCGAACGTCGGCGATCGGCGTCAACGGCCGCGGTGTTTCGCCTGGTCCAACCTGCTTGTAGAGCCGCTGATCCGCGAAGTTTGAGAAGTAAACGACGCCGTTGCCTACGATGTAGTCACCGCCTCCGTACTCGTGAACGCGGGTGCGGGCGTTGAAAGGAGGCGGGGTGACATCCGTAAAACTACCGTCTGCCGAATGTTTGACGATGACGTTGCGTCCGCCTTCGGTGGGCCGAAGTTCCATCCAATATATGTCGGGACCGTCGAATTGTGACTGGCTGAGGCCGACGGAGCCTCCAACGATCAGGTCTGCGGTTATGGGCGATTTCCAGGAGCCAAACGGCGCGATCTTCGGTGAATTTAGCAAGGCGTTTCCTCTAGTGAGATTCCCTCGGCCTGATAGTGCTCCGGGAACTTTGAAAAACTTTTGTTACAACCTCGCAAAAGCTTTACAAGACTTATGCAACCTACATCCGGCTTGACGCAGGTTAGTATCTCCGCGTCGTTAATTCTCCATGGGAGAACTGAGATAAAGGCAAGGGCACTGGTCTTGGGGGAGGTCAGTGCCCTCTCTTTTTGTCTGCACAATCTTACCAGCAAACCTTTCTTCCTTGTCTATTCAGTAAAATTCCGGTGTTCACAAAAAACGGCAAACCGGTTCGTTTCACGGATTGTGGTTGACTGGGACATAAATCCGGTCGACAATTCGCCAGTTTAACCACAGAGAGGTGCCCCGCCGATGTCATTCTGGAAACGAGTATTTGTCGCTTGTCTTGTTTCTTGCTTCATCTTCGCCAATGTTCCTCAAACGTCCCGCGCCGACACGTTTCGTCCCGTGGTTCGCGGCAAACGCGGCGTCGTGGCCGGCGGACAGCCTTTGTCGGTCGAGGCGGGACTCCGGATTCTGCAACGAGGCGGGAACGCCGTGGACGCGGGAGTTGCAACGATTCTTGCCGCTTCCGTGATTGAGTTCTCACACTTTTCGTTCGGCGGCGAAGTGCCGATCCTGATCAAGCTCAAAGGCCAGAAAGTCGCCGTTATCGAGGGCATGGGCCAGGCGCCGATGAAAGCCACCCGCGAGTTCTTTGTTAACCGCGCAAACGAAGAGAGCGGACCTGGTCAGACCACAATGGCTAGCGCGCGAAGGGGTGGATTGATTCCCTCGACCGGTCCGCTGTCCGCCACCGTCCCCGCGATACTCGACGCCTGCGTTACGGCTCTCGATAAATTCGGGACCATGACGCTGGCCGAAGTGATGGAACCGGCGATTCAACTCGCCGACGGCTTCCCGATCGACGAATTGCGCGTGCAGTACATCCGTACACGTTCGTCGATCTTCGCTCAATGGCCGGACGCGAAACGCGTGTTCCTGCCGGGCGGTGAAGTACCGAAGGTCGGCGACATCTTCGTGCAGGCTGATCTCGCCCGTACGCTTCGTGAGATCGTCCGCGCCGAGAAACTCGCTGCGCGTGGCACACGCGGCAATCGTCACGCCGGCCTGATGGCCGCGCGCGACTACTTTTACAAAGGCCCGATCGCCAAACGCATCGGCGATTACATGCAGGCGAACGGCGGATTGATCGCGGCCGGAGACTTCGCTCGTTTCTCGGCAAAAGTCGGACAACCAGTCGCCGCCGACTACCGCGGCTATCAGGTGTACAAGGCTGGTTTCTGGACGCAGGGCCCGGCAATGGTCGAGACGCTCAACATGCTCGAGGGTTTCGACTTGAAACAGATGGGCCATAACACCCCGGCCTACATCCACACGCTCGCCGAAGCGCTCAAGCTCGCGCTCGCGGATCGCGATCGCTACTACGGCGATCCGGATTTCGTGAAGGTTCCGATGGCGGAGCTGCTGTCGAAAGACTACGCCGCACTCCGGCGCCCATTGATCGATCCCGAGCGCGCCTCGCTGGCCCAACAACCCGGCGATCCGACAAACAAGAAAGCCCTGCTCGCCACGGCGCTGCAAACCATCGGACGCGCTTCCCAGGTGCCTGAGCTCGAGCGCGCCAACGATACGACCTGCGTCAACGTCGTCGACAAGGACGGCAACCTCTTCAGCGCCACGCCGAGCGGCGCATGGCTGCCGGCAGTCGTCGCCGGCGACACGGGCGTCTTGATGGGGCAGCGACTGCAATCGTCGCTGACGGATCCGAACCATCCCAACGTTGTCGCGCCCGGCAAACGTCCGCGCATCACGTTGACGCCGACGCTCGTAACGAAGGGCGGAGAGCCGTTCATGGTGCTGAGCACGCCCGGCGGCGACAATCAGGACCAGGCGCTGTTGCAGGTGTTACTGAACATCATCGAGTTTGGCATGAATCCGCAGGAGGCTGTCGAGGCGCCTCGCTTCGACACGCAGCACTATGTCAGCTCGTTTGACGATCACGAGTTTCTGCCCGGTTCGCTCAACATCGAATCGCGCGTGCGTTTGCAGACGATCCAGGAGCTATCGACAAAGGGACACAAGGTCAAGGTGCAATCCGAGTGGGGCACGCTTTCGGCCCCGACGGTGATTGTTTACGATCCGAAGAACGGCGTGGCCGCGGCGGGCGCTGATCCGAGGCGCAGCCGGTACGCTGTCGCGTGGTAATAAAAATTCTCAAAGGAGTTCCCCCAAATGAAACGCTTCATGAGAAAGCAGACGATCCTCGTTGCAACGGCTTTCACACTTGTGCTCGCCATTCACGGCGTCGCCGCCGCGCCCGGTCTCCCGAACCCGGTCCTCGCTTTCACGGGCCAGGAGCACGTCGAAAGCGGCGGCAAGCAGATGATCCGTTATAACTACGACGTCGCTAACAAAGACAAGTACCCCGACGAGCTATTCGCGCCGGCGCCGAACCTGCCGCCGTGCGGCGAAAACACGAAAGCCTCGCGTACGTGGGTCGACGTCTACGATCAGCGCGGCAAGAAGCTGAACCAGCTTTGCGGGTTAACGAAATCAGCGGACCTCGGAAAAATATCGTTTACGCTGGACGACAACGCTGTGCCGCCGAGTTGGGTTTACATCGAGCTTACCGACCGCCAGACAAACGCGAAGTACAAATCGAACCTGGCGGAAACGACGAATTGAATCTCAAAATCAACTAGGGGGAAACGCACTGATGCCTGTAGAAGAAGGCAAACGCTTCATCGATTTCAAACTCAAGAACCAGAACGGCGAGACCGTCACGCTCGACGACTTCAAAGGCAAGTGGCTGGTCGTCTACGTCTATCCGAAGGACGACACGCCGGGCTGCACGATCCAGGGCAAGTCGTTCACGGCTAGCAAGAAGGATTTCGACGACGCGAACATCGAGGTTGTCGGCGTGAGTGAAGACGACGTCGCTTCACACCAGAGCTTCTGTCAGAAGTTTGGCTTCACGATCGATCTGCTCGCCGATCCGCAGCACGAGTTTTTGCGCGAATCCGGCGTGGGCCAGAGCGAGTACAAAGGAACGATGTACTGGAACCGCACCAGCTTCGTCGTCGATCCCGAGGGAAACCTGCGCAAGATCTATCGCAAAGTGAATCCCGAAGGGCACGAGCAAGTGCTGCTGGACGACATCAAGTCCATGCAGGCGAACGGCTGAAGATCCGGAGTTATTCGTTATATCCGTGTTCCCCATGAGTGCGGCGGTAGCTGGTGTTACGCTCATAGAAGAACACGGATTTAACAGACAATACTCGAAGCCGAGTTGAATCGATGCTTGCCTACGTCTTCTGGCATTGGCCGCAGCCGGGTGTCGACATCGGAACGTATGTCGAGCACCTGATCGCGTTTCATCAGTCGCTGGCTGCGAATAAGCCGGACGGGTTTCAAGGCTCGCGAGTGTTTCGCATTCGCGGTGCGAGTTGGCTCGACACGAAAGGCGACGCTTTCGAAGACTGGTATCTGCTCGACGATTCGGCAGCGTTGGACGTCATCAATCACGCTGCCGTGTCGGGGCCGTGCGAAGGACCTCACAACCTCGTCGCGCGAGAAGCAGCAGGCGGAACGGCGGGACTTTATCGTTTGCGTGCCGGCAGGATCGACGATGCCCGTTATGCCGTTTGGCTCTCGAAGCCGGACGGAATGTCCTACACGGATTTTCATTCAATGCTGGAACCTGTCGTCACTGCGAACGGCGCGGCATTGTGGGGACGGCAGATGACGCTTGGGCCAACGACCGAGTTCGTCATTCACAGCCTGAACCCGATTCAACTGCCCGAGACTTTCGCACCTAGCCAAGCTTTAACTCTGCAATCAACGGACAGTGATCCGACGCGGCTTTGATTAACTCCAGCGGCTCCGTCCTCACTTCACAGCTAATAAGACGATCCGCAAAAACCTTTGGCACGAACACGTAATCGAGACGCACGTGCGGGTCCCACGTCGGAAACGTGTAGCCCTTGTCTTCCGGGTGCAGCATTCGATACCCGTCGGCATAAGCGGCATCGAGCATCAGTTGAATGGTTTCTCGCTGGAGCTTGCGGCCGCTGATCCAGATCAGCGCGCGAATCCAGGCAGGCAGCTTCTCGAGCTCTAAAACATCACTGGGCGCGAGCGTGTTGAAGTCTCCGACGAGGACGTGAAAGCCTTCCTGATGCCGTTTGATCCCTTGCAACAGCGATCGGATCTCACGCGTGCGCCTGCGTTCGTCCCACCTCGAAAAACGCGCGCTCAAGTGCAACCCAAACACGCGTGCCTCGCTGCCTGCGGGAACTATCTCGAGAAACGAATGACGCGCGCCCGCGGGATAGTGCCACTCGTGATAGGCAACTTCCTGGCGGCTCAGAAAGCCGATGGAATGGTTCCTGCGCGCGGCCCAGAACGGATAACCCGCGGCGGCGGCGACGCGTTCGATGACTGCCGGATGAGTAGCCTCCTGGAAGACGACGAGGTCGGGCGCGATTCCTTTAATCGTTTCCGCTATCGGTTCTTCACGGCCCAACCCGCCAAACCTGATGTTGTAACTCAGGAGTCTCAGCGTCACGCATCTGCCCCGGGCTCGACGACCATGTAATACGGTTCGCCAAACAGCACGTCGCGGCCGTAAAGGACGAGACTCGACGTGGCCTGAAAATTCACGGGACGTCCGACGAGTGTCTGCAACGACTCGCGCAGCGAATTCAGGCTGGGGGCGGCGTTCGGGTCTTGATCGCAGAGTGGTTTCGTGTGCAGTCCGGGAATGTAGAAAGCGTCAGGCGACCATGCTTCCATGACTTTGCTGCCGACGAGTGTGACGTCGAGGTCGCTGGTCGAACGGCCTTTCGAGTCGAACGGAGCGCCGTCCTCGTGACGCTTGTTCGTGACGACGCTGCCGCGCAGGACGATACCGGTCCCTTCGGGAACGCCCTGCTGGAGCTTGCGATAGAACGCTATGTAAAGCTTCTCATCGCCGCCGAAGGCGAGCGTGATAATGCGCGAGCGAATTTCGTTTTCGCTCATCTCGTAAGCATCTTTTGGTTCGGTCTTCTCTGTCATTTGATCTGTAGCTCAGCCATTACTGGAATATGATCGGAGGCTAATGTCTCTATCACCCACGACTTTTTCGCCCGAGTGCCCGCACCGGATCGATAGAAAATATGATCGATGCGTTTGCCGGGCTTGTCAGCCGGGTAACTGAAACCATCGCCCGGCGCGCCGCTCGAGACCCAGGCGTCGTCGAATTTGGTGCGCATAAGTTTGTACGCGCTGCCTGCCGGAACGTCGTTTAAGTCAGCCACGACGATCAATGGCCCTTTCACGCCTTCGAGAAACTTTAGCATCTGTTCCGTTTCAAACAAGCGCCCGTCTTCGAACTGGTAGTCGAGATGCGTGGTGACGAAGTGGAGCCGCTTGCCGTCGACTTCAACCTCGACGCGCAGCATGCCCCGGCGCTCGGATTCGCGTTTGTTCTCGAACATGCGGTGCTCGCTGTTCTTGATCGGGAACCGCGAAAGAATGGCGACGCCGTATTTACCGCCCTGGTAATCGAGGTTCGGAGCAAACGCGTACTCCATTCGCGTCATCGCGCCAAGCTCGGCGATCTCGTCCTTCCCTTCCGTTCGTTTCACACCGCGATCCACTTCCTGAAGTCCGACTAGATCCGGACGCGCGGCGTTGATGACGTCCGCGATGCGCTGAAGGTCGAGTTTCTTGTCCATGCCGACGCCGACGTGGATGTTGTACGTCATGACACGGATTGTTTGGCTGGCGGGCCAAAGATTTCCAATGGCCAGGAGCCCGAATAGAACAATTCCTAAGATCCGTGTTGGCATAAGTGCGATGCGCATCTTAACATGGGCGCTTTATGCGTCTCTTCCCCTGGTTCGTCATGTTCTGCGCCGCGTTCTCAGCGGGCGCGATCAATTCCATTGCCGGGGGTGGGACGCTGATCACTTTCCCGGTCCTCATCTGGCTCGGTCTCGATGCCAAAGTCGCAAACGGCACCAGCACGGTCGCACTATGGCCCGGACTGTTCGGCGGGCTGTTCGGCTACCGCCGCGAGCTCGAGAACAGTTCCGCGATCCTGCTGCGTCTCGGCTTGACCAGCGTTATCGGCGGAGCGATTGGCGCATGGTTGTTGATCTTGACCCCGTCGCCAGTCTTCGCCGACCTCGTGCCGTTTCTGATCCTCTTCGCGACGATTCTGTTCATGTCGCACGGTGAGATCAACAAGCGCCTCCGGCTCGGCTCGATCGACGAAAGGCCGACAAGTGTTTGGTGGATCGGCGCCATCGTGTTTCAGTTTTTCTCGGCGATGTACGGCGGCTACTTCGGCGCGGGCAATGGCATTCTCATGCTCGCGGCGCTCGGACTCCTCGGATTGAACGAACTGCACCGCGCCAACGGCATCAAGAACTTTCTCGGCATCTGCATCAATAGCGTCGCCGTCGTGAGCTTCGCGCTCGCGGGCCTGGTCGTGTGGCAGGACGCGTTGGTGATGGCTTGCGGCGCGTTGGTTGGTGGATATTTCGGCGCGCGTATGGCGGTGCGTGTCGGTCA
>DASRIM010000123.1:0-2634 GCA_035649995.1 Pyrinomonadaceae bacterium | reverse complement strand
TTATCGTCAACTTGTCGTCCTTCATGGCGACTTCGAAGTTGATGTTGGCCTCCGCCAAACGGTAAGTACCGACCTCGGCTTTCGGATCGCCCGCTGCTTCAGTGGTCTTCGGTTCACTCGCTTTCGGATCGGCGGCGAGGTTCTTCCAGATCGTGTTCATCGCAAACGCGCCGAGCGGTGACGCCGTGACGTTTGTCAACAGCACGAAGCCGAGCTTCTGATCCGGCATCAGCGCCACCTGCGCGTTGAAGCCGTCGATGTTGCCGCCGTGTTCGACGACCTTGTGTCCGTTCCACTTACGGAGAAACCAACCGAGACCGTAATCGACTGGCCCGGCGATGTTCATCTGTTTGCTGGTCGACTCCGCGAAACCTTTGGCAGAAACAAGGCGGCGTCCGTTGAACGTTCCGTCGCCGAGCATGAACCGCACCCATTGGGCCATGTCGCGAGCGCTGGAGTTGATCGCACCCGCCGGCGCAACGGCCGCGATCGGGCGCTGAGGCAAGCGTCGCGTTTCTTTCGTCGACGGTTTGTAGTCGTAACCGAACGAGTAATCCGGCGCCTTTTGCATCTCGACTGCGGACGTATCGCTGTTGTTCATGCCGAGCGGTTTGAAGATGCGCGTGGCGATGAGCTTGTCCCAGGTCGAGTTTTCCGCTTTTGCGACCGCTTCGCCGGCGGCCGTGTACATGATGTTCTGATACTGAAACTTCTCGCCGAGTTTCGCGGTCGGCTTTGCTTGCGCCGCGACTTTGATCAGCTCCTCGCGGTTGAGCACGCCGGTAACCATCGCGAGGTCAGTGCGGTTCAGGCCGGAACGATGCGCGAGCAGATCGCGAATCGTGATCTTGGCCGCGGCGTCCGGATCGCGCAGTGTGAAATACGGCAGAAACTTCTTTGGTGAATCGTCGAGCGAGAGTTTGCCGTCGTCCGCGCTCATCACGGCGATCATGCCGGTGAAAGCCTTCGAAGCCGAGCCGATGGCGAAGCGCGTGTCCGCAGTTACGGGAACCTTCCGTTCCAAATCTTTAACGCCGAGGCCTTTCAGATAAATGACCTGATCGTCTTTGACGATGGCGAGCGACAAGCCGGGAATGCCCAACTCTTTTCGCCTGTCGTCGATCGCTTTTTCGATCGCGGCGAGTGCTGCGCTGTAGTCCTGTGCAGTTGCCGTTGCGGGCGCGGCTTGTTGCGCTACTGCGGCCGGAAGCAGGCTGACGGAAAACGCAAAACAGAGAATCAGGGCGGAAAGCAGGCGTACAGGGGCCTTAAACCAGATCATCTTTGTTCTCCAGGAAAAGTCGTAAGATCCGTGGTGCAACACGGATCTTACGGATTCGGGCAGGAATGTGTTTCAGTCGACGACCCAGGTGTCGCCGCTATTGATCAGCTTCGCCAGGCTTCCCGGACCTGATTTGGCGACGGCTGCATCGATCTGATCGACCATCATGTCTTCGTAAGTCGCGCGCTCGATCGCGCGGAAGATGCCGACGGGTTGTGGAAACTCGGGCTGTTCCATGCGGGCGAGCATGAAAGCGACTGAAGGATCTTTCAGGTAGATGTCGTGAACGAGCAGGTCGTTCTCGGTGATGCCGTTTTCGCCGATGGTGACGATTTCGGGGTGCGCGCCGTTCATGCGAATGCCTTTGTTGCGCTCCTTGCCGAAGACCATCGGTTTACCGTGCTCGAGGTAGAGCACGCGATCGGAGCGAACGGTGCGTTCCGCGAAATAATCGAAGGCGTTGTCGTTGAAGATGTTGCAGTTCTGGTAGACCTCGATGAACGAGATGCCCTTGTGTTTCGCGGCGGCTTCGACTATCTGACCCAGATGTTTTACGTCGATGTCGATCGAGCGCGCGACGAAGGTCGACTCGCTGGCGATCGCGAGTGACAGCGGGTTGATCGGGTAGTCGATCGTGCCTGAGGGCGTCGATTTCGTTCGCTTGCCGAATTCCGAAGTCGGGCTGTACTGGCCTTTCGTCAGACCGTAGATACGGTTGTTGAAAAGGATGTAATTGATGTCGAGGTTGCGGCGGATCGCGTGGATGAAGTGATTGCCGCCGATCGAGAGTGCGTCGCCGTCGCCGGTGATCACCCACACGCTCAGTTCGGGGTTGGCGCACTTGATTCCGGTGGCGATTGCCGGCGCGCGGCCGTGAATGCCGTGAAAGCCGTACGTGTTCATGTAGTACGGAAAGCGTGACGAGCAGCCGATGCCGGAGACGAACACGATCTTCTCGCGCGGGATGCCGAGTTCCGGCATCACTTTTTGCACGTTGTTGAGAATGGCGTAGTCGCCGCAGCCCGGGCACCAGCGCACTTCCTGATCGGAAACGAAGTCGGCTTTCTTTAGTTGACCCGGCGGCGGCGCAATTCTGCCCGACACCGGCGAGCCGCCGTCGCTCTCCGCTGAAACCGCCCGGTCCGTCACAAGGTTCCCCGGTGTGTTTGCATTTCCATTCCCACTATGTTCGTTACGCTCTGTACTCATCATTTCTCCTGAATTAGTTCACTCTTGCTGACTGCATCCTGCAACTCGCCGTGGCTCCGATTACGGCATATTGAATTCCGTGCTCCTCCAGATCGGTTGTGATCCGTGCCAGAGTCTTGTTGAGCCTTCCTTTACCCATAAAA
>DASRIM010000122.1:0-6213 GCA_035649995.1 Pyrinomonadaceae bacterium | reverse complement strand
GGCATTCAACATGCCGACCATCGCCATGGGAATCGCGCTCTCGCGGATGAATTTGATCTGGCGTTCGAAGATGTCGTCCGGATCGTTGTCGAATCCGACGATGAAACCGCCCATCACTTCCATTCCGTGATTCTGTATTTTACGGACCGAGTTCAGCAGGTCGCCGCGGTTCTGCGACTTCTGCGCCTCTTTTAGACTCTCTTCGACCGGCGTCTCGATACCGAGAAACACGCGACGGAAACCCGCGTCTTTCATCGCCGTCAGCAGGTCGTCGTCGTCCGCAAGGTTCACGCTGGCTTCGGTCAACAGTGAAAACGGATAGCCGTGCTTCTTCTGCCACTCAACCAGCGCCGGCAAAAGTAGTCGAACGTTCTTCTTGTTGCCGATGAAATTGTCGTCGACGATGAAAACCGGACCCCGCCAGCCGAGGCGCTTCAACTCGTCAAACTCCGCCAGGATCTTTTGATTACTCTTGGTGCGCGGCACGCGCCCGTAGATCTCGATGATGTCGCAGAACTCGCATGAAAACGGACAGCCGCGCGAGTACTGCACGGACATGCAACTGTACTTCTTCATGTTGACCAGTCCGAAATCAGCGATGGGCGTGATGGACATCGGCGGCCGTTCCGCGGCTTTGTACGTTCGTTTCGCGGTACCGTTTTCGAGGTCCTCGAAAAACTCCGGCAAAGTCGTCTCCGCCTCGCCCTGAAAGATGTGATCGGCGTACGGCAGCTCTTCGATCGTGCTCGTCACGTACGGACCGCCGAGCACGATTCGTTTGCCGCGTTTGCGGCAGCGCTCGACCGTCTCATGAAGCGACTGCTTCTGCGCCAGCATGCCGGTGATGAAGACCATGTCCGCCCACTCGATCTGCGAATCTTTGAGCGGTTCGACGTTCAGATCCACCAGACGGCGCTCGTAGGTCTTCGGCAACAGGCCGGAAACCGTGAGCAGGCCGAGAGGCGGAAAGACGCTGCGTTTCCCCTCGAAGGGTAGCGCGTGTCGAAAACTCCAATATGTGTCGGGAAATTCAGGGTTGACCAAGAGCACTTTCATTGTAGGTGTCATCATAGACTCGGATTGTGTTCGCGGGCGAGTAATAATTGTGTAACAGACAGTGTTACAAGCTACTTACAAAATCATAACGCCGATGTGCATTCAATAACGCCGGTATGCTATAAGATGTTTCCTCCCGCAGCACTCCGACTGACCGGCAACAACGAAAGGCTTATCGTATTATGAAAACACAGTTTTCACGACTCCTTGCCGCGTTTCTGATGACTCTGTTTGCCTTGTCACCTGCGTGGGCCACCTGCGGAGGCGGCGGAGGCGGTGGAACGGGTGGCGTTGGCGGCGGAAACCGCGGCGCGGGTCCGGAGCCGACTGTCTACAACGTGCCGTGGCAGGTGTGGGACGCCAGAAACGCGCCCCAACGAGGGCTCGTTCTTTTCTGGTTTCCGGCGAATAACAACGAAGTCAAACAGTCGCCGCTGCGCACGTCGCGCATTCTAACTCTTTACTCCGCTCAGTGCGTGACCATGAGAGTCGGAGACGCAGGCGTGCCTGAGATGAAGAACTTCGTCGGCGATTCGGCGCTGCCGGTCGCTGTTCTCGCGACACACGACGGCAACCCGATCAAAAAGGTCGATAGCGCGAACGGCAAGCTCAAGGTTGCCGAGGTCGAGAAAGCCGTCGAAGGCGAGATGAAACAGCGCGAAGCGACGCTCGATCAGCAGTTGAAGACTGCCAAAGAGAAGGCGAAAGCAGGCGACAACGAGGGCGCCATCGCGGCGTTGAAACCCGTCGCCGCCGAGAAATGCCTGTTCCCGAAAAAGGCGAAGGACGCGGCAAACCAGTTGAAGAAACTCGGCGTCCCGGAGATCGTCAGCATTCCGGATTCACCGAACTTTGACCGCGCTTTTGGTGCACGAATAGAGGCAGTAATGCGCCGCGGCCTGCGCGCCGAGATCGCGGAACAATACGTCACCGCACTTAAGTACTACCAGCAAGCCCGAAAGATGGATCCGGCGGATCCGACGCCGCTGCGTTATCTCGGCGAACTCTATCGCCACCACACCGGCGAATGGGACAAGGCGCGTGACGTCTTCAATCAGATTCTGGAGATGCCGGCAGACCCAATCGCTCGCGCCGTGGCCCTGCACGGTCTCGGCAAGATGACGATTCACGACGGCGCGTTCAAGAAAGGCTTGTCGCTGATGGAACAGTCCGTGGCGGAGTTTCCGCTGGCGCTCGCCTATCGCAATCTCGCCGTTTACTGGAACTCCGAAGGCGACATGGCCCAGGGCAACGCCTACACGAAGAAAGCGCTCGATCTCGATCCAAAAGACCCCTACAACCTCGTGTTCGCGGCGGTGTTCATGGCCGCTTCCGGCAACGGCGACGAAGCGTTGAAGATCGCGCGCGCCAACCACAACCTGCTGCCTGCGTCGTACAACCTCGCCGCCATCTACGCGCAAACCGGGCACAAACAAAAAGCGCTCGCGCTGTTGAAACGCCACTTCTTCCAGTACGAGCGTTATCAAGCGGTGCGCGCGAAGGAGATGATGGAAGCGCGCGTCGACGCCGTGTTCGATTCGATTCGTTACGACTCCACTTTTCTCGCGCTGACCAGCGGCGCCGACGGCAAACTGCAAATGCCGATGCGCGACATGCGAGGTATGCAAAACCGTTAGGTCCTAACCGGAGGTAAACTCATGGTGCTGGGTCTTCGGTCTTAGGTCTTAGCCAACTAAACAAAGACTTAAACCATAGACCCAGGACCAATCTTCTATGGCCGAACAAACTGTCGCCTCGTCAAGCACCACGGATCAAGTTCATAGTTATCGCATCTGGCAAGTAATCACGGCATCCGCAGTCGGCACCATGATCGAATGGTACGACTTCTACATCTTTGGCAGTCTCGCCGTAATCATCTCGCCCCTCTTTTATCCCGAAGGTAACGACACGCTGGCGCTGATCGCGTATTTGTCGACGTTCGCGGTCGGGTTCGTCATTCGTCCATTTGGCGCGCTCTTCTTCGGGCGCATCGGCGACCTCGTTGGGCGCAAGTACGCGTTTCTCGTCACCTTGCTGATCATGGGCGGCGCCACGGCGGCGATCGGTTTTCTGCCCACATACGCGACCATCGGCATCGCCGCGCCCATCATTCTGCTGCTGATTCGCGTGCTTCAGGGGCTCGCGCTCGGTGGTGAGTACGGCGGAGCGGCGGTTTACGTCGCGGAGCACGTGCCTGACGAACGTCGCGGGTTCTACACGAGTTTTATCCAGATCACGGCAACGCTCGGGCTCTTCATGTCGCTGATCGTCATCCTGTTGGTCCAGAACGCGATGAGCCGCGAAGCATTCAGTGCGTGGGGCTGGCGCATTCCGTTCATCATCTCGATCTTTCTCGTCGGCGTCTCGCTTTACATCCGCATGCGAATGAAGGAGTCGCCGATCTTTCAGCAGATCAAGACCGCGGGGATGACCTCGAGCAAGCCGCTCGTCGAGGCGTTCACGAAGTGGGAAAACTTGAAACGTGTGCTGATCTCGCTCTTCGGCGCGACCGCCGGCCAGGGCGTCGTCTGGTACACGGGACAGTTCTACGCGCTCTTTTATCTGCAAACGGTGCTCAAGGTTAACGCTACCGCGTCGCAGTACATCATCGCCATCGCGCTACTGTTTGCGATGCCGTTTTTTGTCGTGATGGGTTCGCTGTCGGATCGGCTCGGGCGCAAGTGGATCATGATGGCTGGATGTCTGCTGGCTGCGCTTTCGTACGTGCCGATCTATCAGGCAATGCAGCGCGCGGCGGGGTCGCAGGTCGTCACCGTGATTTCAAACCCGAACTTGATTCCGCAAACGATTGTGAATGGAGTGATGCAGCCGGCGAAGGAGGTTTTGACTTATACCGACTTCGCTTCGTTCATCAATAATCCGGTGGCGTGGAAACTCATCCTGCTCGTGTTTATTCAGGTGTTCTTCGTGACGATGGTCTACGGTCCAATCGCGGCGTACCTGGTCGAGGCGTTTCCGGCGAAGATCCGTTACACGGCGCTTTCGTTGCCGTATCACATCGGCAATGGCGTCTTTGGCGGATTGCTGCCGGTGATAGGACTAGCCGTCGTGCGCGGAACCGGCAACATCTACGCAGGGCTCTATTACCCGATCATCGTCGCCAGCCTGACTTTCATCGTCGGCTCGTTGCTGCTTAAAGAAACGAGGCACACGCTGATCTGGGACGAGGTCAAGTGACGCGGATCACGGCTGTTTGAAGACCACTCCGTTCTTCATCACGAACACGACCTTTTCCGTCGCGCGAATATCTTTCAGCGGATCGCCGGTGACGGCGATGACGTCGGCCCACTTGCCTGCCGTTAGCGAACCAGCGTTTTTCTCCCAGCCCAACAACTTCGCAGCGTTTAAGGTCGCGGCGACGAGTGCGTCCATGTTGCTCATGCCGCCCCATTCGACGAGCAGTTGAAACTCGCGCGCGTTGCTTCCGTGCGGTACGACGCCGGCGTCAGTACCGAAGGCGATCGGCACTTTAGTCGCCACGGCGAGTTTGATTGCATTACGCATTGCCGCAGCCGCAGCCAGCGCCTTCTCCGCGCGCAGTCCCTTCAGCACGCCCGACTTCGCCGCGCGCTCAACGCCCTCAGACGCCGATAATGTCGGGACCAGGTACGTTCCGTTCGTCTTCATCAATCGCGCGCCTTCCTCGTCAAGAAACGACCCATGCTCGATCGACGCTACTCCCGCGCGCGTGGCGATTTTTATTCCTTCAGTGCCATGCGCGTGAGCCGCCACTTTCCGACCGAGTTTGCTCGCCTCGTCCACCATCGCCTTCAACTCTTCAAACGTGTACTGCGTCACGCCAACCGCGGCGCTCCCCTCCGAAAGCACGCCGGCAGTCGCGCACGTTTTGATCACGTCCGCGCCGTACTTGATCTGATACCGCACCGCGGCACGCACCTGATCGGGGCCGTCGGCGATGCCGTCCTCGATTCCCGGATCGAACATTCCCGGCCGATATCCATTGTCGTCACAGTGTCCGCCGCGAATGCCGAGCGAATGACCGGCGGCTACGATTCTTGGGCCTTCCGTCCAGCCTTCGTCGATCGCCTTGCGCAACGCGAAGTCGTCGAACGGCCCATCAGCACCGACGTTCCTTACGGTCGTGAAACCGGCCATAAGCGTGTTACGCGCGTGCTGTACGCCGAGAATCGCGCCGAACGCGGCGAAGTCTCGCACGCGCGCGTTCTCGCCTGCGGGATCTCCCAGCACGCGGCCGATCAGGTGCGTGTGCATGTCGATGAAACCGGGCAACAGTGTGACGTCGCCGAGGTCGATGACTCTCGCGTTCGCGGGGACGTTCACCGAGTTCGCCGGACCAACCGCGGCGATCCTGTTGTTGTCGACGACGATCACGGCGTTCGTGATCGCAGCCGTGCCCGTGCCGTCGATCAAGCGCGCGGCTTTCAGCACGACGACGCCTTTTCCGATGGGCGCCTCCGGAGTAATCCGCGGAGGCGTTTGAGACACCGCGGGCGGTAACGCTGAGAGCGTCAGCGTTAGCAGTGCGATTAGTTTGAAGTTTTTCAAGTGAGTCCTCTGGTTTATGGTTTTAGCAGGAAACCGGGATCGACGTTCCAAACTCGGCGTTGACGAACGCGAGAAACGCTTGCGCGGACTCTATGTCGAGACGGTACGCGACGTTCGTCGAACGACAGACAGCGTCGCCGGTGATCGTGATGGCCACGAGAACTTCTTCGCCGTTGACAGTAAGGAAGTTCGGACCGCCCGAGTCGCCGAAACACGCGCCGCCGTTGCCGGTCGCCGGGTTCTGTGAGAGACGCAAATAGCCGCCGTTTAGCGAGTTGAAAGTTGAGAACGCAAACATCCGCGGGACCGGATTCAAATCCTGGAAGAACGGCGTGCCGCCGCCCACGACGCGGTTCTGAACGCCATAGCCAACCGGAATGAACACTGCGTTCTTCAACCCGTTACGCCGCCTCAACTGGTCCAACAATCGGCAACTCGGCAGTTCGGCCGGCGTGACGCCGTTGACGTTGTTTTCCAGGATCAGGACGCCAATGTCTCCCGGATCGCTCTGGGTCAGGTTGAAATTCGGATTCGTGACGACGTGCTCGACGGGCAAGAGATTTGTGCTGTTGCTGGTGAGGTCGAAAAACGGGATCGACCCATCGAGAC
>DASRIM010000121.1:0-9158 GCA_035649995.1 Pyrinomonadaceae bacterium | reverse complement strand
GACTCCGCCTCCGGACCGACGCAGTCTTCGGCAAATGCGACCGGTTTTTTCAGCAACTCGGAAAGGTGTTCCGCGACTGGACGCAGGCTGTATTTATCGACACGCTCGCCCTTTGGTCTGCCAAGATGCGACGCGAGGATCACGCGCGCGCCGTGCTCGGTTGCATACCTAATAGTCGGCAACGAGGCCGTTATGCGCGAGTCGTCGTCAACCTTGCCGTCTTTGATGGGAACGTTGAAGTCGACGCGGATGAAAACGCGTTTGCCACGAAGATCGAGATCTTTGATAGAAAGTTTAGCCACAAAAAGGCACAAAAGTCACAAAAAAGAAAAGCCAGAACGAAGCACTAAGAACCAAGTACAAAAATCGGCAATTGGCAATGGGCAATTAAAGACCTTTGCCGGCGATGTACTTGATCAAATCCCGGACACGGCACGAATAGCCCCATTCGTTGTCGTACCACGAAAGCACTTTCAACATGCGCCCGCCGATCACTTTCGTGTACTCCGCATCGACGATTGAAGAATTCGAGTTGCGTTTGAAATCAACTGAGACGAGCGGCTCCTCGCAGAAGTCGAGAATGCCGCGCAACTCTTCATTCGCCGCATCCTTGAACGCGCGATTCACGTCCTCGGCCGTCGTCTCAGTCTCGAGGTCCATAACGACGTCCACGAGCGAGACGTTCGGCGTCGGCACGCGCACCGAGATGCCGTCAAACTTGCCTTTCAGCTCCGGCAGGACCAGGGCCACAGCTTTCGCGGCGCCCGTCGACGTTGGAATCATCGAAAGCGCAGCGGCACGGGCGCGTCGCATGTCCTTGTGCGGCAGGTCGAGAAGCTGCTGATCATTGGTGTACGAGTGGATCGTCGTCATCTGGGCCGAACGAATGCCAAACTTCTCATGGACCACCTTCGCAACCGGCGCCAGGCAGTTCGTCGTACACGACGCGTTCGAGATCACGTGATGCGCCGCCGGATCGTACTTCTCCTCATTCACGCCAAGCACGATCGTGATGTCTTCATTCTTCGCGGGAGCGGAGATGATCACCTTCTTCACACCGCCGTGCAGGTGCTTTTTCGCGTCCTCAGCCTTGGTAAAAATGCCGGTCGATTCGACGACGATCTCCGCGCCGACAGACTCCCAATCGATCGCAGCGGGATCGCGTTGCGAGAAAACGCGAAACTCGTCGTTGTCGACCTTGATACCGTTTTCAGTGGAAGTGATCTGGTGATCGAGGTTGCCGAGCACGGAGTCGTACTTCAGCAGGTGCGCGAGCGTTTTCGTGTCCGTGAGATCGTTAACAGCGACGAAGTCGATGTCCGGATCGCCGATCGCGGTACGATAAATGTTTCGTCCGATCCGTCCGAAACCATTGATGCCAACCTTAACAGCCATTTCTCGAAAATCCTCCTGCGATTGCTCACAACTCGTCTTGACTAGTGCCGTTTTTGGGATTGAATGTGTTGCAATTGTGGGACAGAGTCTCGCCTTTCGCTGTTGGCAGTGTCAAGCGACGGTAGAATTCAGCGAGAGAACGGGCAGATTCCGTTGAAAAACTCGCTGGATTTTATGAAACTGCGCTTCTGCTGGTAACGTAGTAACGGCTTGATGCGGCGGACCTTGGTTTGCCAGAATCATTTGCCAGAATGTCTTGTGGGCGTTCCCTTCACCTTTGCATCTGGGAACCTGAAGGATCACTTTTTAAGGAGCTGTTCGTTAATGTTTACTCTTACGTCTCGTACTTTAGTTAGGGCAGTGATTCTGTCGAGTGTCTTGCTCGCGGGAACGAGCGCGGCGCTGGCGCAGACACCGCAGTCAACGCCAAGACCGACGCCGCCGCCTGGCGATCCAACGCGGCCGCCGGGCAATGACCCGATCCCGGGAACCACTACGCCGACGACGCCGACGCAGCAGAACCCGACTGCGCCTCCGGGAACGCCGACGACGAACCCGACCGCACCGCCGGCAACGGTCCCATCGCAGACGCCTGCGCCGACGACGTCGCCAGCCCCGTCGACTGGCGGAGAAATTCAGGGACCAGTTCGCGATCCGGTGATCCCGCAGTTCCAGGCGCGTCCATTGCCGCCGATTCCCAGTCTCCAGCGTTTGGGTGTCGGCACTGACACGCTTCCGCTCTCACTGAACGACGCCATCAAGCGCGCGCTCGAGAACAACAACGACATCGAAGTTGCTCGCGACGACGTTCGCTTCGCGGAAACTCAGTTGAGAGCGCTCGAAGGAATCTTCGACCCGGTGTTCGAGATCACGCCGCAGTACGACAAGCGCATCTCGCCAGTGCAAAGCCAATTGAGCGGCGGCGGCACGGCAGGCACGACCAGCACGACGACCTACACGTGGAGCCCGTCAGTAACGAAACAGTTCGGACGCGGCGGCGGAAACTATTTCCTCCAATTCGCGAATTCACACACGGACACCAGCAACAGTTTCAGCTTGCTGAACCCGTACTATTCTTCGAACCTTTCGTTGAGCTTCACACAGCCGCTGCTGCGCGATCGTTCAATCGATAACAACCGCCGCCAGATTCGCATTCAACGAAAGCGCGTCGATCAATCGGACGCGGATTTCCGCCAACGCACGATCGACGTCATCACGCGCGTCCAACAGGCTTACTGGGAACTCGTCTTCGCGCTCCGAGATCAGCAGAACCAGTTGGCTAACCTGAACCTGTCGCGCGAGAGTTTGCGAAACGTCGAAGCGCAAATCGCCGCCGGCGCCAAGGCCCCACTCGAAAGAGCGGAAGTGCTGACCGAGGTGGCGAATCGCGAGACGGGGCTGCTTACGGCCGTGCAACAGGTCGCAATCGCGGAGAACAATCTCAAGGTCCTGATATTCAAGGAGCCGAACACTCCTGAATGGTCGCACCAACTGACGCCGACGGAGACGCCGAAGTTTGATACAACGCCGGTGAACCTTCCGGAGGCGCTGAAAGCTGCGCGCGACAACCGGCCGGAGTTGCGCCGGCTGCGTCTGCAAGAGGACATCAACAACATCGATCTTACGTACTTCAAGAACCAAACTAAGCCGCGCATCGACCTCGTCGGAACTGTGGCGTTGACCGGTCTCGCCGGAAAAGACATTTCGCTTCCGTCGGCGGTGCCGCCAGGCACGCCCATCCCGCTAATCATCGGGAATCCCACAACCAACTCGGACGCGTTCCTGTTGTCGCAGATCCGTGCGATTCAACTTGCGCAGGGGTTGCCGGTATCGGTGTCGCCATTGGTTCCGGCCGAGGACGACACGCCCAGACCGAATCCAACCCTCATTGGCGGTTACGGAAGGGATCTCAGAAACCTGATCGGCGGCGACACTCGCAACATCACCGTCGGCGTGAGAATTCAATTACCGTTCAAGAACACGACCGCCGAAGCAAACCTGGCAGGCGCGCGAATCCAGCAAGAACAACTGATGGCTTCGACGCGTGCCCAGGCACAGATCATCGAAGTGGACGTTCGCAATTCCGCGCAGGCGGTCGAGTCGGCGCGCCAACGCGTGCTGTCGGCTCGTGAAGCGCGAACGAACGCCGAGATGCAGCTCGAAGGCGAGCAGCGACTGTACCAGGTAGGCCGTTCGACGACGTTCCTTTTGTTCCAGCGTGAAAACGCGCTCGCGAATGCGCGTGCTGCTGAGTTGCGCGCCGAAACGGACTACAACAAGGCGATCGCCGACCTGCAACGCGCCACTTCGACGACGCTGCGGGCCAACAACGTCATCGTCGAGAATCAGACCGGTCCGTAAGCTGGTTTTTACCTATATAATGGTCCGTGTTTCTCGTCCGTCCAGGTGAGGAACACGGATTCTTTTTTGCATGAAGATCAGCGCCACGATCATCACTTTCAATGAGGAGTCGAATATCAAAGCTGCCTGTGAGTCAGTCGCATGGGCCGACGAGATTGTCGTGGTTGACTCAGAATCGACTGACGCGACGCGTGAAATCGCCGAGTCGTGCGGCGCGCGCGTGATAACAAACCCCTGGCCCGGATTCGGCGCTCAAAAGCAGTTCGCCGTCAATCGCGCCGCTCACGACTGGATCTTCAGTCTCGACGCCGACGAGCGAGTATCTGACGAACTCAAACGATCAATCGAAATTCTCAAACACCACCCGCGCGGCGAAGATGCGGACGGCTACGTCGTCGCGCGGCGCACTTATTACCAGGGACGCTGGATTCGGGGCGGCGGCTGGTATCCTGATTACCAATTGCGTTTGTTCAATCGAACCAGGGGACATTGGAAGCAGCGTCACATTCACGAATCGGTGATGATGGACGCGGGTTGCCGCGTCGGCGAGGTCGGCGGCGATCTGCTGCACTACACATCTCCAAACGCGGCGCACCATCACCGCATGATCGGCGAACGTTACGCACCTCTTGCCGCGCAACAGATGTTTGAAGAGGGCCGTCGAACTTCGGTGCTAGGTGTGGCATCAGCCGGGCCCGCGGCGTTTGTGCGCAGCTTCGTTTTAAAAGGCGGATGGCGTGACGGATTTGCCGGGTTCACCATCGCGAGTTTCGCTGCGCATCATGCGTTTTTGAAACACCTGATGCTTTGGGAAATGCAGGCCACGAATCACACAGACAAAAAGAATGCCTGATTTCAGTCTAGTTCCCCCAGTCGTAGGTTACGTCCTTGCCGGAGTCTTCGGCGCCATCATCGGCAGTTTTCTCAACGTCGTCATTCATCGTGTACCACACGAGGAGTCGATCGTTTTTCCCAACTCCCGGTGTCCTTCGTGCGGCGCGGTGATCGCGTTCTACGACAACATTCCGGTGCTCAGTTATGTCATGCTCGGCGCGAAGTGCCGCAGTTGCAAGGAACATATCTCTTTTCGCTATCCGGCCGTTGAATTACTGACGGCGGCGGTGTTTGTGGCGGTGGCGTGGCACGCCGGGTTTACTGCGGCGCTGCCGTTTGATTTGGTTTTCGTGTCGGCGTTGCTATCGCTGGTCTTCATCGACGCCGAACACATGATTCTTCCGAACGTCATTACGTATCCGGGGATCGTGTTTGCGCTCGTGGCGCGAATCGCGATTCCGTTCCTGATGGGCCAACCGCACTTCGACGACGTGCCTTCGCTGGCGAACGGCGCGTTCGAGGGCTGGCCTTTGTGGCTCACGTCCGTTGCGGGCGGCGCGATCGGCGCGCTGCTTGGCGGCGGGTCGCTGTGGCTGATGGGATGGACGTGGGAGAAGCTGCGCGGCATCGAGGCCATGGGGCTCGGCGATGTGAAGATGATGTTCATGGTCGGCGCGTATCTCGGTTGGCGACTGACGATTCTGACCATCTTTGTCGGCGTGCTGACGGGATCGATCGTTGGCGTGCTGCTGATGGCGCGTCAGCGCGAACGAAACATGCAGATGCTGCTGCCGTTTGGCGTCTTTCTCGGAATCGGAGCTGTCTTTTCGCTGTTGTTTGGACCGCAACTCGTGGACTGGTATGCGGGCCAGTTCAGGTAACACGGATTGGGAACGCAGTCGAGGCAATTCACGATCAAGCTTTAAAGTAATCACCCCAGCGACGGTCCACCAACGCACGGATGTCATCACGCACGATCAACTCGTCCGGGAATCCCGGCTTGGTGCGCGCGTCGATGACGATCGGCGCTTTGTATACGAGATGATGACGCTGCACGGTCGTTTGCGCGGCGTGAATATCCGCCGCCGGTTCGAAGCGCGTCCACGTGGCCCATAGAAAATCCGGCGACGACGCCGCGACACGCGCATCGTCGTGCACCACGATCAGCGGCCAATCACCAAAGACAGGATCAGCCGCGACTCGCGACGCAAGCGATTCGTCTTCCGCAAACGAAGCGCCCTGCAACACCAAACAACCAGCACAAAAAACCTCCGCCCGCGAAACAAAACCCGGCAACTGGCCGCGAAACTCACGCGGCAACTCGCGCACAGGCTCGCCCAGCCCGAGCATGATCGCCTTGCTGCCTTCATTCACTTTGCCGCTCGTGTAATCGAGCGTATCCATCGACACGTTCGAGAACACAAACAGATCCGTCTCCGGACGAAAACGCGCCAGCACGTGTTCGAGCAAATGTGGAAAGTCCTTCAGGTCCTGCGGCGTGTCGGTGAGTATGAGGAACTTCGTCAACGAGAGTTGGCCCTCGCCGAGAATGCGGAAACCGGAGACAAGCGCCTCGCGCCCATAACGCTCGCGCACCACCGCCGCGCAAAGCGAATGAAAGCCCGTTTCGCCGTACGTCCATAGATCGCGCACCGACGGCATCACTAGCGGAAAGAGCGGCGAGAGCAGTCTCTGCAAATAGTCGCCGATGAAAAAGTCTTCCTGCCGCGGTTTGCCGACGACCGTCGCCGGATAGATCGCGTCGCGCCGGTGAAAAACGGCGTCAACCTGAAACACTGGATAGTCGTGAAGGAGCGAGTAGTAACCGTAGTGATCGCCAAATGGTCCTTCCGGTCTTCGTTCGTGCGGCGGCGCGTGTCCCACCAAAGCAAACTCTGCTTCGGCTGCGAGCCGATGACCCCCAAGCCCAACGCCTGGCGCTTTATCTAACGGCAGCTTCGTCATCTTCAACTTCTGGCCGGCGAGCAGCGAAGCGAGCACCAGTTCCGGAACGTCTTCAGGCAGCGGCGCAATCGCGGCGAGGATCAGCGCGGGCGGTCCGCCCAGAAACACGGTCACCGGCAGCGGCTGGTTGAGTCGTTCGGCTTCCGCGTAATGAAACCCGCCGCCCTTTTGAATCTGCCAGTGCAGACCGGCGGTGTGCGCGTCGTGGATCTGCATTCGGTAGATGCCGAGATTGTGCTTTCGCGTGATCGGGTTCTCCGTGTAGACGAGCGGCAGCGTGATGAACCGTCCGCCGTCTTCCTGCCAAGTCGTCAGCACCGGCAACTGGTCGAGGCGCGCCGGTCGATCGACCACTTGCGTGACCGGCGAGCGGCTCGTGTTCGTCGTGCCCAGTTTCAGGAAATCGAACGCGACCGAACGATGTTTCCAAAGCTCGCCAGGACGCGGCGGCAGTATTGATTCGGCAATGTGGACCATGTCCCGCACCATCGCTTCCGGCTTGGGACCGAACGCGAGATCGAGACGGCGATCCGTGCCGAACAAGTTCGTGACGACGGGATAACGGCTTCCCTTCACCCGCTCGAACAACAGCGCCGGCCCACCTTCGGCGATCACGCGTCGATGGACTTCAGCGAGCTCGAGGTACGGATCGACCTCAGCTTTTATAGTGATGATTTCGTTTTCTCTGGCGAGTAGATCGAGAAAGGTGCGGAGACTCGGGTGCATTCGTGTCTACGGCTTCCCAACTGTGCGCGCGCGCAACTTTGTGGGTGCTACGGGTTCACTCAAACGCTTTTCGATCTCGTCGTGCGCGATCTCCGCGGCTTCGGCGACGAAGGGCTCGGTCGACTCACGATACGGCTTTACGACCTCGAGGGTATGGTCGTCGCCGATTCGTGCGAGAGCTTTCAACAACCCGGCCGTCACTCGCGCCTGGCTCTTTTCTTTGTTGAGAAACGGATACAGCACGTCCGGCCCTTCCAACTGCGAAAGGTAACCGATCGCCTGCTCCTGCCGTCCGGAATCCAAATCATCGACGATGCGATACAGCGCTTCCGATCGGCCCATGCGGTACAACGCCCAGTCGAGAGCGAGCCGCACTTCCTTGTTCTTCTCCTGGAGTTGATAACCCTCGACCAGCTTGCGTTGTTTGACGGCGGCAAGACGGGCCAGTGCTTCAGCACTGCGCTGCCGCAGCAACGGATCCGTGCTGCCGAGTTGCTTCGCAAACTCAGCCGCATCTGAACGCGCGTCCACTCCGTCGAGTGGCTCCTGCCCATGCGACACACCAACCAACAAAACACAGCTCACAACACAGATCACACAGAGACTTCTAATTATTCTCATTGTCCGGCCTGCTGTTTTTTGCGCAAGAGCGCGGTGTTTAGATCCAACTCCGAAACAGGAATCACCTCCACGTTCGGATACTTCTTTTGCAGTTCGGGAAGAAACGCCTTCGCGTTGCCGACGATGATGATGTTACTCGTTTTCGCATCGAGCCGCGTGCCCGCGAACTTCTGTACGTCGGCGGTCGTGATCGCCTGCACGTTGTTGATGTAACGATTAATCTCGTCGAGGCTCATCCCGTGAAGCGCGAGCGAACCAACCTGTCCGACGAGCCCACCTGCCGTCTCCAGATTACGCGAGAAACCGCCGATCAAGACAGCCTTGCGCGGCGTCAACTCGGGATCCGCCGGAGGCGCCGACGACAAACGCGCGATCTCACTCAACAGCAGATCCGCGACTACCGCGCCCGATTCGTTCTTCGTCTGCGCAGACGCGACGAATGGACCAACGTCGCGACGCGCGTCCAACGACGATCCCGCGCCATAACTCAAGCCGCGCTTGATACGAATCTCCTGATTCAGGCGGCCCGAATATCCGCTCAACACCGAGTTGGAGACGATGCCGCGGAAGTAGTCCGGATCTTTACGATTGATGCCGCTTCTCGCAAGGTAGACGGCGGCTTGTCCAGCGTCCGGCTTGTCGATGACGACGATGCGGCCCGTCTTGCTCGCGGCGGTCTCTTTCGCGGCGCTGATCTCCGGCAACGGCGTGCTGGGTTTCTGCCAGTCGCCGAAATACTTCGTCGCCAGCGCGATTCCGTCTTTCGCTGTGATGTCGCCGCCAATCACGAGGATCGCGTTGTCGGGCCGATAGTAGCGGCTGTGTAGTTTCGTGATGTCGGCCGCGGTGATGCGTGTCAGCGATTCGGCCGTGCCGGCGAGCGGATGTCCGTACGGACTGTCGCCAAACACGACTCGCGCCGCCACAAAACGCGCGATGCTTCCGGGCTCACCCAAATATAGCGTGAAGTTGTCGAGATACTGCTGCCTCAGCCGTTCAACTTCTTCACTCTTGAACGTCGGACGCCGAACCACGTCAGCGAGAATCTCCATCGCCGGCGGAATCTTCGACGACATCACGCCGACAGTCGCAAACGATGAATCCCAACGCGCGCCTGATTCGAGCGAACCGCCGAGACTCTCGATCTCCTGCGCGATCTTCGTCGCGTCGCGACTCTGCGTTCCTTTCGTAAGCAAACTCGCGGTCATGTCCGCCAGCCCGGCGAGCTCCGGTGGATCGACTTCCCCACCGTTTTT
>DASRIM010000120.1:0-6602 GCA_035649995.1 Pyrinomonadaceae bacterium | reverse complement strand
TTGGTGAAGCAGTTTCTGACCGATGTGAAGTGGGGCGAGCTCGATTACCTGATCGTCGACATGCCGCCGGGGACGGGCGACGTGCAGTTGTCGCTCGCGCAGCTCGTGCCGGTGCAGGGCGCCGTGCTTGTTACGACGCCGCAAGACGTCGCTATTGCCGACGTGCGCCGCGCGTTGCGTATGTTTGAAACTGTTGCGATACCGGTGCTGGGCATCGTCGAGAACATGAGCTACTTCATCGCGCCCGACACGGGCACGCGTTACAACATCTTCGGCGAAGGCGGCGGTCAACGGCTGGCGCAGCGGTATCAGGTGCCGTTCCTGGGCGCGGTGCCGCTCGGAATCGAGGTGCGCGAAGGCGGCGACAAGGGCGTCCCGGTCGTCGTCAGTAACCCCGATTCGCCGCAGGCGCAGGCATTTCGTCGAGTTTCGGAGGAAGTGGCGCGGCAGATCTCGATCGAGGCGATGAAACCGGAACTTGTCGTTTTGGGCAAAGGGCAATAAGATGTCTCCGATCTCAAATCTCAGATCTGAGATCACAGACTGAAGGAGAGGATTCATAAAGTAATGTCAGCAACGTCAGCGCCCACCGTGACACTGAACGTCACCGAGCAGGCCGCAACCGAAATCAAGAAGTTCATGTCCGGCGAGGAAGGCCTTCCCGAAACATCAGGGCTCCGCGTGCGCGTGGTGCCGGGTGGATGTTCCGGCTTCCAGTACAGCCTCAACATCGAAGAGCAGTCGCGTGAAGGCGATTTCGTTTTCGACGAGAAAGGCGTGCGCATGTTTGTCGACATGTTCAGCGCGCAGTACCTCAACGGCGTCGAGATCGATTACGTGACGGGCGTGATGGGTTCGGGATTCACATTCAAGAACCCTAATTCCACCGGCAGTTGCGGCTGCGGCTCTTCGTTCACCGCCTAAGAAGCGAAGCGTCAAAAGATTCGGACGGGAGACGGGAGCAAATCCTGTCTCCCGTTTTGTATTTATTCAATGCGTATCGTTCAAGTAAACACCGATCAGGAGATCCAGCAGGCGCGAGAGCTGTTTCAGGAGTATGAGGCTGCGATGGGCACGACTGCGTGTTTTCAGAATTTCGCGCAGGAGTTGGCCGGGCTTCCGGGAGATTACGCGCCGCCGTCGGGCCGTTTGTTGCTGGCGACTGAAGACGATCGACTGGCGGGCTGCATCGCGTTGAGAAGACTTGGATCGGACGCGTGCGAAATGAAGCGGTTGTTTGTGCGTACATCGTTTCGCGGCAGCGGTCTCGGACGGAGGCTTGTCGATGCTGTCGTCGAACAAGCGCGGAAGACCGGGTATACGCGCCTGCGGCTCGAGACGTTACCGGGCAAAATGGATGGCGCAATCTCGCTGTATCGATCGTTCGGCTTCACTGAGATTCCCCCGTACACAGAAAATCCAGTTGAAGCGACGAAGTTTATGGAGTTAAATCTTCGAACCACAAGGAGAGTAACCACAAAAGGCACAAAAGACACAAAAGGCACAAAGGAAGAAAAGAGTGAACGAACGAAAGAGTGAACGAACGAAAGAAGACCGCTGAACAACGTAGAAGAACCTGCTGAGTCGACCGAAGTAAGTAGACCGCCCATTGAATTAATACTCTTGTGCCTTTTGTGCTTTTTGTGCCTTTTGTGGTTAAAAGAGAGGAACACATGCCGAAAATTCACGCTGAAACCGCCACTGGTCTCGTCGAAACCGAACCGCCTGCCGGGAAGAAACTGGTCCTGGCCCTCGAAGATGCCGGTATCGACATTCTTCACCGCTGTGGCGGCAATGCTCGCTGCACCACTTGCCGCGTCGAGGTGCTGGAAGGCGAACCTGGCGAAATGATGGACCTCGAACGTAATCGCCTTGCGATGGAAGCCGAGCTCGCGCCGAATGTTCGACTCTCGTGCCAGATCCGCGTTGACGGCGATCTCAGGGTCCGGGTCATCAACCAGGTAAGCACGCGAGGCATGGACGCCGGTCCACGTCCCGTCGATTAATAGGGCCACCGGCCGTCGTATTGTTTGCGCCGCCGGTTGCTCTGGGTGTAATCTCGCGGGGTAATTCCAAGACATCACGGAGGGACTTATGCTAATTGAGTCAACTGCTCATCTCCCCATCAGTCTGGCTATGTTTCAAGAGCTATTTCACTCTCCTGACGGCGACGCTTTAATGCGGATTATCTTCCGCTGGTTCCACTTCGCCGCCGGCATCACCTGGATCGGCATGCTTTACTTCTTCAACCTCGTCAACGTTCCGGTCCAAAAAGGCCTCGACGCCGACACGAAGAAAAAAGTGAACCCGGACCTGCTGGGCCGCGCGCTCTGGTGGTTCCGTTGGGGCGCCGTCGTGACTGTCCTGGCCGGCCTCGCCTACTTCGCGATGTACATCCTCAAGGCCGACGTCGCGAACGCGAATGGCCCCGGCGGCGGCAACATCAATCTCTGGTTTGTGCTCTTTGCCTGGTTGACCTATCCGGTGGTCCTGTTTCTACTCGAGTTTCTGATCATCAAGCGGGTCCCCGCGTTGATCAAGGACGGCAGGATCTTCGCCGTCGTCATGTTTTTCCTGACGGCGTTCGTTACCTGGGGCCTCGTCAGGTTCTTCAATGCGATGTTGACAGTGAACAGCCAAAGCTGGGCCAGCAACAAGTCGTACTCGATTGGCATCGGCGGCGCGTACGGCATTCTGATGCTGTTGAACGTGTGGGGAATCATCTGGCCCAACAACAAACGGATACTCGCGGCGACCGCAGGTACTGGTCCTGCCGCTGCGCCAGAGCTCGCACGCCAGGCGTTTATCGCTTCGCGAACGAACGCATGGCTGTCGCTGCCGATGTTGCTGTTCATGGGCACGTCGCACGGCGATTGGGTAATGTTCGGTAAGTAGATTAATCTAATCTGTGTTTCTGCTTGTCGTGGGACAGACAGAACACTGATTTCGTACATGGGAGGTGGTGTATGAGCATGGTTAGCTCTTATAAACCGCGGCAGTTCAATCTGAGCGGCCTCAACGGGATTTCAGACCAAACCTTGGAAATGCATTTCAAGCTGTATGAGGGTTACGTCAAAGAGACGAATAACCTGACCGAGAAGATCTCGCAGTTCATCGGCGACGGAAAGGTCGATCAGGAAGAGATGCCCGCTTATTCGGAGCTCACGCGGCGGCTTGGGTTCGAGTACAACGGCATGGTGCTGCACGAGTACTACTTTGACAATCTGAAGAGTGGCGGCGGCACCGGCGATCCGGAGCGGACGACCGAGTTTGCGAAGGCGGCGGAGGGGAGTTTCGGGAGTTACGAGGTTTGGAAGGCTGACTTCGTTGGGATCGGAAAGATGCGTGGCGTTGGTTGGGCCATTTGCTATCAGAACCCGGCGAACGGGCGGCTTTCAAATCACTGGATCACGTTGCACGAGACGGGGAACGTGGCGGGGTTTATGCCGATCCTTGTGATGGACGTCTGGGAGCACGCGTTTCTGCTCGACTACAAGCCAGCCGAGCGGCCGAAGTACATTGAAGCGTTCTTCTCGAATATCGCATGGGATACCGTCGAAGAACGCCTCCGCAAAATCACGGGCGTCCAATCCGCGCGTGCTTAACCGCAACATGTGACTCTCGCCAGGAATTGTGCAGGACCTCTGGCGGAACGCACATGGGTTAAGAATTTTATATGTGATTCTCGCCAGGACCACGTGCAGGACTCTGGCGGATCACACATTAACTTACTGCTGCGGCAGCGGGGGTTTCTTCAGGCCGCAGTCGACTGTCAGCGAGCGGAGGAAGTTCAGGAGATCTTCACGCTGCTCGGGCAGGATCTTCTGCGGCTGAAGGTTCTTCTTGTCCAGGTACTGGTTCGGTTTGCCCCCGGCGAGCATGATGTCAACTGCCTCTTCGAGCGTCTTCGCGCTCCCATCATGAAAATACGGCGCTGACTTCGCGATGTCTCTCAACGTCGGCGTCTTGAACGCGCCCGTATCTTCCGGTTTCTTCGTCGCATTAAAACGCCCGCCATCAGGATTCGGCTGGTCCATCCCGATCCCGATGTTGTGATACTGCTGATCCGTGAACAGCACGCCGTCGTGGCAGTTGGTGCACTTGATCGTCTGGAAGATGTTCCAACCACGATACGCACTCTCGCTGATCGCCGTATTCTCTCCAGCCTTCCAACGATCCCACGCCGTGTTGCCGCTGATCAGCGTCCGCTCATACGCCGCAATCGCTTTCATCATGTTGTCAGCGGTAGCGTCGCTCTGAAACACCTTTTGAAACTGTGCGCGGTATCCTTGCAGCGCGTTGACCTTCGCGACGATCTCGTTGACCTTGTCGCCGACGCCCATGTTTCCGCCGGTCCACGCGGCCATCGCCTGTTTCTCGAGCGAAGGACTGCGTCCGTCCCAGTAAAACTCCTTGTGATACCCGATGTTCCAAAGCGTCGGACTGCTGCGCGGCAACTGTTTGTTTCCAGGCCCGATCGCCTTCGGCAGCCCGTCAGTCAACCCATGCTCGCAAACGTGGCACGAGTAACACGACTTCGATCCATCGACGCTGAGTCGTTCGTCAAAAAACAACTGCCGCCCGAGCGCGACCTTGTCCGGCGTCATCGGATTGTCCGCCGGAATCGACATTGGTTCGTACGTCGTGAGTTGCGGCGGCAGCGGCTGGATTTCAGGGGTGAAGCCGCCGGCGGTGGTTTCAGTGTTGTTATTGCTGCAAGATAGCCCGAAAGCGACAATAAGCGTGAACAGGAGAAGGTGCAGTTTTTTCGTGCTCATAAATTTTGACCCAGAGAAATCGACTTGTGTGTTGGACCGTGCGCGGATTCTGACATTTGCCTTTGCGAAATGTCTAGATTAAATGTGTATCGATGAAACTTATTCTGGCTGTGTTGACCGCGGTATTTTTGCTCGCCGGATGTTCAGCGGACAACGATAACGACCACACGACCGCCACGACGATCGTTCCGCCGCCGCCGCAGCAAACGTTGCGCGCGGAGTCTCGTCCGGCGTCACAAACGCCGCCGAAGATCGAAGATCTTAGCGGGAAGTTTGATCCGGCGAAACCGTTGCTGGTGTTCAATCTGCCGAATGGCAAGACGTTTCGCCGGGACGAAGAAGTGGCCATCGACTTTTCGCTCGCGAATGCGAAACTGAAAGGCGACGGCGGCGAGTATCGTGTTCGTTACATCGTGGACGACGAAGAGATGAAGTGGATCGACGCTTCAGAACAGGTCGTGTTGTCGAACTGGCTGCCCGGCAAGCACACGATCCGTATCGAACTTGTCGGCCCGGACGGTTGGCCGTATCGAAACGGCGATTACAACGTCGAGACGCGCGAGATCACGATCGAACAATGAAAACGTCGAAGCAGAAACTGTTCAAGGAGTTGATAGCGGAAGCGGCGAGCTGCACGCAGTGTCCGGCGATGTGCGGCCGCAGCGCAGTTCTGAGTGAACTGAACGGTTCGACGGAGGCGCGCATCATGTTTATCGGTGAGGCGCCGGGACGCAAAGGCGCCGATCGCACGCGCATACCGTTTTCGGGCGACCAGTCAGGCGCGAACTTCGATCGCTACCTGAATTCGATCAATCTGACGCGGCAGGAGATTTTCATCACCAGCGCCGCGTTGTGTAATCCGCGGGCGGAATCAGGCGCGAACCGCAGACCGTCGCTACGAGAGCTGGCGAACTGTTCCGGTTTCCTGCGACGGACGATCGAGCTGATCGATCCGCGCGTGATCGTCACGTTGGGCTCGGTCGCGCTCGAAGCGTTGAAGCGTATTCAGTATCATGAGTTCAACCTGAAAGAGTCGGCGGCGCGGATTCACACGTGGAACGATCGTGTGCTCGTGCCGATTTATCACCCAAGCCCGCAGGTGCTTGCGTCGCACCGGCGAGAGGCGGAGCAGTTGCAGGACTATCAAGTGGTAGCGAAAGCAGTGCAGAACAATGATTGACTATGAATCCGTGAGACAGGGCGGCGCGGGCCTGATCGATCTCTCCGCATCGCGAAGCCGGATCCGTGTTACGGGTTCGGAGGCCGTCATGTTTCTGAACGGCCTGATAACCAACGACATCAAGTCGCTCGGCGAAAACACGTGGCTTCCGGCAGTGTTTCCAACCGTGCAGGGGCGATTGATTGGCGCCGTCCGTTTCCTGCGCGATGCCGATGGTTTTCTAATCGATACAGAGAATGCGTCGCATGATGCGATCTTGAAAACCATTTCGAGATTCACGCTTGCCGGCGACTTTCGTGTGGCGGATGTAACGTCTGAAACTGCACTGCTCACGGTGCAAGGCAGACGCGCGCGAGAGATCGTCGAAAACACGCATCTCCGCACGATTCGTGCTACCCATACTGGAGAGGATGGATTCGATATTTTGCTTGATGAGAGTGAGCGCGCGCCGGTTTGGGAGAAGTTGGTAGCGGCGGGTGCGCAACCCGTGAGCCCGGAGACTTTTGAGATTTTACGGATTGAGGCAGGGATCGCTCGTCATGGGAAAGACATGGATGAAACGAACGTCGTGCTCGAAACCAATCTGGACGACGCGATCAGTTACACCAAAGGCTGCTACGTGGGCCAGGAGATCATCGTTCGCA
>DASRIM010000119.1:0-5029 GCA_035649995.1 Pyrinomonadaceae bacterium | reverse complement strand
CCGTTGAACAAGCTGCTGCCGCCGTCGGCGACTGAAGCGCGCAAGCTGCAAAAGCAACTGATGCACGCAGGATTTCGCGCGCCTGAAGCGCCAATCATCTATCGCGCGATTCAGTTGAGCACGATGGCCGGGTTTCCGCTGATCGTCGCCGGCGTCTCCGCTTTCATGGCGTGGCCGCTCAAGGATGCGATTACCTACAGCATCGTCGGTTTCGTCGCCGGTTTCTTCCTGCCGCGTTACTTCCTGGCGCGCATAACCAAGAACCGGCAGCGAGAACTGCGTTGGGGTCTCGCCGACGCGCTCGACTTGATGGTCGTATCAGTCGAAGCCGGTTTGGGTCTGAACGCGGCGATGATGAAAGTCGCGAGTGAGTTGAGAGACGTTCACACTCCAATCGCGATCGAGTTTGAGCTGGCAAACCTGGAAATCCGCGTCGGACGAGATCGTGACGAAGCGTTGCGCAATCTCGCGGAACGCAGCGGCGTCGACGATATGCGCAGTCTCGTCGCCATGCTGATTCAGACAGACAAGTTTGGTACTTCGATCGCCAAAGGCTTGCGCGTGTTCTCGGACGGGCTGCGCACGAAGCGCCGCCAGCGAGCTGAACAGGAAGCACAAAAGGCCGCGGTCAAACTTCTGTTCCCGCTCGCCTGTTTCCTGTTCCCGACGCTTTTCATTGCAATCCTTGGTCCCGCTGCCCTCAACCTCATGGACGTCTTAGCCAAGATGTAGAGGAGTTGAGTAAATGAGCAAACGCAGAATCATAGCCATACTGATCGCACTAGTGCTGACCTTAGCGGCGACCGCCATGTGGACCGCGTCGACGATAGAACGTGACGGCGATCCGGACGCAATCGTACTTGACGATTCGGGCTCGGAAGTGGGAGCAAGCGTCGAACCGAAGAAAAAAGGCGGCAACAAAGTCGTCAAAGTCCTGACCGCGCCGTTCAAGGCAGTGGGCCGGCTCTTCGGGCGCGGCGGCGACGACAGGAACAAGATCACGCGCATGACGGAAAAAGACGCGGAGCGATTCGAGAGCGTCGCGATTACGAGAGTTGAAGATGCGCGTACCGTGAAACGCGATACGTCCGGAAGTTCCGCTCGCGAGCACCTCGAAGCGGGCCGTGAGCTGCTTCTGAACGGCGCTTACAGCGAAGCGGTTTCGGAGCTTTCGACCGCTATCTCGCTCGATCCGAAACTTACCGAAGCCCACAACCTGCTGGGCGTCGCGTACGACAAAAAGGGATTCGGCGAACGCGCCCGCGATTCGTTTGAACGCGCCGTCAAGCTGGAAGAAGACGCCGAAACGCTCAACAACCTCGGCTTCGCCCTGTATCAGAACGGCAACTATCGTGCGGCCGTCGATCGTTTGAAGCGCGCTGCCAGGCTGGCGCCTACAGACCAGCGCATTCTCAACAATCTCGGATTGGCGTATTGCCGTCTTGGTAAAGTCGACGAGGCGTATAAAGCGTTCACGCGCGCTGGTGGTCCACTGACGGGCAATCTCAACACCGCGAAGATGATGGAAAGATTCGGACGCGAAGACGACGCGATTCGCTACTACGAAGCCGCGCGCCAGATCGAGCCGAACAACTCCATCGCGCTCCGCCGCCTGGCTGATCTGTATATCCGCGTCGGCCGCACGGCTGATTCAGAAGCCGCTCGCGCCGCGCTGATTATTGCCTCGAATGGAACCGTTCTGGTTACGCCCGGTAAGTAGTCTGTTCTGAGATCTGAGATCTCGATCTGAGATCTCAAAGGAGAGTCTCACGATGTCGCATACGACAATTCTGACGCGCGCGGAAATCGAAAGCATGGGGCCGCCCCTTCCGGAGGAACTGACCGACACCGGCATCTCCGAGCAGTTCCTGTGCGACCTCGCGTTGAAGCACGTCGCCATGTTGCCCGAGCCGACGACGGACGCCGTAGGCGAGCGCATCAATCTACCGCGTACGCTGACGGAAGATCTGCTCCAGCAGTTGTATCGGGAAAAATTGATCGAGGTGAAGAAGCAGTCGGCGGTCGGTTCGACGCGTTACGCGATGTTGGACCACGGCTGGGACCGGCTCGCGCGTCTGTTGTCAGTTTGCGGCTACGTTGGACCAGCGCCGGTGTCGTTGCGCGATTACTCGCACATGATGAAGTTGCAGTCGATCCCGTCCAACACGGCGTCGATAGAAACGGTGCGCGAGGCGTTTCACGATCTGGTGCTGCCGGAGTCGCTCTTGCAGACGCTCGGATGCGTCATCAATTCACGCCGCTCGCTGTTTCTGACCGGCCTGCCGGGAACGGGTAAGACTGCCGTCGCGGAACGCATCAACAACGCGTTGGCCGGCGCCATCTGGATTCCGTACGCGGTCGAGATCGACGGGCAGATCATCCGCGTGTTCGATTCACACTGCCACGAACCTTTTCCGGCGGAAGAGACGCCGCTCGATTTCGATCGCCGCTGGGTGATGATCAAGCGTCCGCTGGTTGTGGTCGGCGGTGAGTTGACGTTGGAGAACGCCGACCTGACGTGGAGCGACGCAGCCAAGTTTTACGAAGCGCCGTTCCAGATGAAGTCGAACGGCGGAACGCTCGTGATCGACGACTTCGGCCGCCAGCGAGTCGCGCCACAGGATCTGTTGAACCGCTGGATCGTGCCGCTCGAACGGCGCGTGGACTATCTCGCGCTTCATACGGGAAAGAAGATCGAAGTTCCGTTCGAACAACTCGTCGTGTTCTCTACGAACCTCGACGAGAACGATCTCGCCGATCAGGCATTCCTGCGCCGCATGGGCTACCGCGCGCGCGTCGAACCGCCTACGCCCGGCGCCTACTGCGACATTTTCCGATACCAGGCAGGGAAGCGCGGCATCAAGATCGATCAACCTGTGTTGGACTACATTCTTTCGAAGTATCGAACGGAGCGCCGGCAGATGAAAGGCTGCGAACCGCGCGACATACTCGACCGCGCTACTGACATTTGTCAGTTCGAGAAACACAGCCTCCAACTGACGCCGCACATCGTCGACATCGCGTGGCGTAATTACTTCGGCACGTCGCACTCCTTCGCTCAGCCGCAAACCACGCAAGCCGATCCATTAGAGCTATGAGACTATTTCTTATCGGGATTTTGGTTTTCGTCTGCTCAGCTCATGGGCTCGCACAGGTCCGTGAAGAGATAAGACTGAAACTAGCGAATGGTTCGTCCCTTGTTGTAGACGAAGCAAGCGAGACTCCGCAGGGTGTCTGGTATCGCCAGGGCACCATCAGTAATTTTCTGCCAAAAGAAAAAATCAAAAAGGTTGAACGAATAAAGCCGGAACCTGCGCCCGTACAGCAGAGCACTAACGACGACGATCACTTCGAAGTGACTGAAGCCGTCGCCGAGACTACTGCGCCGAAGAGCGGCAACTACGATCAACCCGTCTGGATTTACCTGAAAGGCGGCGCGCGCGTAGAAGCTGATAGCGCGAGCGAGTCTCCCGCGGGAGCGTGGTACAAGCGCGGCGGCATGTCGATGTTCATCGATCGCAGCCGCATCGATCGCATCGAGTTGGAAGGCGAGTCGGTCGCTCAGACAGGAAAGAAGGCGAGCGGCTGGAGCACGGGAAGACCGGGTCTCGACCGGCTCATCAAGATCAACGGCAGCAAGTACAACGTCGATCCGTACCTGATATTTCTCGTGATGGAACAGGAGTCGCACTTCAATGCGCACGCGCTTTCGCCAAAAGGCGCGCGCGGGTTGATGCAACTGATGCCTGGAACAGCGGCGCGTTTCGGCGTGCGGCGTCCGAACGATCCGGCGCAAAACATTTCCGGCGGCACGCGTTACCTGCGCGAGCTGCTGAATCGTTTCAACAATCGCGTCGATCTCGTTCTCGCCGGCTACAATGCAGGCGAAGGCGCCGTGGCGAAGTTTGGCAACCGCGTGCCGCCGTATCGAGAGACGCGCAACTACGTCAAGAAGATCAGCTATCGCTACAAGCGTGCAACCGCGCGAACAAGGAAACCCAAATCATGAAACGATTACTGTTCGCCGCTTTTCTATCCGTTTCATTCTTTGTAGTTGCGGTCTGCGGTCAGACGAATCAAGGCCCGCTTACCAATGAATCCGTGGTCAAACTCGTCAAGGCCGGATTCAAAGAGAAGACAATCATCGCCATCATCAGCAACCGGCCCAACGTCTTCAAACTCGACCCGGAACAACTGATTCAACTCAAACGACACAACGTGAACGAAAACATTATCCTCGCGATGCTCGCGACGCAGAATGCGACGTTCACCGTCGGCGACGACGAATGGATATCTGACGAAGCGTTCTTCAAAGGGTTGAACCGAAAGCAGGCGAGCGGAGGAGAGTCGAAAGAGTCCGGGACGAACATTTTTGGATCGGGCACGCAATCGCGAAGTCAGTCGCGATCCGGCAACGCCGGCAACACGAACGAGGGAAGCGTCACCGGATCGGCTACGGTCCGCATCATCAAACCGCCGGTTGAAGGCGGCGAAGCGGCAGCGCCGAAGCTGGAGAAGACTCCCACGTTGAACAACGAAGGCGTCATCAAGCTCGTCGAAGCCGGCTTTTCAGAAGGTACGATCATCAAGCGCATCGAAGAGTCTCCCGTCGATTTCGACCTCTCGCCCGGTAAGCTCGACGAGCTCTACAAGAAGCGAGTCACCGATGCGATCATCGCCGCTATGGCGACGGCGATGGGCAAAGACCGCTAGCCAAAATGCAACATCAAATGAGTTCTCCAGACCGCCTGTAGCACAGTGACACACTTCCCGCCCGCGTCTCCGAACGTCCGGGTTCCTCCAAATCTAAGCAATAACAAGACTTATCTCCGCAAGGCCGTAAAGGCACACTCATTGCCATGGAGTTTCGGGCCTTAGAATGCCCCGGGAACAAAAACTAGAGACGGAGAGCCGATGCGACCGATCAAGCATGCAGAACGTGGATTGACTTTTATTGCGGGAGGTCTTTTTAACGCGATTCAGTCAGTAAATAAGTACAAGCCTAATCCTTCTTTCACTCCAAAATGGT
>DASRIM010000118.1:0-13048 GCA_035649995.1 Pyrinomonadaceae bacterium | reverse complement strand
GCAATCTTCAGTGTTGTCAACTCCGTCCTTTTACGGCCGCTGCCATATCGTGAGCCAGGTCAGCTCGTCCGCGTCTATAGCGAATTTCCCACGATGCAGCTCCAGAAGTTCTGGGTCTCGCCTCCCGAGTTCCTCGACATTCAGCGCGAGGCCCAGTCGTGGGAAGCGATTGGCGCATGGGCGCCGGGTGGGCAAAACGTTGGCACCGAAAGTGAGCCGCTTCGAGTCACGTCTGCCGCGATTACCCGCAGCATGATCGACGTGCTGGGAGTCCAACCCGAACGCGGCCGCAACTTCACTGAAGAGGAAGACCGCAGTGGTGGACCAAAAGTGGCCATCATTTCTCATGGTCTCTGGCAAAAAGGGTTTGGCGGAGCAAGCGACATCATCGGCAAACAGATTCAGGTGAACGCGACAGCAACCACCGTTGTCGGCGTGATGCCGCCCAACTTCGCGTTTCCTCCCGGAAGCAACGATCAGGCCGATCTCATGGTGCCTTTCCAGTTCGATGCCGCCAACCCGGGCAGCCGAGGTTCGCACTTTCTTTCCGTGATCGGCCGGTTGAAACCGGGCGTGACTACCGAGCAGGCGCAGAGCGAAATGACGAGCTTGATGACCGCCTGGAAGAGCGAGAGTCGCGCGCAGCATTTACTCAACCGGCAAAATCATCCGGTCGTAATGCTGGGACTTCACGAAGACGTCGTAGGCTCAGCTCGCAAAGCCGTGTGGCTGCTTATGGCTGCGGTCGGTTTTGTTCTGCTCATCGCGTGTGTGAACGTCGCAAACCTGTTGCTGGCCCGCGCGGAATCACGTCATCGTGAGTTTGCTGTCCGGCTGGCCCTGGGCGCGGGTGTAAAACGAATGGTGCGGCAATTCGTCGCCGAGGGTTTCGTACTCGTTTTTATCGCTTCGATTCTCGGAGTAGCGCTTGCTTTCGCGGGGTTGAAGGTCCTGCTCATGTTTGCCCCTGATAGCGTGCCGCGCACTGAAGAGATTGGCGTTGATCTTCTCGTGCTTGCGTTTACGACCGCGGTTGCGATCGTTGCCGTCTTCCTCTTTGGTCTCGCACCGCTGGCCCAAGTCAGTGAACGTAATCTCGCTAACTGGATTCGCGGGGCAGGGCAGCGCGCAATTCGTGGAGGTGGTCAGGCGCTCCGAAAGGGCCTCGTCATCACGGAGATTGCTTTGGCGGTGATACTCGTGATCGGCTCTGGCCTGATGATTCGCGCCTTTTGGAAGTTGCAACAAGTCAACGCCGGCTTTGACCCGGCAGGCGTCCTCAGCTTTAGCTTGAATCTGCCGGCTGCTAAATACAAGAATCCCGAACGCCTCCAGTTCGTAAACGCGCTCGAACAGAAACTCAACTCTGTTCCAGGCGTGGCGTCCGTGTCCATCGCAAGTGGATTACCTCCGTTACGCCGGATCAACGCGAACGACACGGAGATAGAAGGTTACCAGCCAACACCTGATGGTCCGGCGCAGAACGTCGACTACTGGAATGTCGTCGGTAACGACTACTTCAAGACCATGAAGATCCGGTTGCTCGAGGGCCGGACCTTTGAGCCACAGGACGAGAACCCTAATTCGATGCCGGTTGTGATTGTGAACCAGGCGCTCGCGAAAAGGTTTTGGCAAGGCAGTCCGATTGGACGGCGTGTGAATCCTGCGTTCTCTGAGCCCAAAATCTGGTGCACGATCGTGGGCGTGGTTGAAGACACCAAGAACGCCGGTCTCGATAAGCCCGCCGGTCCCGAACTTTACTTTCAGGTGCGACAAGTGGCGAACCAGTTTCTCGGATCCAACCTGAATTTCGTGGTCCGTTCGTCGAATACTTCCGTGCCGCTGGAAAGCTCGATTCGCAATGCCGTGCGTGAATTGGATCCGAGTCTGCCGGTCTACAATCTTTCGTCCATGGAGGAGCTGGTGTCGAAGTCGATGGTCCAACCACGCTTCCTCGCGCTGCTGTTGGCCACCTTCTCCGGTATCGCTTTGTTTCTGGCGGCGATTGGCATTTACGGCGTAATGGCTTATTCGGTGGCACAGCGCACGCAAGAGATAGGAGTGCGAATGGCGCTGGGTGCGCGACCACTTCACGTGTTGCGGCTCGTGCTCGGACAGAGCCTGGGCATGTTACTCATAGGCACCGTGGTCGGGTTGGCAGGCGCGTTTGCGCTGACGCGGTTGATGCAGACGCTGCTGTTCGAAGTAACCGCCACTGATCCGCTGACTTATGTAAGTGTGATCGGCTTACTGACTGTCGTCGCGTTGCTGGCATGCTACATCCCGGCGCGTCGCGCAGCGAAGGTTGATCCGTTAATTGCTCTGAGATATGAATAGGCGACGAGAATCACTAGAGAGGTGAAGGACATGAGATCTGCGGCATTGCTTACGAGCATGATGATCCTGGTAGGTTGCGCGGCGTGGGCCGGATGTGCGACCCCAATCGCACTGACGAGCGCCGACTTTCAGGAGCGCGACGAAATTAACCGGACATATGAACTGGCGCCGGGAACGCGGGTTGAGGTCTCGAGCATTCGTGGACCAGTGGAAATCGTCAACACGAATTCCGGAGTTGCGGAGGTGCAGATCGTTCGTACCGCCCGCACTCGTGCCGACCTCGAGTATCACAAGATCGAAGTTGAACACGCCGTTGGGCGACTTGTAGTAAAGGGCATACAGGAACCTGAAGGGCGCCAGCGCGACAACGTTAGAGTAAACCACCACGTCAGACTCAAGCTGCCACGACGGATCGATCTCGCGGTCAGCAGTATCAGTGGCTCGATCAAGACAGGTGACGTAGACGGCGAGACGGTCGTGAACAGCATTAGCGGCTCAGCGAACTTCGGCGACGTCGGCGGCAAACTACAGGTGAGGAGCATCAGTGGGAACCTCGAAGTCGGAAACGTTGGCGGAGAGGCGCGAGTGACCAGTGTCAGTGGCAACGTCGGCGTTGGTCAGGTGAACGGCTCGCTCGAAGTGACGAGCGTAAGCGGCGGCTTGAAAGCGACGCTTGCGAGCCTGAGCACGGAGGGCATTCACATCAAGAGCGTGAGCGGCTCCGTCGAGATCGGCTTCAAGTCCGACGTCAACGCAGACTTCAAGGCGGACAGCGTCAGCGGTCAGGTGTACCTGGACGTTCCTAACGTCACTCGGGAAACCGAACCAGACGCACCAAACGTCCGCGCGCGTATCGGCGCAGGCGGTACGCCGATTACGATCTCGAGTGTGTCGGGCAATATTCGTCTGACGCGAGGTTAATCCGCGAGCGAACTCAGAACGGAAACAAAACTCCTTTGTCCTTCAGTTTCTCAAAACGGGCGGCGACGAAGCGATAAAGTTGCGCCGGCCGCTGCCCGCCGCGCCGGTATTCGGGAAGCGGCTTTAAGATTTTGAGAATCGACATCTTGCGCCGGAAGTTTCGCTTGTCGAGTTTTTTGCCAAGAATCGCCGAATAGACTTCCTGCAATTCAGTGAGAGTGAATTTTTCGGGCAGCAACTGGAACCCCACCGTCGTGTACTCGAGTTTGTTGCGCAGCCGTTCGAGAGCGTAGTTGAGAATAGTCGCGTGATCGAAAGCGAGCGGCGGGAGATCATCCATCGGGAACCACGCAGCCTCGGCAGCGTCGGTGCCGGCTTTCAGCGTTCGATCCGCTGAAATGAGCGCGAAGTATGCGACCGTGATCACGCGGCCGCGCGGATCGCGATCCGGCTTACCGAACGAATAGAGTTGTTCGAGGTAAACATCGGCAACACCCGTCTCTTCTTTCAACTCGCGCAGAGCAGCTTCCTCGAGATCCTCGTCTTCGTGAACGAAACCGCCCGGAATCGCAAACTGTCCGATGAACGGCTCAACCAGCCTCTTTACGAGGAGTACTTTGAGGACTCCATCTTGAATCGTGAAGATTACGACGTCGACTGTGACTTTCATAATGGTCTCATGAAACTACGAGCCGCGCGCTTTGCTCGGCCGCTCTCACCGTGGCGATTGCTCCGGAGTTGAACTCGAGAAAATCCGCTTCCATACCGTCGCTGAAAACCGCTCCTCCCGAAGGCATCAGCGATTCCAGCACGAGCTCCTGGTCCGCGTCGAGCATTCCGGCGACGAGGTTCGCTTGCGAGTGACGGCTCACGAATGGTTCACGCACTACGTAGACCAGCCGGCGATCTTCCCACGGCATGCGAATGGGACTGACCGCGTTGCCGCCACAAAAACTCGCGACGCCGGAAGCCATGTTGAACACTGACGATAGCCACCCTGTCGATCCGGCGCCAGTCGATACAAGCACTCCGCTCGACGATTGAGTCTCGGATTTCGTGCCGTGGTGGATCCGGTAAAGTGCCGACACGTGACTCCGCGCGCCAACGAACAGATCATTGAAGGCGAGCAAACGCTGGCCGTCTTGAAGCTTGATCTCGGCGAGCGTGACTTCACGGATTCTCGCCTTTCCCTCGATAACCTTTGCCACCGCTGTGCGCGCCTGATCCGGAAGAAAAGGCAACAGTATGCCATCGAATCTTTCCGGCTGCGGGTTGACCGCGACGATTGGCTGGGCCCCGACGTATTTCGCAGTGTTTGCCACGAGTCCGTCCTGTCCGAGAGTTACGATCAGGTCCTCTTGCTGAAACTGAAACGTTGGGACCAGGAGACGATCAACCACTTGCTGCGGCATCTCGAAGTTCAGGGAGCGGTGGAGCACTTCCAACGATGATCGATAGACGTCGTCTTCGCGTTCGTAATCCTTAAAGTCGCCGCCCGCGTGCTCGATGTAAAACTTCGCCTGCGATCGCGTGTTGAAGCGCTCCACGAGTTCCTGTAGCCGCGTTTTGCGCACTACGATGATGAGCTTCTTGTACATGTTAGTTCTCGCTGGCGCCGACGAGCGATCTCAGCAGGTCTGGAGATACGTTCAGCTCGCCGAGCTTCTGCGCGTTTTCGGCCATCTCCTGAAAGGCGAGGGAAATCATCGCCTTCGGGTCAGCGTTCTTTCCGAGGAGCATCATCAGCGTCTTCCAGTGGAGATCACGCAACGGCGCGATGGTTTGCGTCAGAGTGTAAGCGCGGCTGTCGGCATCCTTGCGTTCGTTCTCTACTCGCCGGTCTATCAATTGCCCCCTCTGCTCTTCAACTGCTATCTCCGCCGCCATTTGCGTCTCGCGAATCTGGCGTCGTTTTTCTTCGACGGCGATTTCGGTGTTTAGCTCGCTTTCCTTGATGAGCCGTTCCTGTTCTACCGCGGCATTGCGTCGGGCATAAATCGCTTCGTCCGCGCGCTGGTGTAGTGCTTCGCGAGCTTCTGCCTCTAACGCGCGGCCTGTCTCGGGCGTCGGGCGAATGCCGAGAATGGACAGACTCAGGATCTCCACTCCGAGAGCTGAGACCGCCTCGGAGTGTCTTAGTTTCGCCAACGCTTCTACGGCGATCGCGTCGGAGCTGACCAAAGCGTCTTTCAGAGGGAGCCGCTCGGTGATCGCACGCATGAGTGCCTGGAGAGTGTTGATAAGCCGTTCGGGCAACTTGCGCGGGTCGTCGGAGTAATAGGCGCGGCGCACGTCGACGCTGAAGTCGAGCAGGGAGGCGAGGCGCGTCGGGTCGGCGACCCGGAAGGTTAGCTGGCCCTGGATGGTGACCGACTGGAAATCGGCCGTTGACTCCTGAAAGACGAACGGGACGTCGGCGCTGGCCATGGGTATGGCCACGATGGTGGACGTCGGCGCGTAATATATAAAGGACAGACCTGCCCCTTGTCGCACGATCCGCCCGTTTTTGTAGTGGAGAACGTAAGTAGTTGGCGGCACCTTCATGAACCCTATCATCGTCGTCACCTCCTATTGGTGTCTAGCTGACACTAATCTTAGTGTCGAATACACACTATGTCAAGTAGTTTTTTTGGGAAGGGAAGGAAGAAGGGTTATTTCAGTGTTTTCGTCTTCAATGCCTGCTCGACTGCGGCGATGTCTCGTTGCACACGATTCTGCGCGGCCGTGAGGACGAGGTGCAGGCGGCGCAGCCGGCGGAGAACGCTTGGCAACTGTATACCGCCGTCTGAGGTGTCGTCTTCCGCGGATTGGCTGCGGCCCATGCCGTCGGACTTGATCCGCTCGTATAACTGCTGCGTACGCCGTTCAGGCTTGACGCCGAGCTCTTCGCGCAACGCCGTCACGCATCGTTGATACTGTCTCAGCGCGCCCGTTCGATCGCCCGCGTCGTAACGTAACTTCATCAGCCGCCGGTAAGTCAACTCAGACGCACGATCGTAATTGAGAATCGTCGTCCCATACGATTCACCAGCTTCGTAGTCACTGTGCTCGATTGCATGGGCGAGGAGTTTGTCGAGCATCGTCAGATACATATTCTGAAAACGCTCACGTTCAACCAGGCACCACTCCTGATACCAACCCTCGAGCAGGTCGCCCTGGTAGAGCGCAGCGGCGTCCTTGAGCAACTCGACAGTTGAACTATCGAGTTGCGCGCCGGCAACGCCCTGCACCGCGCCGAACGCTTGATCAAACACGGCGACGTCGGCCCAGAAATCGCCTTTCACATTGAGCTGTACCCAATCGTGTTCGACCTGCAACAGGCCATCGTTCTCCAGTGCGGAGACGAGGCGCCAGATTGCCTGACGTAAGTATTTCTTGGAACGTTCCGTCGAAGTGTTCGACCAGAGCAGGCTCGCAAGAGTTTCCCGTGGGTGCGGGCGATTGCGATGGATGAGCAAATAACTGAGCAGCTCTTGTTCTTTACAGGCTTCCAGCCCTTCAACCTTTTGCTGGTTGCGTTGCGCGAGGAACTTACCGAACAGATGGAATCGCAAAGCGGACCTCTGAAGAGACACTGCCTCTAACGGAGGGGGGAGGCTGTCTCTGGGTGACAAGCACACACAAACAAGCACACCAATGTTAGTGGTCCATAGCCGGACCAGATCGCGGCTCCTCTGACTACCGGGGCAAGTATTGGCGAGGCATTGAGGCTACCAATGCTGTCGAGATCGTCTGAGGTGTGCCGGATGTTAGTGAGTCGACCCAATGCTGTCAAGAACATTCTTGCGTCGCTCGAAAAATTTTCAACTTTCGTGACATCGGCCAAGTTTTACGTCAAAAAAATCGATCGCCAGACGATCTGACAGACGCCCAACAGACGCAACGACGCCAGCGTCGCTGATATACCCAGCGCTCTGACTGCGCACTGTCCGCAAGGTTTGTTCAAAAGACCGGGCGTATCGTCCAGTCTCGCTTTCGCACTTCGTCAGCGCAGGGAGGGCATGGGCACATCCGAGTCCAAAGTCCATTCGTTTATCGTCAAGCTGCGGCAGGAAGATGACGGCATGGGTGAAATTAAATGGCACGGCTACATCACGCACGTGCCGGATCCTGAACGGCGTTACTTCCAGGATCTCAACGAAATTGTTCGCTTCATCGAACCATATCTCGCGAGCGACGCGGGTACGGTTGCGACGCGTAAAGGCCGTCGCTGGCTGAAATGGGTGCGCCGCAGACGTTAGGCGCCGGCTGCTCGGGCTCGGCGCAAAATTTGAGCGCGGGAATTCCTTTCGGGCAAACAGAAGGAGAGCGCTTTGGCTGGTTTTGCGGGAATTGCTGCCGCCGGAAAAAGCATCGAGATGCTGCTCACGGCCGGCTTCGAAGAGTTTCAGCCGGTCTCCAGCGGCAACACGAAAGCCGTGCTGGTCCACACAATCGACTTTGATCCTGCGAACGCCGGACCAAATATCGGCTCACCAGCTTTATCGATCTTTCTCTATCGCGTTGATTTCAACAAAGTGATGCGCGCCGCATGGTCTGCGGCGGCGGAACAGGACGGCCGTTCGCATCTCGGTCTCGACCTGCACTACCTGATGACTCCCTGGGCCGAAAATGCTGAAGACGACCATCGCGTGCTGGGAAGAGCAATGCAAATTCTCGAGTCAACGCCGATTCTCAGTGGTCCGATGTTGCACTCGTCAGGCGAATGGGCGCCCGGCGAATCGCTCCAAATCGTGCTCGAGGAAGTTTCAACCGAAGCCGTCATGCGCATCTTCGATTCGTTGCCGACGGACTATCGATTGAGTGTCCCGTACATCGCGCGCGTGATGCGGCTCGACGGCCGCAACGTCGCGGCGGAGACGCCGGTCATCACTTCAATCACCGGCATAGTTCCCACGACGACTTTATGAACGAGTTTCTGCCCAGTCGTTACGTCGAGATCATTCACCGGCTTGCGCTCGGCATTGAACCGATCGATTCGCACTATCGACGCCGCTTGAGTTACGACATTCAATTGAGACACGACGCCGAAAACTTTAACTTGCCGCGGCCGCCGATCGACGTCCATGTCACCAACAATCGTGCGTCAAATCTTTTCTCGCTCCGCTATCAGCCCGGCGTCACGACTCCAATCGACCTCAGGGCTTTCGATCTCGATATAACCAGACGTAGATACGATCCGAAATACGATCGCCGGCGCATCGTACCGCGCCGGTTCCGAATTCCGATCCTGACTCTCGCTGACGTCGAAGCGCAGGAACAAATCGATCGACTTCAATTTCGCCGTCGCATTCGACGGCCGGTCTTCTTTCCCGGCGCAGCTTACGACGCCGGTTTGACGGCGACCGCGCTGCGCGGCCGCGTGCTTCGCAACGGCAGACCAATGCGTTGGGCACGTGTCGTCGCGCGCCTGGCGGGCCAGCCGCTTGTGCTCGGGCGCGCGCATGGCGACGACCGCGGCGAGTTTCTCCTGCTGCTCAATTCAAATGCAGCAATCGGCAGCACGCTGCCGATTCCGCTCAATATCGACGTGGCCGTGTCCGGGCCGACAGTAGTTCCAGTCCCTAACCCGGCAAATCAGGAAGAACTCGATCCGTTATGGGATCTGCCGCTTGAACAATTATCGGCGCCCGGCGCTGCCGATCCAGTGGCGGCCGGTGAAACGTTGCCGGCCGGTTACGGCGCGACGACAACGCAAACGATCACTTTCACTTTGGGACGATCCATTTACCGAGAATTTGTAATTCCATAGCGCTACGTGCGCTCGAAAAGGAGTGCTGTTATGCCTGAATACTTAGCACCTGGAGTTTACGTTGAAGAAGTAAGCTTCCGTTCAAAATCGATCGAAGGCGTACCAACGAGCACCACCGGATTCGCCGGCATGACGCGCTATGGGCCAGTGCAGTTCACCGAGGGTCCGGGGACGACCGAGCCGCGATTGATCACGAGTTTCACCGAGTTCGAACGCGTCTACGGCGGGCTCACGCGTTTGCTGGTCGGCGCGACGAGCACCGACGAAAGGGAGTCGTACGTGGCCCATGCCGCGCGCGCGTTTTTCGACAACGGCGGCAAACGACTTTACGTTTCGCGTGTCTTCGTACCGAAGGAACCGGCGCCCGGGACTTTTGACTGGGGTGTTGCCAAGCGTTCGATCGCGGTCGGCGTCGGCCTTCCGACTGCGACCTGGACCGCACGATGGCCCGGCGCTTATGGCAACGTGCTGGTCCAGGTCCGTGCGGTGCGAAGCAAGAACATCGCGTTTCGGTACCCGGCCACCGATCCGATTCGATCGACGTGGGGCCCGCAGGCACGGCGCGCAAAGGCCGGCGCCGTCGTTGAAATCCTGTCACCGCCTCTGCCGAATCCTCTTCCCGCGGACAACGACCCGCTTGTCGATACGAGGCTGGCCGTCGTTCAGGTCGACAGTGATGGAAAACAAACTTTTATCCGCAACACCGGCCTTGCGGTAGCGCCAGGTCCGAACGACGTGATCCAACTCGTCGAGTTGCAGGTAATCGTCACAGTTTCACCGGAGCGCAGCGATGTGTACGACGAGCTCGGGGCCGATCCGGATCAGAAGCGTTACATCGGAAAGATCCTGCAACAGAACGATCCGGAAGATGAGAACGCCGTCGTCTGGCTCGACTGGAAGCCGCCCGCAGGCGCTCCGTTCAACGCGGCGCGTTTGATGATCGCGCTACAGAACAACGCGTCGCCGCGACTGGCCGACGGCCACGACGGACTGGAAGCGCAACCTGACGACTTGCAAGGCAAGCCCGCCGATCTCGACAACGCTGCCGTTAAAGCAACTGGCCTTGAAGCACTCGCCGAAATCGACGACATCGCCATCGTCGCCCTTCCGGACGGCGGCACGTACCAGTCGGCGGAAACCTGCGCTCAGGCGGCGGACCGTCTTATCTCTCACGCCGAGCGGTTGAAATATCGAATCGCGGTTGTCGACGCGCCGAAAGGCAGCTCGATGAATGAAGTGCGCCGGTTCCGCGGGCGGTTTGATAGCAAATACGCGGCGCTGTATCACCCACACATCGAGATATTCGATCCGAATGAGCGCCCGTCACAGGGCGCACCGCCCAAACGCTTGTTGCTGCCGCCCTCGGGTTTCGTCACCGGCATCTATGCGCGCTCCGACATCGAGCGTGGCGTTCACAAAGCGCCGGCGAACGAAGTCGTGCGCGGGCTGACGAAGTTTGAGGCAAACATCAACAAGGCGCGACAGGACGTTTTGAATCCCGAGGGCATTAACGCGCTGCGTTTCTTTGAAGGACGCGGTAATCGCGTTTGGGGCGCGCGCACGATGAGCTCCGATCCCGAGTGGAAGTACGTCAACGTGCGCAGGCTCTTCATCTACATCGAACACTCGATCGACAAGGGAACTCAGTGGGCGGTGTTCGAGCCCAATGGCCCGCGCCTCTGGGCCAACATTCGTCAGACCGTTGAAGATTTTCTGCTGGTCCTTTGGCGCGACGGCGCGCTGCTCGGCGACAAACCGGAACAGGCTTACTTCGTCCGCTGCGATCGCACCACGATGACGCAAAACGATCTCGACAACGGACGCCTGATCTGTCTCGTCGGGATCGCGCCAGTCAAACCTGCCGAGTTCGTAATCTTCCGTATCGGCCAATGGACAGGAGACGCTAAGGTCTAGCGTCGCAGCATTAGGAGGAATAGACAATGCCGGTAGAAAGACAAAACCCTTACGGAGCTTTTAACTATCTCGTCTCCTTGAACGACAAGAACGACGATCCGACAGACGTGTTCGGCGGATTTTCCGACGCGAGCGGGCTCGGCATGGACGTGAATTACTCGGAGTATCGCAACGGCAACGAGAAATTCAACACCGCTCGCAAGATTCCCAACACTCACAAGCTGGACGACGTCACCCTCAAACGCGGGCTGGTCGGTAAGACGAAGTTGTTCGAGTGGATCAAAGCGGTCGCCGAGGGCGCTTATGCGCCTACGAACGTGACGATCACGCTGCTCGACGAAGCGCGACAACCAGTTGCGACCTGGGTCCTGCGCAACGCGCAACCGAAGAAATGGGCTGGTCCAACGCTGGCGGCGAAAGGCGGCGGCGAGGTTGCGATGGAAGAGCTGCACCTGGTCCATGAGGGCATCGACTACAAGTAACCGTAGCAATAGAAATGGCTTTTCCATCTCGCATGTCTTTCGGCGCGCCCGGTATCTACCGGACGCCTGACACTCCACTTCACGCACTGACCGGCGTGCGCATGGACGTCGCTGCGTTTGTCGGCGTAGCTCCGCGCGGGCCGGCGCGCGTGCCGGTTGTGAACGAACGGTGGCGTGACGACGTCCCGTGTGTCGAAGACGAAAGACCACGCCGGCGGACAGTCGCGGTTCCGGTCGAAAGTTTCGATGAATACCGAAACTTGTTCGGCGGTTTCGAAGGACCGGGACTGCTGCCGTATTCAGTTGCGTCGTTTTTCGAGCAAGGCGGACGCCGCGCTTACATCGCGCGCATCGTCCATGATTACGGCAATGCAGCGGCTAACTCAGCCGCAGTCGCCAGCGGAACTGTTCCAATCATCGGCCCGCCCGCGAAGGAGATGAAACTGCTCGCGCGTAGCGAGGGAAGTTGGGGCAACCTGTTGCGCGCTTCACTCGATTACTCGATCCGCCCCATCGAGGCCGGCGCTGACGATCGGTCATCGTTACTTGTAGATTCATCACTCGATCTTCCAGTAGGTTCGCTCGTCCGGCTCACTGCTAAAGACCACACGCAAGAGCTGCGTTTGATAACCGCCATCGCAGCGGAGCCCCTCGAAACGAGCGCGCGCGTCCGACACCGTGCTACGTTCGATCAACCGCTTCCCGCCGCTCACTTTGAACCGCCGGACACGTTGTTGACGTTCGTGGAACTCGTCGAAGGAATTTTGACGATCGACGACGGCGACGGTCGATCGGAACGGCACGATCATCTCGGGTTCTCGTCGCTGCACCGCCGCTGGGCCGCGACGGTGCTGTGTTACGAATCGAACCTGGTCTACCCGCACAAATCCTGGAGCACTGCTGAAGTCGTCCCTTCGGATCCGAACTTGGCGCCGGCAGGTTGGTCGCGGGTGTTTGAAGGCGGCGACGATCGTTATGAAGAAATCGATCACGAGGATTTCTTTGACGGCTGGAAACTGAGCGACGAGGAACCGGGCAACGGCGTTTTCGCACTCGTTTACATCTCCGATCTTTCGCTCGTAGTCGTGCCGGATCTCTATTCACCTGCGCCGCTAGTGCAGAGAGAAATCGTAACGGATCCGGTCTCGCTGGCTGGTCCGGATTTTGAACGTTGCGTCGAGTTGAGAGCTGATCGCGATGACCAAACAGAACGCGAATTCGATCTGCGCGATTTGCGTTTGAATCCGCGGCTCCCGGCCGACCGGAACGACATCATTAGTCTCCAGACAAGACTGCTCGTCGAGTTTGCCGATGTACTGCGGTCATTCGTCGTCCTGCTCGATGTGCCGCCGGGACTGAACCAACGTGAGATTCTCGACTGGCGTTCCCGGTTCAACTCGGCATTCGCCGCAGCGTATTACCCGTGGCTTCAGATCGTACGACGCGACGATCAGCGCGACGCGCTGATTCGAATCCCGCCCTCGGCGGTCGCTGCCGGAATCATTGCACGCCAGGAAGCGGCTTTCGGAGTTCCACATGGTCCAGCGAATGTCCTGGCGGCGCAGGTAGTCGGTGTTGACGAACAGGTCTCGCCGGAGCGTCATGACGAGCTTCATCCGCAAGGCATAAATGTTTATCTGCG
>DASRIM010000117.1:0-2473 GCA_035649995.1 Pyrinomonadaceae bacterium | reverse complement strand
GCGGCTTTGCTCTTTTTCGCGATTTCCGTAGCCGCGCAGACGAGACCACAGTCGCCGGTTCCCTTACCCGTTCCGTTCAATCCCATCGTAGACAACGCAAACGTCATCGACGCTGACACACGGCAGCGGCTCGAGTCGATCTACCTGAATCTCAAAGAGCGCGCGCAGATGGAATACGCGGTGCTGACCGTTCCGACGACGGGCGGCCAGGACATCTTCGACTTCTCACTCGCGGTCGCTCGCGGCTGGGGAATCGGAGCGAAAGAGGGAGACAGATCGGCTTTCCTGTTAGTGATCGCGATTCAGGATCGAAAGTATTTCACGCAGGTCAGCGATCATCTCGAAGGCGATCTGCCCGACGGCGTAGTGGGCCAGATACAACGCGAACGGCTCGTGCCTGCATTCAAGCAGGGAAACTACAGCAAAGGCATATTCGACACGGTCCAGGCTTACGTCGCGACGATCGCAGCGAAGCGCGGCTTCGCCGTCGAAGGCATCGATCAGCGTTACGCGTATCGCGGAGAAGAACCGCGCGCTCCGATTCGCGCAACACGAAATAGCCTGACCAGCGTCTGCTGCGGCATCGCTGTCATCGTGTTCATACTGATTGTCATTTCATCGTCTCGCGGCGGAGGAGGCGGAGGCCGTAGACGTCGCCAGTATGGCGGCGGTGGTCTGGCGCAGGCACTGCTTTGGGGCACTCTGTTGGGCAACTTATCGCGCGGCGGCAGAAGCAGCGGTTGGAGCGGAGGCGGCTTCGGCGGCGGCGGTGGTTTCGGAGGCGGCGGCGGTGGCGGTGGTTTCGGCGGAGGTTTCGGTGGTGGTGGTAGTTTTGGCGGAGGCGGCTCCGGTGGTAGCTGGTAACACGGAGAGCACGTAAGAAACGCTTCTGTTACGATCCAAAGGAATACGGATGCTATGGCTGTTAAGACTGTAGTGCAGGAAGCTCTCGGCGAACTCGTCGAAGATCTGCGTGCGACGCACGGAGACAATCTCGCGTCTGTGGTGTTGTATGGTTCGGCGGCCGCCGGCGATCACGTCGAGCTACGCTCAGACTACAACCTGCTGATCGCGCTGAATCGCATCACGCCGGAGGACTTGCGACAGGCCCAGGCGCCGATGCGCGAGTGGCAGCGACTGGGCCACCCGTTGCCCGTCTATTTCACCGTCGAGGAACTCTCCGACGCCGCGGACGTATTTCCCATCGAGTTTCATCAGATGGCCAACGCGCGTGTCGTCCTTTACGGCCACGATCCTTTCGAGTTCGTCACACTTTCCGACGCGAACCTCCGGCATCAAACCGAATACGAGCTCCGCAGCAAGGTGATCCAACTGCGCCGTCTTTATATTCCCGTTTCGGTGTCGGTCGAGAGGTTGTGCGACTTGATGAGCGACAGCCTCTCGAGCTTTGCGGCGCTGTTTCGAGCGGTGCTGTTGCTGTTCGGCGAGAAGGCGCCCGTGGCGAAGCCTGACTGCGTGCGCCGCACGGTCCAGGTTTTGAAACTCGATCCGGCGCCGTTTGAAAGAATTTTCGAGCTTCGCAACAACGATAACTTGCCGTCCTCCGAAAAAGAGGCGAACGATCTTTTCGCGTCTTACATGTTTCAGATCGAACAGGTAGTTGAAGCTGTCGATGAACTTAGATCAGATAAAAGGGGAGACTTGAGATGAAGAATCGAAGATTGGCCGTCCTTTTCGGTATCACCATACTGTCATTGACCGCGAGCGGTTGCGGCTACAACACGCTTACCACCAAACGCGAGAACGTGAAGGGAAAATGGGCCAACGTCGAAACGCAGTTACAGCGTCGCGCCGACCTGATCAATAACCTGGTCGAGGTCGCCAAGATGGCCGGCATTCAAGAGCAGGAAGTTTTCGGCCAGATAGCCGAGGCGCGTTCACGTTTGCTGAATGCGACGACGCAAGCGCCACAGGGCGAGGGCGGCGACAAAACGCCCGAGCAAAAGCAGGCGGTGATCGATGCTAACAACAGTTTCGGAGGAACGATCGGCAGGCTGCTCGTCTTGCAGGAAGCGTATCCGGTGTTGAAATCGAATGAAAACTTCTTGAAGGCGCAGGACGAGATCGCGGGAACGGAAAACAGGATCGCCGTCGCGCGCAACGACTATAACGCGGCCACACAGGACTACAACACGACGCGTTCACGCTTCCCGACCGTGATCTCGGCAAAGCTTTTCGGGTTTAAGGAAGAGCCGTACTTCAAAGCAGAAGAACGAGCGCAGCAGGCGCCGCAGATCAACGCGAACAGCTTACGGCGCACTCAGTAAATGGCTTTTTAGAAACCGCGGGAACTGCACATGGCGCAGTGATCGCAGGGCTTGCCGCCGGGTTCGACGCTGCAGGTCTTTTCATTTTGAAAGAAGTCGACCAGCTCGGAGACGGTCGCTTCTTCGACTCCAAAACGTTCCTGACTCGGATGGCTCGCGTTCACCCCCGCGAGCCATGGTGAGTG
>DASRIM010000116.1:0-14229 GCA_035649995.1 Pyrinomonadaceae bacterium | reverse complement strand
CGGCGAAGAAGACCCGGCCTACTTCGCGTTTGCCAGTGCCCCGGAAGATCGCGATCTGGAAGTTCTCGTGAAACAGAAAGCCGGCGCGAGCAAGGTGCTGTACGACATGCACGAAGGCGACGAGATCAAGTTACTCGGCATCGCCGGCCGCGGCTTTCCGCTTTCGGAGGAGAAGCATCGAGACCTGGTCTTCGTCGCGATGGGCACGGGTGTCGCGCCTCTGCGTTCAGCGTTGCGCCACGTCCTGAAACATCGAGAAGATTTCGGACAGCTCGTCGTGCTCTACGGCGCGCGCACGCCCGACGACTTTTGTTATCGCGACGAAATTCGACATTGGGCCGACGCGGGAGTCGAACTGCGACAGGTAGTCTCGCGTCCGGACGGGCACGACTGGTCCGGCCCGACCGGCTACGTTCAATCACTTCTGGACAACGTCTTGCCGGGCCTCTCTTCACCGATCGCCCTGATCTGCGGTTCGCGCGAGATGATCGATCAAACACGCGAACGTTTGGGTAAGATGGGCTTCAAGCCTGAACAAATCCTGACGAACTACTGATCAGTGACTCACAACGTGCGAGCGAGAAACCAGTAGACGCCCGCGCACGCGATCAGGACTGAAAGCGCCGGCACATGCTTTAACTTAAAGACCGGACGTTGTTCCAGTCTCCACACCACGGGCAGAACGAGAGCCGCGATCGCTATCTGCGCCACCTCGACGCCGAGATTGAAAGACAAAAGCGGAAACGCGACTTGCGATCCTGGCCCACCGACGCCCAGGTCACGCAACGCTGACGCGAACCCGAGACCGTGTACCAATCCAAAAACGAACGTCACCAGCCATCGTGCGGTGATTCGTCGAGCAAATAGATTTTCCACGCCGACGAATACAACCGACCCGGCGATTATCGGTTCGACTATCGCGGGCGAGATGTTAACGATGCTCAGCGTAGCGAGCGCGAGTGTCAGCGAATGCGCGACGGTGAATGAAGTGATGATTTTGGCGTTGTGGCGAAGCGAGCCGCCCGCAAGGAGCAGCGCAAGAAGAAACGCCAGGTGATCGTAGCCGGTAACGATGTGCTCGACTCCGAGAAGGAGAAAGTCGAGCATCGATCGGCCGCTGGCGGACGTCGCGCGCAAGTCGATCGTGAGATCCGTTGTTTCCGAGCTGAGCATGCGCTCGGCGAGAAGTTTGTTTTTGTCGTCGTAGACTGAGCAGAACTGTTTGTGTCCGCGAGACAGCTTCGCAAGCACAGGCGCGCTGAGTCGTAATTCAGCAGCACTGGAACCTGCAAACTCCAGCAGAAAATGAACGCTGTTCGCATCCACCGCGGCACGATTGAAAGATCGTAGCTCCAACTTTCCTCTATCGCTCTCGATAGTCAGCAGGCTCGATTCGAGCTGCTGAATTCCCTCGACGTCGCTCGGCGCGAAACTGATTTCCGCGACGATTCGATCCTCGAGAATGCGAACGTCAGCGACGCTCAAACCGGGATCGTGGGCCAGCGCACTACCAGCGAGAAGAGTGAGGATGCCGATAAGCAGCCCCACTCTCGCAAGGATTGAAAAGTACCTGGTCATCGAAGTTATGGATGTGAGTGGTTGCGGCCGTTCTGCGGTGTCGCTTCGTACGGAAACACTTTATTGAACGCCATGTCGTTGCGATTGACGCCGTCACCCGCGGGACCGCGAATTATCAGGTTGTCCGGATCGCGCAAGTCGCTGATCAGGGCAGTGACGGCGATGTCGACGACGTCGTCTCCGAAGCGACGGCCATTGGGCCATCCGCCCGGAATGAACCCGCCGTTTTTGAATGGATCCTGAATGTTGCTCTTCAGCACGTCCATTCCGAAGATGCTCAACCGCGAAAAGCCGGGGTCGTCAGGGTTGGTCGGATGATCCGCGCCGCCTCCGGCGAACCGAGCTTTGGCCGTCGACAGGTCCACCTTGATGAGATCGGGAATGTAGATTCCCGCTATGTCAGTGCGGTTAGTTTCCGGAGCCACGGGCGCGTTGAAGACGAGGAGATTTATCAAGCGGGCGAGTTCCGGAGTTTCGGCATACTTTCTGAAGAGCTGCCCGTCAGTCGCGGGGCTCGTGCGGCTGTACAGATCCTTGTCGGCAATCGCCACGAGTCCTTCGTTGAAAAGCGGATTTCCCTGGCGCGCAACCTGCACGAACGGTCCGTTGTTCTTAGGATCCTTCTTGTCGTCGAGCACACGCACTGTTCGCCGGCTGGTAGTCGCGTAAACACCCGCGATCTGTTGATCGCCTCCGAGTTCCGCAACGGGAACCTCGAGCGCCATCAGGTGCAGGTTGAAGCCGCCCTGCGAGTCCTTGCCGGGATTACGCAGCTTGAGCAGATCGAATATCGACTGAATGTCGGCGTAGAAGCCGTCGTCACGCTGACCCGCAAACGCGACATAACCGTTCGACAGTTCGGCGATTGCTTCGCTTGTGTAACGGTCGAGCGCGGCCTCCGTCGCTACGCCATCGCGCGCGCGGTTCTCGCCATTGTCCCCCTGATTGTAGAAAGGCGTTGCGTTCCCCTGATTGTTTGGCGGGACCACGCCCGTGCCGAGAACCGTTTCTCGATTCGAGCGATGGTCCACTTTCGTAACCGTATAAGTCTGCGTCAGGTTCTGGTTCGCGTCGCCCACGTGTTCAACGACGCCGAGGTACGACTGAAGAATCGTGTTTTGCGTCTTGAAGTTGGTCGTGAAGCGAAACTGATAACTCAACGTGGGCCGTCCGGCCGTGACGTCCGCGCCGAGCGCAACGTGAATCTCGTAGAGCACGTTGTCGTCGAAGTTGTACTTGTTCGGACCAATTCCGGGTTCCTGGTGCGGGTACACGCCGAGCGCTAGAACGAGAGACTTCTGAGTCCCGTCCTGGTCCACGAAGGCATAAACGTCCGTGGTGTTGGCTGACGGGTCAAGTGTGATCAATGGCGCGTCCATGTGACTCGAGGCGCGCGCGGTTGCCGGCAGCAGCGCAGCCGGTAGAGTAGCCAGCAACAGAGTTGCGACTACGGGTTTCAGCCTTGAAAATATTTTAGGCATCTTATTCTTTCTCCCTAATGCAAGTTGGTTTGGGTTTACTGATGGTTGCGGCCGGCTCTTTGAAGCCAGGCTTCGAGCTGCGCGCGTTCACTCGGCAACAACATCTGCTGCGTTGCCGCGGCGGCTTTCAGCCATCGTCTTGCTTCTCTGTTGTCGCCGTTCAGCGATGCAATCACTCCAGCGTGAAGATAGAGACGTGGGTCGCGGGTACCTTCGGACAGCGCGCGACTGATGTGGTGTTGCGCCTCGGTCGAACGTCCGGCCACGGCGAGTGCCCACGCGAGCGCGTCGTGCGAAAAAACGTCGCCGCGGTTGGTCAATTCCTGCTCGGCCAGACGCACCGCGCGTTCGACGTCGCGGTTGTGCGTCGCAAGGTAGAGCGAAAGCGTTCTTGGATCTTCCGTGGAACGATCGACGATCTGCGACTGGAGCTCTGCCGCCTGTGCGTGGTTGCCGGTGAGACTGAGAGCGTCCGCCAGTGCCCACTGATATTCCGGCAGCGGATTCAGTTGTGCGGCTCGTTGAAAATCGGCGAGTGCTTCGGCGGAGTGATTCAGGGTCAACAAAGTGCGGCCGCGAGCAAGCATCGCCGGTGCGTAGCTCGCTTCAAGAGCGAGCGCCGCGTCGCACGATTGCAGTGCCTGTTTCGGTGCGCCGCCCTGGAGTTGATAAAGCGCGAGTCGTGTAAACGCCCAGGCTGAGGCTTCGGCGTCGTTGGGGCTACTCGCCGCAGTTGCGAGTTTCATTAACTCGATTGCGCCTTCGAGATCGCCGGTCAACCAGCGCACGTGCGCGGCTCGCGCGTACGACTGCAAGTCCGGCCGCAGATCGATCATTTTCTGATACGCCGCGACAGCTTCACGTATCTTGCCCTGATCGACCAGGATGTCGCCGAGAACGCCGTAATCGAATGGACGTTCACGCAGACTGACGAGTTCGCGTGCGGCGGCTTCGGCCGCGCGGAAATGGTGCAGGCTTTGTAACGCATGAGCGCGCAACAGCAACGCGTCAGGCCTTGTCGATCCTCGCGTTTCAAGGCACGCAGCGCACTGTTCCGCCAGTTTGTAAAATCCTGCGTCAAATGACGTTCGGGCTTTCTTGATGAAGGTCCATCCGAGTCGTTCTAACGTGCCGGATGAGCCGCTGCGGATGAGCTTTTGTTGTTGTGCGATCGCCTGATCGAGTGGCGTATCGCCGGACAGCGGCGTCAAGACCAAACGACACGATGCAGGTTCTGCGGATGAGTTGTTGGCGCCGGAGTTTTCCGCGACGGACGGAGGTGAAAACGCTTTTTTGCCGGCCGTTACGCCAAGAACAATCAACGCGGCCAGGACTATCGGAACCGCCGCGCGCTTGATCGCCGCCTGCTTAATGGACGCGCGGCGCATTTCTGGGTTTGCTTCGGTTGTCATCGCTTCTGAGTGATTTACGAGCGACGACGGCGTGGTGGATTTAGAGCGGGATCAAATTTTTGTGGAAAGCATTGTTCTGTTGACAGTTTTCTCGCGCGGCAATATGATGCGCGCCTTCCACTACAAGCGATAGCAAGTGAGTTCGAGGTATCACCGCCCAGAACGGTTGAGTTTCAGACATGGGAGAGGTCTTAGTCTGAAACAATGAACGTTACGGGCGGGTAGTCACTTGCGTACTCTTTAGCGGATGATCAAGCAGGTCACGCTTCGAAATTTGGACTTACGCGCGTGATTCCCGATTGGATACTGCCGAACCAAGGGTGAACGACAAAGAAACCTCGGATCCTTACGTCTCACTCAGAACTCGCCAGCAGATCTCCTGAATCTCGCTAGTTGCTCTGCGCCCGGCGCTGCTTTGCCAGCGCAACGGCGTAGTGCTTTCCCTTCACAATGGAGAAAACATGAAAAACACACTCAAGAAAACCATCACGATCGGATTTACCTCGGTTATCGGCTTGCTGCTTACAGGCGCCGTCGTGCAAGCACAAGAGATCGAACCCATTCCCATCCCTTCAATGACTGTCACCAACACCTACGCTGCGAAATTTATCTGCGGCGTCCAGCCTGAGGCTTCGATCAAGATCATGCCCGATGCCCAGGCCGGTCACTACTCGAGCAAGATCAACGTTCACAACAACACCGGAATCGACATCCGGTTTCGCAAGAAGGTGATCCGGCTTAGAGGCGGCCAGGTACCAACTCCGCCCGCCTGGTCCACATTCCACACACTCAAGTCCGACTATGGGCTGGAAGTTGTCTGCCGGGATATTTATGGTCACCTCGGAATCGCCATCTATCCGCAGGTAGACGTGATCCCGCCCTACATCGAAGGCTTCGTGATCTTCGAAGTCGTTTTCAACAACCCTCTTCCTACGAGTATTCCGGATGATCCGCTCGACGTGGAAGGTATCTACACTTACCGCGCCGAGCCTGCGGGAACTGACGCCGTTTCGATCGATGTTGAGGTCTTCCCAGCGAAACGTAACCGATATGTGATTCCCGGGATCATCATCGCGGAGCCAGTGCCCGCCGGGACGGCGTCGACGGAACCTAAACGCCGGTTGCAGCGTTAGCGCGCTCGCGTGAAGCCCAGTTTGAGTAGCCCAGGTTTTAACGGCTCTCAGCTGCTGCGGAGTCCAGCCGCAGCAGCGAAGCCATCATTCTTTTTCACCAGTCACGATGTGCATCTGCGCCGGGAATTTCATCTGGTTATTCGGGAAGAATTCTCGAACAGCGCCGTGAACCTGTGTCGCAATGTGCGCCTGTTCCGCGGCGGAAAAGTTTTTCAACTTGTCCCTCAAAGTCTCCGAGATTTCCGAACGCATCTGCCAAAACTCTTCAGGCGACAGCGGCGCCTCAATGTGAAATCGAAACACTCGTTCACGAATGTTGATAGCGCCTGCACTTCCGAGCAGACGAGCGAGTTTGCCCGGCTCTGCAAAACGAAAGGCGTCCAGTGCGTCAGGATCCGGAGGCGGTGTTTCAATGTGACGCGACAGCACCTCTGTTACTGTATATGCGTATGGATTGAGCTCGCTCTTATGCCAGACGGCAAACGTCAGGACGCCGCCTGGTTTCGTCACTCGCAGCATTTCACGAAAAGCAAGCACCGGATCCGGAAAGAACATCGCGCCCATCCGACTCACCGCGACGTCAAATGAACGATCAGGGAAAGGAAGAGCATCCGCCTTGCATTGCCTGAATTGCATGTTCGTCAATCCGCGATCACTTGCCTGGGACCGGGCGCTCTCGACCATCTCGGCCACTGCATCAGTGCAGGTCACGGATCCTGTTGGTCCAACGACTTCCGCGATTGTCAGTGACGGCTCGCCTGCGCCGCCCGCGACGTCGAGTACGGACTGTCCCTCAACGATGGCGGCATCTTCAATAAGCGCGCGAGTTACCGGCGCGAACATCTCGCGAATCAATGCGTGATATTTAGCCCAGTACGGCGCCGATTCACGCCATTGCGGCAACGCATCTACAACTGGAACTTGAGTCATAAGCACTATCACCTGGCCCGGCACGAAGCGAGGACGAACGCCACGGCCTTGAATCTCCTCAATGTGGAAAGAGTGTAGCATCTACAACGCGAGGGACAGGCGACGTCACTCGCGTTTGGCTTTTTTGCAGGCAGGAAAAGGAAACTTTAGCTCCACTGCGTAAACGTTCGTTGTCGCTCGAATTTCGACGGGCGCGGTTTTTATCTCAGGAACTCCGGAGCCTGCTTCTTTGACCAAACGGTCAAACTGCGGGCAGTTTTCATATTTGCCGGCGTAACCGTACATGCGGGCGTACAGGATTCCGTTTGCTCCATGCACAACCCTCATCGAGAACCGGCCCTTCGCATCCGTTTGCGCGCGTGCGTCATCTGCGTCGCGTTCATTCTCGTCGTTTCCGTCGGACTGTTTCCTGATGGACTTGAAATACACCCACTCCTCGGCGATGGGTTTCCCGTCTGAGTGGACCAGGGTTCCTTTAACGGTGACCGTTTTCAACTGCAGCTGAGGATAGATATCGAGGTTCTCGACAACGTCGCCGAGCCCGATATTGAACACGGTCGCCTCTTCACGCTTGAGCGTGTTCGGATAGTAAAACTTTCCAAACGGCTCGCTGCTCGTCATCTTTCCGTCGTCATTCACTACGACGACATAGTCGCCAGGCGGAATCTGACCGATCTGGAAGGCGCCATCCTCTTCCGTACAGTCCGCCAGGTATCTTCCTTTCGTGCCGTCGGCCGGAACCAGGTTCAGGCAGACGCCGTTCATTGGTTGGCCCATCGGATCATAGATGTGCCCACGAACGGCGTTATCGATCTCGAAATTGATGTCGAGCGCGGCATGCTGATTGGCTGCGAGGATGATGGGGATCCTCTGCAACGTTCCGTCTTTCGCATTTCGATCGAGGCTTGGTGAGGAGGCTAAGCCATACTGCGCGACCTTCCAGCCTTTCGGAACTTCCGGTTCGACGTAATAACGTCCGGCAGGCAGGTCATAAATCTCGTAGACGCCATTGCTGTCCGTTTTGATCTCTTGAGTGTCTTTCGCGCCGACGATGCGAACCTTTAGGCCGGCAAGACTCTCGTCTGTGTTGTAGAAAAATCTCAGCGTCCCCGAGATGCGCGTCTTGTTACGAACTTTGTCGAGATTATTAAGGTAGAGAAGGTCGTCACCTGCGTGTTCGAGGTGCTGAGACCGGCCGCACGTTCCCGCTACCCAATGCGTGGAATCCGATATCCGCTTGAGGTAGAAGAGAAACTTCTTTCCCACGTCCTGTTCGCTGAAGGTCCAAATGCAGTCACCTCCACCTCCCTGTGCAAAGATCATCTCATCGCCCGCCTTCAGTGTTCCCTTGAACACCTGCTCAACACGCATCGAGGTTGATTTGACGCCGGCGATGTAGTTCCTGCCACTCGACACGCGGCCTGGCGGAGCGGTCCTATCCAGCCCTGCCTTTTCAACGGAGACTGCATTGACGACAACGACGACGTCGGCGTAGGTGAAAGCTTCGAGGACGGTCGACCTTTCGCCGCAGGAGCACGCTTCCGCGGGGCGCGAACTCAGCAGGAAGATGAAGAAGAAGAGAGGAAGAAATGAGTATTTTCTGAAGTGTTGGGAGATCATGGGCTTGGTCCTTTGAACCAAAGTTGAAAGCGCAGGGTGACAAAGCATTAGACACAAAACACCGCGCGCAGGTTTGCTTCGGCATGCGTCATCGTAGTGCCACGTGAATTGCCGTTATTATCACTACGTGAGTGGCCATGTGAGCGATGATGGCCGCCTCGAGTCCTTTCCGCCAATAAAGATATCCCGCTATCAGGCCAAACAACGAGTTCGCAATAACAACGAACGCCACTATCGGTACGGTGTAACCAACGCCGAGTGCCGAAACGAGCGGCAAATGGCCAATGCCGAACACCACTGACGAAATCACGATCGCGCTTACAAAGTAGATTGCTCGCGGTGTGCCACGGCCTCGTTGAAATATCCGCCATGCGGCCCATACCAATAGCGTCATCAATCCCCATCTGATTAGTAACTCTTCCGCGATGCCGCCGTATAGAAGTCGAGTTACGGCTGGCATCGCAGTATTCAACTTTTCTGCGCGCGTTACGAACACGGATGGGAGATTCGGTCTGAACATCAGCCAAAACGATAAGAGCGCGACTCCCGCGATAAGGCCGGCAATCACTCCTGGCAGAACCTGAGGCTTCAGAGCAGAGACGAAACTGTCGTTCGTCGTCAGCGCTTCTGCCGCAGGTGCTGAGAGACCAACGCGAGGGGCGAGTTGCGTGCCGATGAAGATCGCAATGCTCAACAGGATCCCGGTTTGGACCACGTTCAGAAGTTTTATTAGCAGCGGATGAAACGGCATTTCCAACCCGTTAGTCGCTGGCAGGTTTGCTAAGAGTGCGGAGAGATCGATGAAAAGAACAGACACCACCCCGGCCATGCCTGCAAGCCAAAGGACCGCGAACAATTTTGTTCTGCGCGTGAGCGGCATAAGTTCTCAATCAAAATAGACAGTTTACGTGCCTGGAAGTTCCGTGCATAGGATTGTCGTGAGCCATTATCAACTATTGACTTGTTAACACGTGCGAACTAGGATTTGGACGCACTCCAGAAGGCTGAATTCTCACGGGCCTGCTTTGTCGGCATACTCGCCTAAATTTAGCCTCTGCACCACGGAGAGGCGCCACCTCAAACAGAGTCAAAGACGTCTCTTCCGCCGAGTCGTATCAGGATTAGTGCGAACCTGGGACGAGCGAGCCTGCGCTTGACCAGACAAGCTTCCGCCAAGCGCCTTCAGACGAAGATAGATTTTAAGTCTTTCACGATCATTCAAACGCGGGTCGCGGTCCAATCATGCGCTGACAGTTCGTTGAAACGGACGCCCCCGAACATGTCTACGACATGGTGCCGATTCCGCAGAGGGAGGAACGTTATGAAAAAATCTCTGACCTCGGCGTCAAACTCTCGCCGTCGTGCCCGTGCCGGCGGCCTTCTTTGGTGGACTTTTCGAAACGCGGCTACCCGCCCGGACAAACTAGCGCAAACCGCCATCGAGAGTGGATTACCTCCAATCTTTTTACCCGTACCTTTTCCCATCGACCCGAGAGTGGCCTTGCAGCGAGCCCTTCAGCGCGCCACTGTCAAAGTGCCGTCCAACATAGGAGGGACCTGGCGCGCGGACCCTCTGACAGAGCTTCCTAACGTCAATGGACCACTCCGCCAATGGACCAGCAAACTCAACGGGACTGACGGATTCCGATTTGGCATCGTCCAATCGTGGCATCCCCGGGCCGGCAATGGACCATGGGTGGTGAGACTTTGGATCATGCTGGATCCTTCGACGAAGGAACTTCACATGTTGCCGGCCCCTGGCACGCCCAGCCGCGGCGTCGATGCCATGATGCGTCGAGTGAAACGTATGTTTAGGGAGGAGCTCCAGAGCGCGGGTGCGCCGGAGATTGGTGATGGAGTTCTTGAAGCGCTCAAACATGCGCGCGGCGTGAAACTTCGTGCCGGGTTGTGGGCGCTGCCTGGTGAACCCGGTATCAAGTTGGTGCAATCGCTCAAAAAATATCTGGACAATATCGGCCATACGACCGCCGGTACGCTGATCCTGCCGCAGAGCAAACGATCTAACGAATCGGACGCGGGAAGTCTGGTGGAAATGGGCTTGCGCGAAAGGGCCGAGGATCTGATAGCCGAGATTCGTAACACAGACCTGAAAAACATCGGCACCGGTAAATTGCGTACCCTCTGGGACAGACTTCAGTTCATGCATGCGAGGTTCGAGGCAAACGAAGAGTTGATCGGAAGGCGTGCCGCCAACTTATTGCGAGCCAGGATGAAGCCCTCGGAAAGATCTCTTCGCCAAGCTGCCCGCGCCAAGAAAGTAACGTTGGACAGAACCGCGGGGCGATCTACGATCGACTACCTCCGCAGCGGTATTCACGCAGTCTACAACTCAGCACGCAAAGGAGACGTCGCCGGTTTGGCGACCGCTGAACGTCTGTTGGTCCGGGGACAGTCGGCGGCGTGGCCGCTTGGAATTCCTTACCTGGTAGCGCGCCTGCGAAAGCTGACAAGGGGCGCTATCGAAGTCAACAAGAAACCTTACTTCGATGCGCTACAACGTGCTGCGACGTACGTTGAGAAAGAGGCGCGTAAGAAAGAGGTACCAAGCCATGCTCACGGTTGAAATTCCACACATGATCAAGGATCCGACCGTCACCGCGGGAGATCGCCAGGTAGATAACTACCGATGCTCTATTGAATCTGAATACTGGGATGGCCCAGTCAGCAATCGCGTGGCCGTGCTTGACTTCGACCATCAGACAGGAAACTTGCGCGCCGGCGCGAAATTTATTCCCGGAAAGTCGATTTGCAAGTTCGATGTGCCGCGAGATCCGAAGCATCGGAGGAAAAAGATCTACCTGACTGACACGGATGCGTTTGTGCAGACGAGTGTTTTCGGGGCTGTGCTTCGGACCATCAAACTATTTGATGACGACAACGTCCTGGGCCGTCCAGTGCGTTGGGCATTTGATGGACCACAGTTGCTTGTGATTCCCCGCGCCGGCGATTGGCGCAACGCTTTCTACGAGCGCGATTCGCGCAGTCTTCAGTTCTTCTTCTTTACACCCGATGAAGAACCAAGGGACGTGGTGTACACGTGCTTGTCTCGCGATATCGTGGCTCACGAAACGGCCCACGCAATCATTGATGGAATCGCCCCGGATCTTTACAACGCGGTAACACCACAGTCGCTTGCCCTTCACGAAGCGGTGGCTGACCTGACCGCCGTGATGATGGCGGCGGAGAGCAAGCCGTTGATCGAAGAGGTGTTGAAGGGCACGGGTGGCGCAATCAACGACTCCACTATTTTTTCCTCAATAGCGCCGCAGTTCGGCGCGGCCCTGGATAGAGTCGGCCGGGCCAAGTATCTGCGCCAACTCGGCAATCAGAAAAAAATTCAAGACGTACTGGACGACGAGCCGCACGATCTGAGCGAAGTCCTGAGCGGAGCACTATTCGCTGTCTTGATAAAAATCCATGAGGAGCATCGAAAGCGTTACGTTGATGACCCGAGATTTAAGACAAAGCCGGATCCCTGGTACTCATGCTCGGGCGCCGCGTTTACTGCTGCCTGCTTCCGGCTGCGCAATTCGATCTTTCAGGCACTCGAGTATCTGCCTCCCGGTGACATTTCTTTCGCTGATTACGGCCGCGCAATAATCGCCGTGGACGCAGGAGGCAACCTCAATCCGGAATTCGTTCGCGAATGGATTTGCGGTGAGTTTGTCCAGCGCGGCATCGTCGCCAACCGCGACGAACTCGTGACTCCCGTGAACTTCACCTATGAGCCGCTGCTGAGTGTCGACCTTGAAAAACTGATTGAAGATGACGAGGCGGCTCGGAGTTTTGCGGAGGACAATCGCGACTTCCTTCACATTCCGCCGGAGGCAGATTTCAAGCTACTCCCGCGGCAAATCCTGACCAAGACTTACTACGACGCGAACCGCAAACAAACGCCTGCTAAGGAGTTTCTGTTCAAAGTCAGTTGGACTCATGTCGAACCAAATGAACCGGCTGAGCTGGGTGAGCGCCGCGAGATCCTCCGTGGGACCACACTCGTGATCGATCTTCTGAACAGGAAAGTTCGAGCGAAGTTGACGTCTGACCGAAGCGACTCACAACGCTGCGGGCGCGATCGGATGCTCAAGCGGCTACTCGCAAACGGCCTCCTGGCGATCGACGAACACGCGCGTCGACCTGATGGAAGCCTGCTCGACTCAGTCATTCGGCTTGACACCACCTCCGGGAACCTGAGAGTCAGCGGCACTGCCAGCCTGCTTCACATTGTTGCGTAGTGGAGGTTCAAGCAAATGGAAAGTTTAAAAGTCCGAGCTTATAACGTCGGATTTGGGGACGCGCTCTTGATCAGTGTTCCCGATCGCAGTGCAAACGGTAAAACGATCCTGCGCCACATCCTTGTCGATGTCGGCAATGTTCAGGCTGGACCAGGGGGCAAGGACGCGTACTTCGAACCTGTGCTCCGAAGCATTCAGGAAACCCTCGCGGGTCAACCTCTGGATCTCTACGTTATGACTCACGAGCACCTGGATCATGTGCAGGGTCTTTTTTACGGCGCCACGAGACTGAATCCACCTGTCAAGTTGCTCGCGCGCAACGTCTGGCTGACTGCGTCCGCCGAAGGTGACGCGTACTACAAGGATCATCCGGAGGCTGAGCGGATGCGATTGGCGTTGGCCCATGGGTACCAGCAGATCGAGAGTTTTCTCAAGGCCCTTGCAGCAGTGGGCCAGGAGGTTCCCTCGCCGGTCTATGCACTGATGGCAAATAACAATGCTCGAAGGACTGAGGAGTGTGTGAAGTACATTCGTGACCTCGCTCAGGAGCAGACGACTTACATCTACAGGAATTGCCCATTGGACGGCCGGCACCCATTCGAAGAGGTGCAGTTTAAGATCTGGGCGCCCGAAGAGGACGCCTCGGATTACTATGGCCGGTTCCGTCCCTTGATGCTTGGAGTTGACGACTCTGTAGGTGCGGGGGCAGCGCCGGCGCTGGTCAGTCCGCAGGTCCCAAAAGGTGTCGACGCCGAGTCGTTCCGCATTCTCCTCGAGAAGCGACGTACCGGTTATTTCGATGCGCTTCTTGCTATCGACAGAGCAGAAAACGACACGAGCGTGGTCTTCTCTTTGAAATGGCGCGGGTGGAACCTTTTATTCGCGGGTGACGCCGAGCTTCGGAGTTGGAAGACGATGGCGCGCGAACATAAGCACCAACTCGAACCGGTGCACTTCCTGAAAGTATCGCATCATGGAAGCTCGAACGGCACGCCGGGAGAAGACATCCTGGAACAGATTCTGCCGGGCACACCCATCGACGAAAGAGATCGCGTTGCGATTCTCTCTACTTTCTTGGAAACGTACCCCCACGTTCCGGACGAGCGTACCATACGGACGCTCGAGAAACGTGGGCTGCTCGTGTTGAGGATTGATAACGAGGTGAAGCCTGGTGGGTATGTCGAAGTTGAATTCCCAGAGGCTGACGGCCGCATCCGTACCCGGGCAGTTCCGCCGCCGGAAATGTTCTAAGCAAACGCGTTTAGCGGGTGGTCACCTTGACGTCAGTTAGCGTTTGACACGGCTTCAATTCGATTTCAGTCTTCACTGTTTCAGCCGCGCGACGCAGCTTCAGTCGATATGCTGTCTCGTCCGGGGATCGCAGCTTCGTCAACGGCGATACAGATTCCGTGGCTTGTTGCGCGAACACCAGGTAGCGTCCCGGCGCGAGATTATTCAAGGAAACTTTTCCTTCCGCTGTCACCCGCGCAATGTAAAAGCGCAACGGCGAGTCGGCCGCTTCCTTTTCCGCCGGGACCAAATACACATACGTCTTCTGTGCAACTGTTTCTCCCTCATTCAAAGTAATGCGGCCTCGTAACGACGCAGCGCCCTGCGCAAGTGTGATCATTAGTCCATTCAGCCGATCGCCAGCCTTTAATGTGGTCCAGGTGCGGGCCGCATCAAGTGGCTTTCCGGCTTTTGTGTTCGCAGTCTCCGGCGGCGCAAGCGTGAGCGACTTGAGATACCACTCTTTGGCGAAGTACTGAGTCGTGAAGTAATAACGACCGGGCATCAGGTTCTTGAGCAAAACGTTTCC
>DASRIM010000115.1:0-6023 GCA_035649995.1 Pyrinomonadaceae bacterium | reverse complement strand
GCACACCGACGCCGGCGACCTTACGACGTTCATCGACGGTTACTTCGACACAAACGTGGGCGCGAAAGGCGATCGCGAAAGTTACATCCGCATCGCCAAAGCCGTCGGGCTCCAACCAAACGAAATCCTCTTCATCTCAGACGTCGTCGCCGAGCTCGCAGCCGCAAACAGCGCGGGCATGAAAACGCTGCTCTCAATCCGCCCGGGCAATCAACCACAACCCGGCGCCGACGCCTTCCGTATCATCCACACGTTCGACGAAGTTGAAGCGTGATCTACCTCCACTCGCCCTGGATCGTGAACGCCGCCCAGTAGTGCGGCGATTGCCAACGCTTGTCTTGCGACATCGAAACCTGTGCCGCGCGTAGCGCAGCCGCCGGCTTGAGACCGTCCTTCAACATCGCCGAGTAAAACCGCTTCATGAAATCGGCGGTCGCGCGATCGTCGATGCGCCAGAAGCTGGCGACGACGCGCGGCGCACCGGCGTACATGAACCCGCGCGTCAAGCCGACGAGCCCTTCGCCCTTGATGTCTTTACCGAGCGCCGTCTGGCACGCGCTCAGCACCACGAGATCGGCGTCGAGCTTCAGGTTGTAAATGTCGTACAACCTCAAGAACCCGTTCTGCGGACGTCCCTTCTCGTCGACGAGCGAAAGGACGATGCCCGAAAGATCCGGATGCTGATTATTTATCAACCCATGCGTTGCGAAGTGCACGATGCGGTAATCGCGTAACTGATCGTCCGTCGCAACCGCACGGCTCGCGGCAAAGTCGAGCGCCTTCAAATTGCGCTTTTCTCCCGCGAGACGCGCGATCTCTTCAGCTTCCTGCCTGCTGAACCGCAATCTCGTCAGATCGCCGACACCCGATTCGGACGCCGAACGTTGCGCGTCAACCAATGAGTCAGCATCCGCTGACGCATGCTGTCCCTTGCCTGCCGACGCAAGTCGCGGATCGTTATCCGAGAACACCGGATCGGCGAGCACGGCAACGGTGCGAGTCGCCGGCTTTCGGTTCGCGGTGTCGTTCCGCAGCACCGCCAACACCGACGCCGACGGCAGATTCACGATCTCGTGCTGCGCGATCAACGGCGAATTACCAGCGTCACCCGGCGACGGCAGCGCAGCAAACGGCACGTACTGCAAAACACCTTCGCCGACAACCAGCAACCGCTTCTGTTTCAACTCACCGGCAACAGGACCGAGCAGCATCTGACTAAGGTTCGCCGCAGCCTTCGCGTATTCAACTTCCGCCTGATCCAACCGCGACTTCCGCTGGGCCAACGTCTCGTTCGGAACGTTTCTGCCGCGCTCGGTTGCGAGTTGATAGAAGCGTCGCGCCGCCTCTTCGACTTTCGCGCGCTGCGGCAGCTCAAAACTCTTCATCGAGCCCGACGTTACCGCCCAAACAAAACTCTGCTCTTCTCCCAACGAATACTCGAGCAGCAGCGTGTCTTCATCGAGCACCTGCTTCTGTATCTGGTTCAGGTCCAACGGCACCGGCTGCGTCAGCGCCGTGTAACGAGGACTGGTGTCGCGAATACGCGCCTGAAACTGTTCGTATTCAGTCGTAAGCGTGTCGATCTCCTGCGCAACAACAGACAACTCAGCATCCGTGTACTTGCCGCTCAACAAACGCGTCTGACGTTCCGAACGATCGGCGATCAACCGGCGTAACTCCCGCTCGCGTTCGATTAGCGACGGATCGATTCCGTGACGAATCTCCGCACGCGACTCGCGCAACATCTCGAGCAACGATCTCGCGCGCCCTTTTTCGCTGACGTGAAACGCAGCGGCAGCAAATCCCTGGTCAGGCTGCTGCTTGTGCATGCGCATCAAAATGTCGATATCGAGCTCGTAATAATTACGCGCCGAAGCCAGAAACGCAGCGCGCAATTGCTGGCTCTTCAGGTTGACGCGCAACGACTCAGTCGCGCTGATTGCTTCCTGGATCAGCTTGTGTGCTTCGGCAAGATTTCCCCGCTCGCGTTCGAGCTTAGCGAGATGAGACAAAGCCTGTGCTTCGCCGTGTCGATCGCCAATTCTCCCGCTCGTTTCACGCGCCTCCGCGAGATACTCGACCGCTTTCATAGTCTCGCCGATGTCTCGATGAAAAGTCCCGACGTTGCGGAGCGCGGCCGCGAGTTGTCGCTGATTCCCCACCTTCCGATGCAAAGCGATGGCTTGCGCGTAATAATCGCGCGCCTTGTCCTTGTCGCCCAGGTTTTGGTAGCAGCCGGCTATGTTGTTGAAAGTGATCGCCCGTCCTTCGCGGTCGTTGGTTTCCGGACGCAGCGGCAGGACCTGGAGATTGATCTCGAGCGCTTTGCGAAAGTCTTTCAGGTCGGCGTAATTGACGGCGATGTTGCTGAGTATCTTCGCCTGGCCGTACGTGTACCCAATCTCCTTCATCGGCACGAGCGCCTGGTTGTAAATGTCGATCGCTTTTTCATATTCGCCGATCGTGGCATAGACCCAGCCGACGTTATTGAGCGTGACGCCCTCACCGCCGCGTTCGCCCAGGCTCTTGTGCATGGCGTTCGCTTGCATGTAGGCGTCGAGCGCTTTCTGATACTGGCCCGACGAGGCGTAAACGCTGCCGAGGTTATTGAGCTGTGTCGCTTCGCCTGACTTGTCGCCGACTTCACGCTTGATTTGGAGCGCCTCTTTACACAGGTCAAACGCCTTCTTGTAATCGCTCAAATCGTTATTGATGACGCACTGATTGCCGAGCACCGAGGCACGCCGCGAACGATCGTTCATTTGGCCCAGGATCGCAGTCACCTGGCTGAGGTATTCGAGTGCCTTGGGACGTTCGCCGATCCACGCGAGCGAGATCCCGATGTTGTTCATCGTGTTCGAGCGGCCCGCGAGATCGGTTGCCGGTCTGAGACTCAGCGCTTTGTAGAAATACGGAAGCGCCGAGCTTCTGTCGCCGCGGTCGCTGTAACTCGAACCGATAGTGTCGAGCAGATAAGCCTGGGCCACCGGATCGCCGGACGCCTCCGCGATTGGCAGTCCCTTCGTCGCGATCTCCTGTCCTTTCTGGGTCTCGCCGATTTGGTTGTAAGTGTGACCTGCGAGGTGATAGGCGCGTGCTTCCTGAAGCTTATCGTTTGCTGCCTGCCAGAAAGCGAACGACTTTTCAAACTTCGCCGCCGCTTCGCGTCGCGCGGTCTTCGTCTGTTGGTAGAAAAGCTGCATGCCCTCTTCGACGAGCTTTTCGCCTTCGACTCGGGCCTTGTCCGGCTCGGCGACTGGACGCGATTCTTTAACGGTGATGGCGTACTTCGCGCGCCGCGACAGTTTGTCGGGTGCGAACACTTCGAAACGATAGGTCGTGGCGCGCTCCGCGATCAGCGAAAACTGCTCCGCGGCGCCAACGCCGATGTTGTCTACAACTCTGATGCGCTGTCCATCGACAAAAACCGAGATCGCCACACTGATCCCGCCCTGATCGACATTGACGGGAGCAAACGCGCCCGCCGGCAGTGTCAGGCTGTAAGCCTGCGTTTCGCCGCCGCTGATGTCGCGTTCGATCGTCTTACCGATTTCGAGCGTTGTTGTATCTGCTTGGGTTGAAGGCTGGGTTTGGGACTGAGGGCGGGCCGTAATCGCTGCCGTAAGAGTGAATAAAACTACCGGCAATAAGATTCGTTTCATGATGGCTACCTCGCTCTATCGTTTCATCACTTCGAAATAGTAGAACCCGACGTCCTCCGTGGCGCCTGTGTCCGTCTTCCCTTTCAATCTGAGTTCGTATTCACCTGGTATAAGAGCGCTGGCGGGGAGAGTAAGTCGGATGGATCGGCCGCCGCGCGCGCTGCGGGCGGGTAAGCTGTCACGTGTCCAAACTGGACGGCCGGCGAGGGTGCGTAGATCGACGCCGAAGGTCTTGTACGTTTCTTCCGGTTCGATCCCGATTTGCAATTGCGCGACAGTGGCGTTGGCAGGCAGGACCAGTTTCGGCTGTGTCGTTGCTCCGCGCGCCATGCCGGGCAGTAATGTCAACGAGGCGATTATGGGCCGCGGCGCTTCAGGAGTTTGTTGGTTGACTGTTTCACTGAGGCGGCGCAGCGATTCGTCTGACTGTGCTCGCTGTTGTTTTTCCTGATTGAGTTGGGCGGCGAGCTCTTCACTGCGGCGGCGTTCCGCGTCCACTTGCCGCTCGAGCGTCTGGCGATCGTTTTGCTGAGACTGCTGCTGCGCCTGAAGCTGCGTCAATTGATTACGCAATGTGAGTGTTTGGATGATCAACCAGGCGCCTCCCACCAGAACGACTAAGGTTGCGGCCGCCAGCGCTATGTTGGCGACAGGATTGAGTCCGCGGATGAAAGCCGCCAGCGCATCGCGCCAGGAAACAGGGACGGCAGGGACCGTGGCGGGCCCTCTTTCTCTAACGCGCGATTCGTCCGCTAATTGGACCAGCGCGCGCGCAAATTCGATTCGCTTCCGCCGTCCCTCTGACGCGAGGAACCGCGTCTCAAACCGTTGGCGCGTCGATTCCGGCAACTCCTCACGGACGTATTCGTCGATCAGATCGTTCTCGACGGCGGTGATGCTCGCCAAAAACTCCTTGTCGCTGAACGCGCGGTCCTCAATCTCGATCTGCTGCTCTTCGGGCAGTTCGCCGAGTAAGTACTGGGTTATCAGTTTTTCGCTAATGTCGGCAGCCATGCTCACCTTCCGAATTATTCGATTTGCTCTGTTTCACTGCGGGGTAGCGGAAGCGGGACGCCATGGGAGATGCCCCCTTCCGTCTATGAGTGGCGGAAAAACCGTTTTCATCACACAAAATTTTTTCAGGCGCGGCTCAGGCAGTCTTCGACGCACACCTGAAGGCGTTCTCGGAGGCGTAAAGCTCTCATTCTCAACGTGTTAACCGGAATCCCGAGACGTTCGAGCAATTTTTTGCGGTTGCGGATCTTGTCGCCTTTTTCGCCCTGGTAATACTCCAGAATCAACTGGCGGTTGTCGATCGATAGACCGTCCAGACAGTGGCGCAGGCATTCGACCCGGCCTTCGCCGTCGTTCACTTCGGCGGCGAAGGCTTCCGTGTTTGTGGTCATCTCGTTCAGCGCCACCTGCTCCCGCTGCCGGCCCTTGAAGATCTCGAGCACCAGCAGGCGGGCGACGCCCATGGCGTATCCGGCCGGGTTCTGAAGCTCCTCGCCTTCGGCGACTCGCCTGGCCATGCGATTGATTGTTTCGTCGGCGTGATCTTCAGGAAACGGACAGCCGCGCCATTCGAAGAAACGGATGAGGTTGCCGCGGATTTCGAGATACTTTTGGCCGCCCCTGTCGGGGTCGTCGCGGTCGCCGCCCAGGGCCACGAGTAACTTGTCAAACGCTTCCTGGGTCAGGGTCCATTTTTGACGCACTTCGGCCATTTGAGGTTCCCACAAACCACGGATGACACGAGTTACTTGATGCTGTCGTAAAGCTGCCGCGCCATCTCCGCGTCGAGGCCCTTCAGCACCTGGTACTGGGCCATCGCCGATGGCTTGTCGCTGATCGCGTAGTAGGTCAGGCCAAGATTGAAATAGGCCTGGGCCAGCGTTGGTCTAAGTTTGATAACTTCTTTGTACGACTCAATCGCTTCCGAATAACGTCCGGCGTTGTAGAGCGTGAGCCCGAGATTGAAATGGGCCGCCGCGTTCTTCGGCTCGATTTCAGCGGCTTTCTTGAGCGCGTTGGCGGCTTCATCGTAACGCTTCAAACCGTTGTAAGCGTTTCCGAGGTTCTTGTAGGCGTAGGAGCGAACTTCGTTTCGTTCCTGGAAGCCCATCTTGAAGGCCTCACCCGTTTCGCCGAGCAGTTTGATGGCTTGCAGACTGGCATCAACGGCGTCCTGGTAGCGGCCGCTATGGTTGTAGGCGAAGCTGAGATTGTTATAAACGTCAGGACTGGATGGATCGAACTTCAACGTTTGGTGATAGACGTCGATCGATTCCGGGTAGCGATTCAGACGCGCCAATGAAAACGCGAGCGGCAGGTAAGCGCCGCTGTAGTCGGGTTTTACTT
>DASRIM010000114.1:0-8646 GCA_035649995.1 Pyrinomonadaceae bacterium | reverse complement strand
GGCTTTATGATCACGGGAGTCGTGATTGGACCATACGGTTTGGGACTGATCAGCGACGTACACGCCATCGAGCTGATGGCGGAGATCGGGGTCGCACTGCTGCTGTTCACGATCGGACTCGAGTTCTCGCTGCACCGCATCCTCGAGATGAAACGGTTGGTGGTGCTTGGCGGCGGGCTTCAGGTTGTACTTACGGTTTTGTTCTCGACGCTGATTGCTTACGCGCGAGGGCGCTCGATCAACCAGTCAATCTTCTTCGGTTTTCTGATCGCGCTTTCGAGCACCGCGATCGTTCTCAAGACTTATATCGATCGAGCCGAGATCGACGCACCACACGGCCGAGCGGGCGTCGGCGTACTGCTGTTGCAGGATCTGAGCATCGTGCCGATGATGTTGATGGTCCCCGTGCTCAGCGGCCGCGACGGAAGTTCGCCGGGCCGCATCGTCATGACGTTTGCGACGGCGCTTGTCGCCATCGGCATCATTATCCTTGCGACACGCAAGATCGTACCTTACCTGCTGCAACACATCGTCCGTTTGCGCAGTCCGGAAGTCTTCATCATCTCGATCGTGCTCCTGTGTTTGGGCACTTCATGGCTGACGGCACACTTCGGGCTCTCGCTCGCGCTCGGCGCCTTCATCGCCGGCATGGTGCTGTCCGAAACGGAGTACAGCCATCAGATCGTCGCCGACATCCTGCCGTTCCGCGACGTCTTCAACAGTGTCTTTTTCATCTCGATCGGAATGCTGTTGTCAGTCAGTGCGCTGGCGTCGAACATCGGCGGAGTGCTGTTGCTGGTTACCGGTCTGATAATTGGAAAAGCATTGATCGTGCTGGCCGTGGTGCGTTTTCTCGGTTACTCGCTGCGCATCTCGACGATGACCGGTCTGGGTCTCGCTCAGATCGGCGAGTTTTCATTCGTCCTTGCGAAGATGGGCGTGCCGGTTGGACTTCTTTCCGACGCTGACTATCAACGGTTTCTGGCGGCGTCGATCCTGTCGATGATCGCGACGCCTTTTCTGATCAAGCTGGCGCCGCGGATCGGCTATGCGCTGCAATCGGTGTTTGGCCCAGGCTCCGCGCTCGAACCGACGGTGCCGAGCTACGAACCGGAAGAAGCAGAGTTGCGCGGTCACGTCGTGATCGTCGGCTATGGCCTCAACGGGCGTAACCTCGCCAAGGTCTTGCGGCGCACGAGAGTTCCGTACCTGGTTTTGGAGTTGAATGCCGACGGCGTGCGCAGCGCGCGTGCCGAAGGTGAGCGCGTGATCTATGGCGACGCGACTCGCCGCGAGGTGTTGCACCAGGTGGGAATCGAGCGCGCGCGCATTCTGGTCTTGGCGATCTCGGATCCGGTTGCTACGCGCCACACTGTGTGGCTCGGCCGCGAGATGAATCCCGACATCCACATCATCGTGCGCACCCGTTACATGTCGGAGCTCGGGGACCTGCACGATCTCGGCGCCGACGAAGTCATCCCCGAGGAGTTTGAGACGAGCATCGAGATCTTCTCGCGTGTGTTGAAGGAGATTGGTATTCCGCGTCACGTCATTCAACGGCAGGTTGCGGCAATCAGGAGTGAAGGGTACGAGATGTTGCGCATTCCGTCGCTGCCGGTCGTGGACATGGCGGGCATCGCAGAGGCGCTTGGTTCAGCCGCGACTGAGACGTTCATCGTCAATCCCGATTCACCGGCGGCCGGCAAGTCGATCGGCAAACTGCAACTCCGAACTAAAACGGGCGTGTCGGTCATCGCCATCATTCACGATGGGACGACTGAGATAAACCCGGGCCCGGACAGCATTCTCGATTCCGACGACGTGCTGGTGTTGCTTGGCACTCCCGAGAACATCGACCGCGCTATCGAAACTTGCTTATCTTGACAACACCGGATCTGAACGGGTCTAATCTTTTCCCCCCTGCGTCCCAAACCCTTAGCGGATGAGTTCCACGACAAGTAAACCATCACCAGAATTGAGTTTTCTCAGCGGCGGCGGCGAGATGGGAGCACGCATGCGTGCTTTCGACTGGTCCAGCAGCCCCGTCGGCCCGGCCGCAAACTGGCCGCAGAGTTTGAAGACTGCCGTGTCGATCTGCATCGGCTCGCGGTATCCGATCGTGATCTGGTGGGGCAACCCCGAGTACACGATGTTCTACAACGACGGATACATTCCGATTCTCGGCGTCACCAAACACCCGGGTTGGCTGGGCCGATCGGGACGCGATTGCTGGAAGGAAATCTGGTCGACTGTTGGACCAATGCTCGCAAGCGTGTTCGAGACAGGTGAAGCAACCTGGTCGGAAGACCTGTTGCTCGTGATGGAACGAAACATCCCGCGCGAGGAAAACTATTTCACGTTTTCCTACAGTCCGATTCGTGACGACGACGGTAAAGTTCCCGGAATTTTTTGCGCCTGTTACGAAAGCACCGGTCAGGTCATCGGCGAGCGCCGGTTGCAGACGCTGCGCGACCTGGGCCGCACGGTTATCGAGGTGCGCTCGGCTGACGAGGCCTGCGAGGCTGCGGCCAGAGCTCTCGAAACAAATTCTTACGACGTCCCCTTCGCGTTGATTTACGTGCTCGACGAGACTGCGCAGTACGCGAAGCTCGTCGCGACGACCGGGTTGAAAGACGGCGCGAATTCGATTCCTGACAAGGTTTCACTGAACGACGAAGGTGACAACGCGAAATGGCCGTTTCGAAACGTTTTTGAAACCGGGAAAGGCCAGGTCGTTTCCGATATCGCCGCGCGTTTCGGATCGCTGCCGGGTGGACCATGGCCTGAGCCGTCCGAAGCTGCGTACGTTCTGCCGATCGTCGCGCCCGGTGTTCTCAAGCCAACGGCATTCCTGGTCGGCGGGCTGAGTCCGCGGCGTGTTATCGATGCCGATTACCGTAGTTTCTTCGATCTGATCGCCGGTCATGTCGGCACCGCGATGGCAAACGCCCGCGCCTACCAGGAAGAACGCAAGCGAGCGGAAGCGCTCGCCGAAATCGATCGCGCGAAGACAGCGTTCTTCTCGAACGTCAGTCACGAGTTTCGCACGCCGTTGACATTGATGCTCGGTCCGCTTGAAGAAGCGCTGCGCGTTGAAGCGCTGTTGCCGGACGTCCGCGACCGCCTCGACGTGGCCCATCGCAACAGCATTCGTTTACTGAAACTCGTCAACACCTTGCTGGACTTTTCGCGCATCGAAGCAGGCCGCATCCAGGCCGTTTACGAGCCTCTCGATCTGTGTACCCTGACGGAAGAACTTGCAAGCGTCTTTCGCTCTGCGATCGAAGCCGCGGGGATCAGTCTCGTCGTCGATTGCTCGCCGCTGGAGGCGCCGGTCTACGTTGATCGCGAGATGTGGGAGAAGATCGTCTTCAATCTTCTCTCGAACGCTTTCAAGTTCACCTTCGAAGGCGAGATCAAGCTCACGCTCCGCGAAGAAAAAAAACAGGTTGTGCTCTCGGTGAGCGACACCGGCACGGGTATTCCCGCAGAAGAGTTGCCGCACCTGTTCGAACGTTTTCATCGCGTGAAAGGCGCTCGCGGTCGCAGTTACGAAGGATCGGGAATCGGGCTTGCGCTGGTGCAGGAGCTGGTGAAACTGCACGGCGGTACCGTGAGCGCCGCGAGCGAGTTCGATCGCGGTAGCACGTTCACGGTCACGATTCCAACCGGGACGGCTCATCTTCCCGCGGATCGGCTCGACCGCGCGCGAACACTCGCGTCCACGAGTTTCCTCAGCGAGGCTTACGTTGATGAAGCTTTGAAGTGGCTGCCGGTCAACGGGTACCACTCCGAATCATTGTCGACCTCGGCGCCGGCATCCGCTGCAGAGAAAGTTCGACCGCGCATTCTGCTCGCGGACGACAACCGCGACATGCGTGACTACGTCCGCCGCTTGCTCTCCGCTAAATACGAAGTCGAGGCCGTTGCGGATGGTGAAGCCGCGCTCGAGGCAGCGCGCTCGGAAAAGTTCGACCTGGTTTTGTCAGACGTGATGATGCCGCGGCTCGACGGATTTGGTTTGTTGCAGGCGCTGCGCAGTGACGAACGGACGCGCACGGTGCCCGTTATCCTGCTGTCTGCCCGCGCGGGTGAAGAGTCGCGAGTTGAAGGCATGGGAGCAGGCGCGGACGACTACCTGGTCAAGCCGTTTTCCGCGCGCGAACTAATGGCGCGCGTCGAGGCGCATTTGAGTCTTCAACGCGAGCGACGACGTTCCGCGGAGAAGCTCGAAGAGCTGATGGTGCTGGAGAAGAAAGCGCGCGTCAGCGCGGAAGTCGCGAACCGCATCAAGGACGACTTTCTCGCCATGCTGTCTCACGAATTGCGCACTCCGCTCAACGCCATTGTGGGCTGGACGAACCTGCTCAAGAGCGGCAAGTTGAATGAACAGGATCGCGCACGCGGCGTGGACGTGATCGATCGCAACGCCTCCGCTCAAGGCGCGATCATCGACGAGCTGCTCGACGTCTCGCGCATCATCAGCGGCAAACTCAAACTCGAAGCGCAGCCGCTCGATCCCGCGATGGTAGTAGACGCGGCTGTTGATGCGATTCGTCCCGCTGCACTGGCGAAAGAGATCGAGATCGTCACGTCAATCGAGCGCAACCGCGGATTGATCGTCGGCGAGGCGGTGCGGGTCCAGCAGGTGATCTGGAACCTGCTGTCCAACGCGGTGAAGTTCACGCCGAAGAAAGGGCGCGTGGAAGTTGGGTTGAGAGTCGTGGGGAGCGCGTTTGAGATAGTCATCAGCGACACGGGCGAGGGAATCGAGCCCGAGTTCCTGCCGTTCATTTTCGAGCGCTTCCGCCAGGCGGACACATCGGCGAAGAGAAAGCACGGCGGCCTGGGCGTGGGACTGTCGATTGTCCGCAGCCTCGTCGAATTGCACGGCGGCGAAGTCACTGCGACGAGCGATGGACCAGGCAAAGGCGCGACGTTTATCGTCAAGCTTCCGATCATGGGCTTATCCGATGAGGACATCGCGCGTGCGCCTGTGAGTCTTCCTCGTTGGCATCAGACGAGGCCAGGCGAGATGGAGGACGACGTTCAGCCTCACTTGCTGGCGGGCGTCAAAGTTCTCGCGGTCGACGATCAACAGGATACGTTGGACTTGATCACACTGGCGTTGACGAGATACGGCGCTGACGTGCGAGTCGCTAATTCGGCGGCTTCGGCGCTCGAAACCATTGCCGAATGGAAGCCGAACGTCATCGTGTCAGACATCGGCTTGCCGGAGATGGACGGTTACGATTTCATCCGCGCGCTGCGGGAAATGGAAGGCGATGAGAAACGCATTCCGGCAATTGCGTTGACGGGTTACGCCGGCGCGGTCGACGAGTCGAAAGCGCTGAACGCGGGTTACGAACTTCACGTTTCAAAACCGATCAATCTCAGCGAGCTCGCGGTGACGATCGCTAAGCTGTCGGGCAAGTCCGTTGTAACTCCTGACTGAAAAATTACTCTGACGGGAAACTTCATGTCACGCCTTCTGTTGATCAGCAACTCAACTTTGCACGGCAGCGGTTACCTGGACCATGCCGAAGCCGAAATCCGTGATTTTCTCGGCGACGTCAAGCGCGTCCTGTTCGTCCCCTTCGCGCTTTACGATCGCGACGCTTACGCGGCGACTGCTCGAGACCGCTTCGCAAAAATGGGTTACGAGCTTAGTTCGGTGCATGACGCCGGCGATCCGTTACGCGCGGTCGCCGATACACAGGCGATCTTTGTCGGCGGCGGGAACACGTTTCGCCTGTTGAAGACTCTTTACGATCGCGAATTGCTTACACCGATCCGGCAGCGTGTCGCGGACGGAATGCCGTACGTCGGCTCGAGCGCCGGGTCCAACATCGCCGCTCCGACAATCAAGACGACGAACGACATGCCCATCGTCCAACCGCCTTCGTTCGACGCGCTCGGTCTCGTTTCGTTTCAGATCAACCCTCACTACCTCGATCCCGATCCAAACTCGAAACACATGGGAGAAACGCGCGAGAAGCGGCTTCAGGAGTTTCTCGAAGAGAACGACACGCCGGTCCTCGGCCTGCGCGAAGGCGCGATCGCTCGTTGCGAGAACGACCGTATCACTCTCAAAGGCTCTACTGGCGCCCGCATCTTCCGCCGCGGCCTCGACCCCGTCGAAACCTTTCCGGGCGATCGTTTAGATGAGCTATTGCGGTAACGTGGCACTTGAGACAAAATGCCCGAAATGACAACTACTCCCCCACGCAGCGAAGCGCAGCGGCTGGTTTCACTCGACGTCTTTCGCGGGATCACGATTGCCGGAATGATCCTGGTCAATAATCCCGGCACCTGGGAACACATTTACTGGCCGCTCCAACATGCACAGTGGCACGGTTGGACCCCGACCGACCTCGTGTTTCCTTTCTTTCTGTTCATCGTCGGCGTCGCGATCACGCTGGCGTTTGCGACACGCGTCGAGTTGGGCGGGAACAAGCGCGAGCTCTACTTGAAGGTCGTCAAGCGGAGCCTGATCATCTTCGCGATCGGACTTTTTCTGAACGCCTTTCCGCGTTTTGACTTCTCCGTGTTGCGCATACCCGGCGTGCTGCAACGAATCGCAGTCTGCTACCTGTTGGCATCGCTCATCTTTCTCAACACGCGCATCGCGATGCAGATCGCCATAACGATCGGGTTGCTGATCCTTTACTGCCTGCTCGTGAACTACGTACCCGCGCCCGGTTACGCCGCCGGCGATCTCACCAAGGAAGGAAGTCTGCCTTCGTACGTGGATCGCGTGGTGTTTGGGAAGCACGTTTGGTCCCAGGCGAAGGTTTACGATCCGGAAGGACTGTTGAGCACGATTCCCGCATTGGCGACAACGCTGATCGGAGTACTGACCGGACACTGGCTGCGGGGAGAAAAGACGCGGTACGAGAAAACGGCGGGCATGTTTGTGGCCGGCGCAGTCTGTATCGCACTCGGTTGGGCGTGGAACGCGTTCTTCCCGATCAACAAAGCTCTGTGGACCAGCTCGTACGTGCTCTTCACGGGCGGGTTGGCGTTGCAGTTTCTCGCTCTGTGCTACTGGCTGATCGACATCAAGGGCTATCGAAAGTGGGCCAGGCCTTTCGAGATCTTCGGCGTCAACGCGATCGCGCTCTACGTCGGCGCCGGATTGATGGCTGATCTATTCGGTCTGATTCGCGTTGGCGACACGCGGCTCGGCGGGTGGATTTACAACAACGCGTTCGCGTCATGGCTGTCGCCGATAAATGCGTCGCTGGCGTTTGCGATTTCGTTTGTGCTGGTTTGGTTATTCCTGATGTGGCTTCTCTGGCGGCGCCGGATCTTCATCAAGGTGTAATCGCTTCGCTTCGTCAATCAGCGCGTTGTTTCCTTCGTAGCTGAGCGTTTCCAACGTTCGCGGCGGATACTGATGCCGTTGATAAACCGGGTACGCTTCGGTCCGCAGATGGGCCGCCATGTGATGTCCGCGTCGTGTTTCGCGTTCGTGACGCAGCGCTGAAATATCGATGGGAGCGACGACGATCCTTTCGCCTGGCCCAGGCGACGCCTCCGCAAGCAAACGTCCATCGAAATCGACGACCTGGCTGCCGCCCGGCCACGAGTACGGCGGATAGTGCTTCAAACTCGCGCCCTGGTTAGCCGCGACGACGTAGGCCATGTTCTCGAGCGCGCGGCAGCGATTGACGATGGTCCACCAGGCCATCGGCTCGGTAGCGCCCCACGGATCCATGTAAGCCGAAACGCGGATCAGCACTTCCGCGCCATTCGCAGCCAACTGTCTCATCGCTTCCGGAAACAACCAGTCGTAACAGATAGCGCAGCCGAGTTTGCCGATCGGCGTGTCGGCAACCGGGAAGAGCGGTTCGTCGTAGTCCGGAAGATCGTGAGGGCTCGTGTGGACCTCGTAAGGTATCCACGTGTTGACCTTGCGGTACTTCTGGATCAATCCGTGCGGCCCAATCAGGCACGTCGTGTTGAAAACGCGGCCCGGCCATTTTGGATCGCTTTCGAGCATCGAACCGCTTTGAATGTAGACGTCGTGCTCTTTCGCTTTCTGCTGTAGACGCTCGGTGTGCTCGTTCGGGATGGGGACGGCGAGTTTGTCGAGCAACTCCGCGACGGTCGGAAACACGGGCGCGGCGTGCGCGAACTCGGGAAATACGACCAGCCGCACCGGCAGAAACGGCGCCGCGCCCGCGACGGCGGAGTCGATCATAGACAACATGCGCTCCGTGTTCGCGCGCATCGAGCGGCGATCGATCGGGTTCGCGAAATCAGTTTGGCAGGCGGCGGCGGAATACCTGATCTGTGTCATTCGTTTTTCCAGGCAAACACGGATTGCAGCGGGGACGTTACAAGCCGGGTGTTGTAAGTCTCCAAATATTTTTTGCGCGCGGGTGTAAGCGGGTATCGTTCGGGCCAACTGTACGGATACCTGCTCATGCCGTGAAAGGGAAGTGGTCCAACCTGGTCGGGGCTCGCCGAGTTGATGTCCATCTCTTTACTGTAGCCGTCGGCGTACAGCAGGAACGTCCGGCGATCGCCGGCTGCGAGCGGCGGCAGCGCCGCGGCGTCGAACGACAACGCCACCTCGTCGCCCGGCCTCGCGACGACGAAGACGTCGTCGACACGACGAAGGAGATCGCGGACGTCTCC
>DASRIM010000113.1:0-3378 GCA_035649995.1 Pyrinomonadaceae bacterium | reverse complement strand
CGATCAATCGACGACGCGGCTCGAGCGGTCGGCGTAGATTTCATCGGCGGATACTCGGCCCTGGTCCAAAAAGGCGCGACACGTTCGGAGGCCCAGTTTCTCAACTCGATTCCCGAAGCCCTCGCGAGCACCGAACGTTTGTGTTCTTCCGTCAATGCCGCAACAACGCGCGCCGGCATCAACATGGATGTTGTGGCCCAGGTCGGACGGATCATAAAGGATGCGGCCGAACGCACTCGCGATCGGGGCGGACTTGCATGTGCAAAGTTTGTTTGTTTTGCGAACGCCGTCGAGGACAATCCGTTTATGGCTGGCGCTTTTCACGGTGTGAGCGAAACAGACGCCGTGATCAATGTCGGCGTTTCCGGACCAGGCGTGGTCCATCACGCAGTCAGGCACGCCGATCAAGATCTTCCTTTGCAGGAACTCGCTGAAACGATCAAGAAACTGTCGTTCAAGTTGGCGCGCGCGGGTGAACTGGTGGGCCGTGAAGCGGCAAGACGATTGGGACTACCTTTTGGAATTATCGATTTATCGTTAGCTCCTACACCGGTCATCGGCGATTCAGTTGCAAACATCATCGAAGCAATGGGGTTTGAGCGTGCAGGCACTCATGGGACCACTGCCGCACTCGCGCTGCTGACGGATGCAGTAAAAAAAGGCGGAGCGATGGCGAGTGGCTCAGTCGGCGGCATGAGTGGAGCTTTCATTCCGGTATCAGAGGATGCAGGTATGATCGAAGCCGCACAAATCGGAGCATTGTCGCTCGACAAGCTCGAGGCATGGACCAGCGTTTGCTCAGTTGGAATCGACATGGTTGCCGTTCCGGGTTCGACCTCGGCTGAGACTATTGCTGCGATAATTGCGGATGAAATGGCAGTCGGAACAATGAACAATAAGACTACAGCGGTGCGTATCATTCCGGTGCCCGGCCGCGACGTTGGCGAGGTTGTTGAGTTTGGCGGATTGTTAGGAAGCGCGCCCATTATGCCGGTGAACGCTTTCTCATCTGCGGTGTTCATCAGGCGCGGTGGAAGGATTCCGGCGCCGATTCATTCGTTGCGGAATTGACGCAGACGTGAATAATAGGACCGATAGAACCCATTGGACCTATATTGTCGAAGGAGAGAGAGCCGATGCCGGAAGCATTAGGAATGGTTGAATGTCGTGGCCTGGTGGCGATGATTGAAGCTGCCGATGCAATGGTGAAATCGGCAAATGTTCGCCTCGTCGGGTGGGAAAAGATCGACGCCGGTCTGGTGACCGCAATTGTGCGTGGCGACGTTGCTGCTGTCCGAAGTGCAGTTGACGCCGGCGCCGCAGCAGGAAAACGCGTCGGCGAAGTCGTGGCTACACACGTGATCCCTCAACCACATTCCGACGTCGACCTCGGCTTGCCGGTTTTGCACACCGGCGAAACAACGCGCAAGAAGATCAGTGGTTCTGTAAGACCCAAAGAATGATTCCAGACCTGAGATAATCGTTCCCCTCCATTCCCGCCCCTCGTTTGTAATCTTCCCGGAGTTTTAAACTATGCCGCGCAAGAGAAACGCTTTAGGCGCACTACTCGAGAGGTTTTCATATCAAGCTACCAGGGCCACCGGTACCTCCGCTGCATTTATAGTAGCGGCGGGGGTGATTGTTGTTTGGGCCATCACTGGACCAATATTTGGTTTTTCTGACACGTGGCAACTCGTTATAAATACCGGAACGACGATCGTCACTTTCCTGATGGTGTTTTTGATTCAGCGCACGCAGAACAAAGACGCACTGGCAATACATCTGAAGCTGAACGAAATCGTAGCAGCCATGGAGGGCGCAAGTAACCGTTTGATCGACGTGGAGGATTTGACCGAACCCGAGATTGAAGCGCTGCGGAAGTACTACAAGAGGCTGATTGATCTCGCGCGGGAAGACGACGTTCTTACATCAACACATTCGATCGAGGAAGCGGCTACGAGGCACGGCACCAAGTACAAGAAGCCGCCAAAAGGCTCAAAAAGCTCGAATGGGAAATTGAAAGACGTCAGGAGTTAAGGCTTCTTGTTAGGCGTCGCTGTCGACGGCATTCTCACGGCCGGCGGTCTTGGCGCTCCCGTTCCTTCCTTACGCGCGATTCGGCCGTTGCGTGTCAACGCGATGCGCTTCTCGGAGTCGGAAGGCTGGTCCACCGTCACCTTAATTGCGCGATAGGTTCCGTCCTGCGTCTTGTTTGTTGGGTTGTACGCGATCACGTACTGAGTTCGCATATCTCTCACGATCTCATTCGCGATCCCCGGCAGCTCTGAGATTGACCCCGGAAAGAAAGCACGACCTCCGGTTTCGGACGCAAGCTTGTTTATGAGATTGACTGCTTTTTCGCGCGGGCTCTTGCGAATGAAACCGCCTTCTTTATCGAGCTCATTGATAAACCCGATCACGAAGATCTGAACATCTTCCTCGCGGAGGCGAGCAAAGAGTTGTTCCTGCTTGTAGAAACTGTTTCGGTCTTCACCGTCAGTGATGACAATTAGAGCGCGGCGTCGCCGATCACTCTCATCGCCCTTCTTGTAATCCGACACGTGTTCGGCAGAAAGATAAACGGCGTCAATGACCGCAGTCTGACCACCCTCGACATAAAGGTTATCGAGAGCGTCCATCAGCAACTCTTTATTGGAAGTGAAATCCTGCTCCGTCTGGATCTTGTCGCTACTGATGAACCGCACGAGAAAAGTCTCGTCGCCCGGCTTGTTGCTGTTGATGATGGTTTTCGCCGCGTCGATCACGCTTTGTATCTGCGAACGCAGCGAGGCCGAAGTATCGACAGCCAGACCGTAGCTGATCGGAACCTCTTCGCGCGAGAACGACTCGATCGTTTGCGGCACGCCGTCTTCAAACACGCGGAACTCGTTTTGACGCACGTTGTTGATCGGCCGGTTATTGCGATCGATCACGCGAACGTGAAGTTGGACCAGTTCGGCATTGATCTTGATGATGCTGTCCGGATCAAGGACTTCCGGTGGAGTCGGAGTCGGCGTTGGTTTCAGACGCGGCGGCGGCGGTGGGTCACCCAATGTTGGCGCGATGCGATCCTGACCCGACGGGCGCGTCGTTTGTGGAGTTGGCGTTGGCGTTGATGTTGCAGCCGGCGCGGGGCGTGCCGGAGCAGTTGTCGCAGGCGTGGGAGTTGGACTCGGAACCGTAGTACGAGGCCGCTCCTGGCTATCTGCCGAAACACTGGAGCCAAAGATCAGGGCCGAGACGATCAAACCGCAGATCGCGAGAATCGCAGTCCGTCTCACATTCTGTGTACTAAACAACGGCAAACTCCTCTAAGAACCGCGCGGGGCTGGGGCAAACAAATAACAGCCACTTTACGCACACGTCAAGAGATGCGAC
>DASRIM010000112.1:0-3386 GCA_035649995.1 Pyrinomonadaceae bacterium | reverse complement strand
TCGTTACGCGCGTTGGGTCAGCGTGTTCAACGACGAGACCAAGCAGCCGCTCTACTCCGATTTCTTCCGCGAGCAAACGTCGCAAGCCGATCCGACCGGACTGCTGGAAACGTGGTTCAAGCGCGCGAACGGCATCGGCATACTCGACGCGATGCTGTTGACGGACCAGATGACGTATCTGCCGAACGATCTGCTGGTGAAGGTCGATATCGCGACCATGGCTGTTTCGCTCGAAGCGCGTTCGCCGTTTCTCGATCATCACGTGATCGAGTTTGCCGCCAGTCTGCCGCAGAACCTGAAGGCGCGGCGGTTGACGACGAAGTATCTGTTGAAAAAAGTGTTACGAAAGTTGTTGCCCAGTGAGAATTTGAACCGGCGCAAGATGGGGTTCGGCGTTCCGATTGGCCACTGGTTCCGCGACAAGATGCAGCCGTTTCTGCGCGAGGTCGTGCTGTCGGACAAGGCGATGCGGCGCGGGCTGTTCAAACCGGAAGCCGTGCGCCAGTTGGTCGAGTTGCACGCGCGCGGCGAGCGCGACTATTCGCACCAGCTTTGGACGCTGTTGATGCTCGAGCTTTGGTTCAATCGGTTTATTGATTAGATACGTGTTAGAGCAATCTCCCAGTCAATGGATTCTTACCGAGGATCCACGGATCGAGAAGACTCAGCGCGCGTGTGTCGCGTGCGGTTCGTCGAAGGCGCGCCCGCTCGGCGTCAAGAACGAGTTTGAGGTCGTAGCATGTCTCGAGTGTGATTCGGTCTACACGCCTTACTCGCCGTGGTATTCGAGTGCGTTGTTCTACACCGGGTTTTACCTGAACGCAGATGAGCTTTCGCCGCCGGCTTTCGTCAACACGCGGCTCGAGGAGATCACGGCGGAGTTCTCGCCGTACCGCGAGAACAATCGTTTGCTGGACGTCGGTTGCGGCGCCGGGAACCTGTTGCAAGCCGCGCGGAAGAATGGTTGGAACGCGCAAGGGCTCGACGTTTCCGCCGGCGCGGTGAAGCACGTTCGCAGTCTGGGTTTTGAAGTCTTCGAAGGCGAGCTTCAGGACGCGGGGTTTCCGTCAGGACACTTCGACGTCGTTACGGCGGCGGAACTGTTGGAGCATCTGTTCGACCCGCGGCCGCTGCTGAACGAAGTCGCGCGCGTCCTCCGTCCGGGAGGATTGTTCTGGACGACGACGCCGCACGCGCGCGGTCTATCGGGCCGTGTGCTTGGTTTGAAGTGGCGTTGCGTTTGGCCGCCCGAGCATCTACAGCTATTCTCGGTTCGCGGGTTGACGAAGTTGCTGCGTGAGGCGGGCTTCCGCAGGTTGCGAATCAAGACCACGGGCGGCAATCCCATCGAGATCATTCACGCGATGGGCGGCGCGAAGAGTGCACCAAAGACCGTCGATCAGCACTTCGATCGAGTCGCGACCAGTTACCAGTTGAACGAAACGATGATGAAGAGCCGTTCGCGGCGGGCGTTGAAAAACACCGTGAACGGTTTGCTCAATCTCAGTCGCCTGGGCGACTCGCTTAAAGTTTTCGCCGTTAAGTGAAAACGCCGTTCCAGACTTATCCTGTTCGAGAATTCGTGTTTTCGATGAACGCAGCGCCGTCGCATCACTCATAGGAAACACCGATTTGAAGAAATAGTCAGATGATGACATTGCGGTAAACCCCGATCTGGAGGACAACGTTGAAAGGCGTAGTGCTAGCCGGAGGTTTGGGGACGAGATTGCGTCCGCTCACCTCCGTTACAAACAAACACCTGCTGCCGGTCTATAACCAGCCGATGATCTATTACCCGATTCAAACGCTCGTGAACGCGGGGATCAATGACATCATGGTGGTGACGGGCGGCAGCTCCGCCGGCGACTTTCTGCGCTTGCTCGGCAACGGCAAAGCGTTCGGGCTCAAACATCTCAACTACACTTACCAGGAAGGCGAAGGCGGGATCGCCGAAGCGCTCTCGCTCGTGGAGCACTTCGCTTCCGAAGAACCGGTTTGCGTGGTCCTCGGCGACAACATTATCGAGGGCAACATACTTGGCGCCGTTAATGCGTATCGCGAGCAGGGCGGTGGAGCGAAGATCATCTTGAAAAAGGTGCCCGATCCGCAGCGCTTCGGCGTGCCGCGGCTCGACGGCAACAAGGTCGTTCGCATCGACGAGAAACCGTCAGTGCCGCAGTCAGACTATGCGGTGATCGGGATTTACATGTACGACGGCGCGGTTTACGACATCATCCGATCGTTGAAACCTTCAGGGCGCGGCGAGTTGGAGATCACCGACGTTAACAACGCGTACATCGCGCGCAACCAGATGACCTGGGAAGAGCTCGACGGCTGGTGGACCGACGCGGGCACGTTCGAGAGTTTGCTGCGGGCGTCGATTCTCGTTGCCGAGACAGGCGCGAATAAATTGACCGCGAGTGCATGGAGCAGTTAAGTCAAACACGGATTGTGCGGATCATCGCCCGCTTGAATGTCGGCGGGCCGGCGAAGCATGTCGTGTGGTTGACGTCCGCGTTGCAGGATGCAAATTATCGCTCGCTGCTGGTGACCGGTACTGTTCCCGAGGGCGAAGAAGACATGAGCTACTTCGCTGACGAAGCCGGTGTCGAGCCGTTCTACATTCCCGAGATGAGCCGCGAGATCTCGTTGAAGGACGCGATCACCGTCTGGAAACTTTTTCGACTGTTTCTACGCGAGCGTCCGGACATCATTCATACGCACACGGCGAAAGCGGGGACTGTCGGACGCGTCGCGGGTCTCTTCTACCGTTGGCTGACGCCCGGAACGCTCGCCGGCCGCCCGCGGCGGTGCAAGTTTGTCCACACTTATCACGGTCACGTTTTTCATAGTTATTATGGCCGCGCTCGGACGCGCCTCTTTCTGGCGATCGAACGAATGCTGGCGCGAATGGTGACCGATCGTTTGATCGTCATCAGCGCGCAGCAAGGCGCGGAGATCGGCAACGACTTTCGCGTCGGACGCCCGGGACAGATCAAGGTCGTTCCTCTCGGGTTGGATCTTCAAGTGTTTGCCGATCACGCAACGCGTCGTCAGCGATTCAGGCAGGAATTAGGCATCGACGACGAGACGATCCTGATCGGGATCGTCGGCCGGTTGACGCAGATCAAGAACCACCGGATGTTCCTGAACGCCGCGGCGCGTTTGAAATCAGATACGCGGCTGCGGTTCGTGATCATCGGCGACGGTTCACTGAAAAACGCTCTCGAACAGCAGGCGGAGTCGCTGGGTTTAAAAGACAAGGTCATCTTCGCCGGCGGACGAAAAGATCCGGAGTACTTCTATCCGGCGCTCGACGTCGTCGCCCTGACATCGCTAAACGAAGGCACGCCGCTGACGCTGATCGAAGCGATGGCGAACGCGCG
>DASRIM010000111.1:0-5396 GCA_035649995.1 Pyrinomonadaceae bacterium | reverse complement strand
CGATCTTCTGTCGCGCGAGCAGCCGCTCTGTGTTGTGCGCGAAGTAGTTCATCAGGTCGAGGCTCGGAACCACTTCCATCGAGATTGCTTCAACCGGAGGCTTGCCTGTCTCGCGTGAAATGAGGCCGGCGATCTCTTCGGTGTGCGCGAGAACGATCTCTCTCGCTCGCAAGATAAACCTTGCCCGCTCGCCATAGGAAAGCGCCGCCCACGACGGTTGCGCGAGCCGCGCGCTGCGCACTGCCGCCGCCACGTCCGGCGCGGTCATTAGTGCGGCGCGGCCGATTTCCTCTCCAGTCGATGGATCACGAGAAACGATGCCGTGAAACCGTTCTGACAGAAGCGTCTGCATGGCGCTCATTATCTATTAAATCCGTGGTTCAGGTACAATGCCGCGCATGATCAGACCACAACTCGAGGAGTTCATGCGGCGCATGGCGCCGCAGTCAGTCGCCATTATTCCGGCCGCTCGCGAAGCCACGCGTTCGAACGACACGCATTATCGTTTTCGTCAGGATTCCGACTTCTTTTACTTGACGGGTTTCGAGGAACCGGAAGCAATCGCCGTTATCAAGCGTGGCGAGGGCGACAAGTACACGTTGTTTGTGCGGCCGCGCGATCCGGAAAGAGAGATCTGGGATGGACGTCGCGCAGGTGTTGAAGGAGCAGTGAGCGACTTTGGCGCGCACGAAGCTTTTCCGGTTGCGGAGTTCAACGCCAAGCTACGCGAGATGCTCGACGGCGCTGAAGTTCTTTATTACCGCATCGGCGTGAATCGCGAGCTCGACGATACGATCGTTCGCGAGATCGCGGCGATGCGCGCGGTGAACCGCAAACCGATTCATCCGCCGCAAACGATCGTCGATCCGGCAACGATCGTTCACGAGATGCGCGTGATCAAGAGCCCTGACGAGCTCGAGATCATGCAGACCGCTGCCGACATTGCCGCCGAAGCGCACTGTGAAGCGATGAAGGCCGCGCGGCCGGGGATGCAGGAGTATCAGCTCGAGGCTTTGATCGAGCAGGTCTTTCGCCAGCGCGGCGCTGCTGGTCCAGCGTACACGTCGATCGTGGGCGCCGGGCCGAATGCGACTGTGCTTCATTACATCAACAACGACGGCGAGCTTCGTGAGGGTGACCTGTTGTTGATCGACGCGGGCGCTGAGTACAAGGGCTACGCGTCAGACATCACTCGCACGTTTCCGATCAACGGACGTTACACACAGGCGCAACGCGACATCTACGACCTCGTGTTGAAGGCGCAGATGCAGTGCGTCGAGATGGTGCGGCCAGGCGTCACGCACGACCAATTGAAACAGCACTCGATCGAAGTGTTGACGGAGGGAATGGTCGAGCTTGGTTTGCTGAAGGGCGACCCTGAGGAGTTGATCAAGGAGAAGAAGCACGAGCAGTTTTACATGCACGGGCTTGGGCACATGCTCGGCATCGACGTTCACGACGTCGGACGTTATTACTACGGGAAGGAATCGCGCGCGCTCGAGCCGGGTGTTGTGATGACCGTCGAACCCGGGATCTACATCGCTCCCGATACTAAAGACGTTCCGGAGAAGTACCTGGGGATCGGCGTGCGGATTGAAGACGACGTGCTTTGCACGAATAACGGTCCGAAGGTGTTGACGAACAAGGTTCCGAAACAGGCGGAAGAGATCGAGGAATTGATGGCTCGCTAATCCGTGTTCAGGACGAGAGTTCCGCAACGATTTCTTTCACAGCAGCGCGTGCCTCTGCCACTTCCTCTGGTTTGAATGAGACAGCTCCGACGACGGCGTGTCCGCCGCCACCATATCTCTCGCAGATCTTGGCGATGTTGTGCGTGCGCGGCTTTGGCGCCCACGGATTCGATCCTACGGAAATCTTCGTGCGCAGCGGCCCGCGCGTCAGCGCGACCGAGTACGTCGTCTCCGGATACAAGTAATACGGAATGAACTTGTTGAACCCTTCGTAACCCTCGTCCACCAGGTCAAACTGGACAACAGCATTAGCGCACGTCGCTTTTCGTCTGATCGCCTGGAGCGTCTCGAGGTGTTGCTCGAGAATCGGCCGAAACCGGCGCTGGACTTCGTCGCTCGTCGCAACGTCGTCGAGCGACTGCGCCGTGAGATCGCGAATGATCTGCTCGATAAACAAGTCGTCCGGATCCGCCTCGATCACCTGCATCAGTTGCAGCGCCGGCTCTTTTAACTCAACACACTTCGCCGGCGACTCATAAAGCGCGCCGTCAATAACATGCGCCCAGTGAATCAGCGACTCGATCGGTGTGGTGTCGAAACCGAAACGCTCGCGAGCAACGTCCGCAATAAACTCCGTACACGATTTTCTCGTCGCATCCAGAAACTTCCGCCCCGATTTGTCAGCGCGAAAATGCGCCTCGTCTTCCGGCGTTAAAAACGCCGACTCGTGATGGTCGAACCACCACGTCAGCTTTTCTGACGCCGCATACTTGAAATCGACAATGGCGTTCTCGTCGGAGTCGAACATCGCGAGGTCAAAGAGATTCCCGGGCCGGTGCAGGAGCCCGGTGTAGTTGACCTCGGCTTGCGTATTGATACGTTCTTTGTAGAACCGGGTGAACGTTGCGGCGGATGCGACGCCGTCGAAGCAATGGCCGTGATACAGGACGCGAAGTTTCATTTAGGTCAAGTGATCCACAGACTTACTTGGGATCCGTTTTCGCTGTGGATGGAGCTTGAACTTTCGACGCGATGAATTTGTCCACTTCCTCTTCGACCAATTCGCCGTTCACGACCCACGCCTTCTCGGTAAGAACTTCGCCTTTCTTGTTGACCTTCTCAGGTTCGAGAAAGATGTTCCACGGCGAGCCCCAATTACGCGTATCGCCGGTCAACTGGCGGTATCCGTAATGAGCTGTTTTGTCGCGCACGTCGCGCCCTTCGGATTCGACGACAACCGGATACGGCGCGCCAGCCTCGCCGAAGAAAGTGCGGACTTCGTCTTTCGTACCGTACTCACTCACGCCGATAACCTGAAATCCCTGTTCTTTGTACTTGTCGTAAAGCTTCGCCGCGATGGGAGCTTCAAACTTCCAGTTCCGGCACCAGGGCGCGAAATATACGATCATCACCAGCTTCTTGCCCTTCAGCAGTGAACGAAGTTCGACCGGCTTGTCGGTCTTGAGGTCGGGCAGGCTCCATTCTTTGTAGTCGACGGTCTTCTCGACGAGCGGAGAATACTCGTGACCACCTTGCGCGTAGGCCGCAAGGGAAAAGATTAGGAGAGCGAGGATGGTGATCGATAGTTTCTTCATGTTGTTGCTCCTGAAGATTCCGACAGTTTAGTTCGCGGCGCTCGCTGTGGCCGGCGCTTCTTCGAGCAGCGGCTTGACGGCCGCTTCCCACCCGGCCTTGTCGCGCGAGCCGATTATCTTCTGACGAATGCGTCCCTGACGATCGATCAGGTACGTAGTCGGGAGTTGTGGATGCTGCAATTTCGCTTTGGCGTCGTCTCCGCCGATCAAAACCTGGTACTCGAACCTGGCTACTTCCTGCTGATAAGCGTTGACGCCATCGGCGCTATCGTCGGTCGACGCGCCGACGACTTTCAACCCCTGCGCTTGCAACTCCTGCTGAAGCGCGTTCAGGTATGGTATTTCTTCGCGGCACGGGATACACCAGGTGGCCCAGAAGTTCAGCAGCACGACCTGGCCGCGAAGATCTTGCAGCCGGTACGGCTGCCCGCCGAGTGTTTGAAACTGAACTTCAGGAACGGGATCGTATTTCGCATTTGCGTCGGGCGCCTTTGGCGGCGGCGTTGTGCCGAAGAACCTCGTCAGTAATCCTTCCACGTTCGGGATCACTTTCGCGAACTCGCCACTCGTGAGCAACGTCGACTTTCCGCTCATCACGAGCAGTCCGACGAAAATCAACACGACGCCGGAAACGACCTCGACCTTGTGCAGGTGCTTGCGAAAGTTTTTGTAGAAACCGAGAAACTGATTGATTCCGAGACCAGTCAGAAGAAACGGCACAGCGAGTCCAGCGGAATAGAAAGCAGAAAGCACGAGCCCGCTGCGCCAGCCGCCGCTCGTCGCGGCCAGGCCGATGATGCCGCCGAGAATCGGTCCGATACAGGGCGTCCAACCCGCGGCAAAAGCCATCCCGAGCAGCGCCGATCCGAACATGCCGCGCGGCTTATCGTCGGAGAAGCGACGCGTGTCTTTGTAGAGCGCGGTGATCCTGAGGACGCCGATGAGTTGCAGTCCGAAAGCGATGATGACGAGACCGCCGATGATGCGTACCCAGGGATTCGTCGTCAGGGCCGCGCCGACCAGGCCCGCGGTCGTTCCCAGCAGAAGAAAGATCACCGACAGCCCGGCGTTGAACGCGAGCGAGTTGAAGATCACCGCACGCTTGCTGCTGGCGCCTTCTTTCAGCGAATCGATACTGACGCCGGAGATCAGCGATATGTAGCCGGGCACGAGGGGCAAAACGCACGGCGAGAGAAACGAGAGTACTCCCGCCGCAAACGAAATCGCGATTCGAAATAAAGTAATTCCCTGGTCTTCCATCGTCTTAAACCTTACTGCTCATTGATGACTTTCTTGATCATCGTCTCCATCTGTTCCAACTCTTCTTCGTCTGCGCTGATGGAGATGAAACGCACTACGCCTTTGCGGTCGATCAGAAACGACGTCGGAATCGAGTAGACGCCGTAATTCAAATCATTTTCGGTCGAATCGCCGACGACAAAACCGTACGGCAAGCGATTCTTCTTTTTGAACTCGCGCAAGTAGGCCAATTCCTGGCTCTGCGTGACCGGACGCTGCTCGGCGTGTCCGTAGTATTTGGTGACGCCGAGTACGACGAGTCCTTTGTTCTTATACGTGTTCTGCCAGCTCGAGAACTTCGGCAGCGTGTAACGGCACGGTCCGCACCACGGCGCCCAAAAGTCGAGCAGCACCACCTTGCCGCGCAGATCCGTCAGCTTCACCGGCTGTTGATCGATCCACTGACTAGAGATGATCTCCGGCGGAGACGTACTCGGAAGGGCCGCTGCTTCCTGGAAGAGTTTCAGCGGATCCAGATCCGGGTGAATGCCCTGCAACCGGTACGTCATCCGTTTATATAGATTCGCCGACGGCAGCGACAGCGAAAGGCGGCGCATCTCCTCGAGCAGGCTGATGGCTTTTTCCTTCTGGTTGCTTCTGACGTATGCATCGGAGAGCAGCAGGCCGGACTTCACCAACATGTCGTCGCGTTTGAATTGTTCCGTTTTGTTGGTGGACGCGAACGCGCGCGCTGCGGTCATCATTTCGGTGGCGTGCGGAATCACCGAATCGAAGTCTTTGGCTCGCAGAAATGCGTCGGCGATCAGAAACTCCATGCGGTAGCGATCGTCCGGGTTTTGTGGTTGATGCG
>DASRIM010000110.1:0-5445 GCA_035649995.1 Pyrinomonadaceae bacterium | reverse complement strand
GCCCAAAAAGTTGCAGACCATGCCTTTATGGTGAACGATGACGACATCCGCGAACTGCATCGCGCCCACTACTCCGACGATCAAATCTTCGAAGCGGCCGTGAGCGCATCTCTCGGCGCCGGCCTATACCGACTCGACCGCGTACTCACAGTCCTCCGCGCAAACACCTAGACCATATCGGTGTCGCCGCTATCCTCGGCCTTCTAATCTTGCATTAAAAAGTAACACTCGTTACACTCTATTACACGTTACGTATGGCAGATAAGAATCCGACAACAAAGCCGCAGTGGATATTGCTCATTCACCAACTGCCTCCTAAGCCGACGAACCTGCGGGTACGCATTTGGCGCAAGCTCCAAAAGCTCGGGGCGATCGCTATCAAAAACTCGGTCTATGTCCTGCCCGCGACCGAGAAGTCCCACGAAGATTTTCAATGGCTGAAGCAGGAGATCGAATCGTCAGGAGGTGAGGCTTCAGTTTTCAAGGCCGCGTCAGTCGAGGGTGCGACCGATCAGGAGATTGTCGCTGCGTTTCGTAAAGCACGTGACGACGAGTTTGCCGCGGTGGCGGCGGAATTCGACGGTCTGACCGGCGCAATTCGCGAACAGTCTCGCGGTAAACACCTCTCCGCCGGACGCCTGGCGGCGCACGAAAGTGAGATCGACAGATTACACAGCGAGTTACAACGCATCGCCGGAAATGACTTCTTTAGCGCGAAAGGCCGTGCGGCCGCGTTCGCCGCCTTCGAGCGATGTCAGAAGGAACTTCGTGCGGCCCAGGGACCGAAAACAACTACATCATCGTCAGACACCAGGCGTGGAAAGCTCGACGTCGCGAAGTATCAAGGCCAACGCTGGGTCACGCGCCGCAATCTCCACATCGACCGGCTCGCATCAGCATGGCTGATCAAACAGTTCATCGATAAGCGCCCGCGTTTCTATTTTGTCGCCGAAGGCGAAACGATCGACGGTGCGATTCCCTTCGACATGTTTGGAGCCGAGTTTACGCATCAGGGCGAAGACTGCACGTTCGAGACGATGCTGAAGCGGTTTGGCCTGACTGAAAACAAAGGCCTCCGTGAGATCGCCGAGATTGTTCACGACGTCGATCTGAAAGACGACAAGTTTCACCGTCTCGAGGCTGCTGGACTTAACACGATTATCAACGGGCTCAGCCAGGTGCTGCGAGACGATCGCAAGTTACTGCAACAGATGGGCGTCGTTTTTGACGGGCTGCACGCATTGCTGAGCAAAGACTCCGCGAAACCCGGACGCAAGACGAAACGAAATGGAAAGCGTTCTAAAAAGTAAACCAGCCGGTTGGCGCCTGCGCGCCGCCGATTACCTCGCACTCGAACACAACGTGACGATTGCGTCTGCGGCGGTATTTCTGCTCGGCTTCGGTGAGGAACTGTGGAAGAAGTTTCTGCCTAAATATCTTGAAGCGCTTGGCGCGACCACACCGATGATCGGTCTCTTCGGCACGGCAGAACATTTTTTGGATGCTTGTTACCAGTATCCAGGCGGATTTGTTGCCGATCGTTTTGGGCGGCGTCGAGCTTTCCTGATCTTCGTTGCACTCGCCTCGCTCGGTTATCTCGTTTATCTCTTCAGCACTTCCTGGCCGTTCCTGTTTGTCGGTCTGGCGTTAGTAATGGCATGGCAAAGCATGGCTTCGCCGGCGATCTTTGCGGTGATCGGCGATTCCCTGCCGCCCGAACGTCGGGCCATGGGTTTTACTCTGCAGTCGATCTTGAAACGCGTTCCGATAGTGATCGCGCCAATCGTTGGCGGTTTTCTCATCGCCTCGATGGGCCTGGTGAACGGCATCCACGCTGGTCTGATCATAACACTCGTCCTGGCGGCCGCGACGCTCGTACTCGTACTCAAAATCCGAGCTCCGAACCAGCAACCACACGCGATGAACATGCGCGGCGTTTGGCATTCGTTTCATCGCGTACTGAAGCGTCTGCTGATTTCCGACGTCATCATCAGAACGTGCGAGGGCATGACCGGGATACTCGCCGTACTTTACGTAACCAACATTCACGGCATCAGCATCGCAGCGTACGGCACTCTAATCGCTGTTCAAATGATCACGTCGATTCTGGTTTACATTCCGGCGGGACGGATCGCTGATCGAATCGGGCGCAAACCTTTTGTCGTTCTGACATTTTTGAGTTTTGCGCTGTTCCCCGTCGCCATCATTCTCGCTTCAAACTTCGCATGGCTAATCGCCGCCTACGTGATCGGCGGCCTGCGTGAAATCGGCGAGCCTGCAAGGAAAGCGATGATCGTGGATCTCGCGCACGACAACATTCGCGCGAGATCAGTCGGTCTCTATTACCTCGTTCGCAGTCTTTCGATCACTCCGGCAGCGGCCATCGGTGGATTGCTCTGGAAGATCGCACCGCAAGTGCCGTTTGTTACTGCGGGATTGATCGGACTGGTTGGAACTCTGGTCTTCATTATGTCTGTCGACGAACGTTACGCGAGTTAGAACGCCAAGTGGAGGTGTGACCATGGAAGGCTTGCTCAGAGACATTCGCTACTCTGTTCGCTCATTACGCAAACGACCTGGATTTTCATTGCTCGTCGTGCTTGTACTGGCGATGGCGATCGCTTCCAGCACCTCGATATTCAGTATCGTCAATGCCGTGATCCTGAAGCCATTGTCTTTCAAGCAACCGGATCAGTTGGTGTGGATCTGGGCCACACGCAAATCCGTTAATCGTGCGTTCTTCTCAATTCCGAATTTCATCGACACACGAGACCAAAACCAAACGCTTGCCGAGGTTGCACCATTCGCGATCTGGCCCGCAAACCTGACCGGACAGGGCGAAGCTGAACGGTTGCAGGGAGTGCGAATCTCGGCGAACGCAATGCAGATGCTGGGTGTCGAGGCCGCCGCGGGGCGCGGGCTAGTCCCTGACGACGACAATCCGAGCAACTCACGCGTCGTCATGCTGAGCTATGGTCTATGGCAGAAACGGTTCGGCGGCACAAGCGAAGTGCTGGGCAAAACGCTGACGCTCAACGGCGATCCGTACACGATAGTTGGAGTCTTGCCGCCACGCTTTGTCATTCCCAATGCCGAGATCGAGATCATGGTCCCTTTGAGAATGGACCAGGATGCGCGCAGAAAAGAACGAGGCTCAAACTTTCTACGACTCGTAGCCCGACTCAAACCCGGCGTTACGCCGGCCCAGGCGGAGGCGGATCTCGGCGCCATCGCCAATCGTCTGCGTGAGCTTTATCCGGATGAGAACGGGAATATCGCGTCGCCGCGCGTGCTGAAGTTGCAGGACGAGGTCATCGGTGGTTACCGCGAAGGACTCTGGTTGATCCTCGCGGCAGTGTTCGTCGTGTTGCTGATTGCCTGCACAAATCTCGCGAGTTTTCAGTTGGCCCGCACGGCATTACGGCACAAGGAGATGGCGATCCGCACCGCGCTCGGCGCCGGGCGCAAGGTCTTGATGCGTCAGGTGCTGACGGAAAGCATGTTGCTCGCAGTTCTGGGCGGTGGACTCGGGTTGGTGCTTTCGTTCTGGGCCAAGGACCTGTTGTTGGCAGTGAGTCCGGCGGATTTTCCGCGCGCGTCCGCGGTGAGTATCGACAGTCGTGTACTTCTCTTTTCACTGCTGGTCACGTTGTTTGCAGGGCTCGCACTGGGCCTCGCGCCGGCTATTCAACAAACGCGCAGCGATCTCAACTCTGACCTGAAGGAAGGCGGGCGCGATGCGATCGGCGAAACGCGCAACCGTGTTCGCAGTGTGTTCATCGTGAGCGAGATTGCGCTTTCGTTGATGCTGCTGGTCGCGGCCGGCTTGCTGCTCAAGAGTTTCAGCCAACTGCGCGGAGTCAATCCGGGCTTCGATGCTGATCGTGTTCTGGCCGTGCGTTTGTCTTTGCCTGCGGCGCGTTACGCAAACGGTGCGGCGGTGAAGACTTTCTACGACAAGCTGGCGCCACGCGTTGCCGCATTGCCTGGAGTAGAAGGTGTTAGCGCGGCGAGTGCGCTGCCGTTGAGTGGATTGATCGCGCGGACCACGTTCACAATCGCTGGTCGTGCGCCCGTTACGGCAGTTGAAACTCCGTTCGCGCAGCATCGCTGGGTTGGACCAGGCTATTTCGAAACGATGAAGATCCCGATTGTGCGTGGACGCGACGTCGCTGACAGCGACAACGAGCATGCGCCGGGCGTAATCATCATCGATCGAGCGCTACAGCGTCAGTTCTTCGGCGGGGATGATCCTTTGGGTGCGCACGTGCTTATCAACATGGGTGACGGCAATCCGCCGCGCGAGTACGAAATCGTCGGCATTGTCGAAGACGTCAAGCACATGGGCTTGACTGACGAGCCGATGCCGACACTCTATGGACCAATTCCGCAAGCCCCAAAATCGGCGGTGCCGTTCATGGCGAATAATCTCAGCCTCGTCGTTCGCACAGGTATTGAACCTGAGGCACTTGCATCGACTGTCCGCAAAGAACTCGGCAGCGTGGATGTGGACGTCGCGACAGCGGGTGTCAGACCGATGCAACAGTTCCTCTCCGCGGCGGTCGCCACACGCAAGTTTAATTTCGGATTGTTGGGAGTCTTTGCGGCAACGGCATTGCTGCTCGCCGCCGCCGGACTGTATGCAGTGATCGCGTATCTGGTTTCGCAACGGACGAGAGAGATTGGAATTCGTCTCGCGCTCGGCGCAACACCTCGACACGTCTTGCGTTTGATGATGAGTCAGGGGATGAAATTGACGCTGATAGGGGTAATGATCGGGTGCGCCGGCGCATTAGTGGTCACACGTTTGATGAGGGGCCTGTTGTTTGGAGTCGCGCCCACCGATCTGATGACGTTTGGCATTTCCGCCGTCGTTTTGATCGTGGTGGGATTGCTGGCCTGCTTCATCCCTGCACGACGGGCAACGAAAGTCGATCCACTGGTGGCGCTGAGATACGAATAACGCCACTTAGGCGGGCGGTGTGAGGCCAACAGGCCAGTTCTAGTTTTTAGGTCGATTTCGCAATGCGTTGATGAATTCATCTGGGTTGGCGGCATTAGCCAGTTGCTGTGCACGCTCTTCTTCCATCCCGTCAATCCGCGCCAGGAGAATCCGGAAGCTGTATGCGTGTCCCACACTTCGCCAACGGGCCATCTCCATAAGCGGCACCCACGCTTCAGAACGTAACCGCGCCAGTAGTTTCGGATCTCTGCTTCCTGTTAAGGCGGCGAGCACCCATCCTGCTTTGTTGCGATCGGTCCATGAGCCGGAACTGAGCATCTCGATAAACCCGCCGGCCGGAATTCGTGCCGCCACTTTTGCATTCGATGCTGCGAGAACCCCGAGCGCCCTCGTTGCATTGTTTCTAACTGTTTCATCCGGATCGTGACTTGCGCGAACGAGAGCGGAGATCTGTCGGCTCGATTGGCGCGCATAGCCCAGCA
>DASRIM010000109.1:0-11985 GCA_035649995.1 Pyrinomonadaceae bacterium | reverse complement strand
CGCGAACGTCCAGCGGGATGTCGCGCAGACCACCAACACGGCGAAATGCGCCTTCCTCGAGCACGCGCAGCAGCTTTGCCTGAAGCGAGAGCTCGAGCTCGCCAATCTCGTCGAGCAGAAGCGTTCCGCCTTCCGCTTGTTCGAAGAGCCCTTCCTTGCGCGCTTTCGCGTCCGTGAAGGCTCCTTTCTCGTATCCGAAAAGTTCCGACTCGATCAACGTCGCCGGAAGAGCCGCGCAGTTGACGGCCACGAACGGACCCTCGGCTCGTTCGGAGCCATAGTGAATCGCTTTCGCAACGAGGTCCTTGCCGGTTCCCGACTCGCCCTGCAACAACACTGACGACACTTCACTTTCGGCGACTTTCGCCGCGAGGCCCAACATCTTCTTCATCGCCGGCGACTCGCCGACGATCTGGCTGAAGTTGAACTCGCGTGCTCGCTCCTTTCGCGCGTGCGCAACTTCCTTCCGGAGATGCCGCGTCTCCAGCGCGTTGCGGATGGTGACGCGGAGCTCTTCGAGGTTAATGGGCTTGGCGATGAAGTCGTACGCGCCGCCGCGCAGCGCCGAAATCGTGTTACCGATCTGGACGTTCCCTGTGATCATGATCACGATCGACTCGGGATGTTCGCGTTTAAGTTCGCGCAACACGTCGAGCCCGGAACCGTCAGGGAGATCGATGTCGAGCAGGACTGCGGCAGGAAGTTCCGCTTTGAATTGTCTTAAGGCTTCCTCGACGGAACCAGCTTCGTTTGGCGTAAAACCCCAACTCTGTAGCGCTTCACGCAAAGTCCAGCGAATGGCTTCATCATCGTCGACGACTAGTATTTGTTCGTTCGCGTTCTTCAGGGGCATCGGATTTCATTATATTCGCTGGATCGGGATCGAGAAAGAACCGCGCGCATCCGTGTCTTTTGAACCCATTGAAACAGAGGCACGGTCCTTGCTCTGATGAACAACGTGATATCGCAGCCCGATCTTTCTGAGTCGCACGCGCTGGAGCCGTATGAGGTGTGTGAATCGCTCAATGTGGACCCGCAATTCGGCCTCGCCCAGTCTGAAGTCGATGCGCGGCAACTCCGCTACGGCTTCAATGCTCTTCAACGAATAAAGCCGCGTCCAGCCTGGCGTTTATTGATCGATCAATTCAGGAGCATCGTGATTGCGCTTCTCGCAGTCGCGGCCGGTATAGCGTGGGCCACCGGCGATGGCCCGGAGGCGATCGCGATCCTGATCGTGCTGTTTCTTAACGCCGCAATCGGCTTTACCACCGAATGGCAGGCAGGGCGCGCGCTCGAGGCGCTGCGCCGCCAAACGCACACAAACTCCCGCGTGCGGCGCGACGGCTTCGAAACAACAGTCGACGCCGAACAACTCGTGCCCGGCGACGTCGTCATTCTAAACGCCGGCGATCGTGTTCCTGCTGACGCTCGACTCGTTGAAGGAGTGCGTCTCGAAACAGAAGAGTCTGCGCTAACGGGTGAAAGCGCGACCGTCGCCAAAAACATCGAGGCCGTTCCAGGCGAAACACCATTGGCTGAACGTCGCTCGATGGTCTACCTCGGAACTTCTATCGCCGCAGGCCGGGCCGTCGGAGTCATTGTGAACACGGGCGCCGCCACTCAACTCGGCAAGATCGGACGACTCGTTGCCACGTCTACTAAAGATCGCTCTCCGCTCGAAATACAACTCGCTCAACTCGGGCGTCGCCTGGTCTATCTCGTTCTTATAATCGCCGCCGTCGTGATGATCACGGGCTGGCTGCGCGGCGATGGTCTCTGGTTGATGATGGAGGTCGGAATCAGTCTGGCAGTCGCCGCCGTGCCGGAAGGTCTCCCTGCCGTTACGACTCTCATTCTTGCCGTGGGCGTCCTGCGCATGGCTCGACAACGCGCGATCGTGCGTCGTCTTTCTGCTGTCGAAACTCTCGGCAGCACGACGGTGATCTGCACGGACAAGACCGGAACACTCACCGAGAACCGCATGACGGTGCGCGAGTATTACCTGTCCGACGGGCGGCAAATCGAGATCGCGGAATTCGACGAGCCACTCGAAACCGATGAGCTGTTGCAACAGGCGGTACGAATCGGAGTGCTTTGTAACGAAGCCGCCTTTCGCGCCGGCGCAACCGACGAAACACGCACCATCGGCGATCCGACGGAAACCGCGCTGCTCGTCGTCGCCGATGCACTCGGCCTCGACGTTTCAAACGAACGGGCGCTCCATCCGAAAGTTGCGGAACAGCCATTCCAGACGACGACAAAGCGAATGACGACGTTGCATCGAACTACTGACGGCCAACACTTCGCGGCGTTGAAAGGAGCGCCCGCGGTTGTGCTGGATGCCTGTTCATACTACGTCGATGTCACGGGCAAAACGGCAACGCTCGGTGCGGAGGCGTTCGTTCAGTTCGAAGTGGCGAACGAGCAGATGGCGAAACGGGCGCTGCGCGTGTTGGCGCTGGCCGTCAAACATTTCAACGATAAGCGAGACCATACGTCCGACGAAGCGCTCGAAAGCGGCTACACGTTCATTGGCCTCGTGGGGATGATCGATCCTCCGCGTCCGGGTGTGGCTGACGCGATCCGTCGTGCACGCATAGCCGGCATTCGCACCGTAATGCTTACCGGCGATCAACTGAACACCGGCATCGCGATCGCTCGTGAGCTCGGTCTCGGTACGAAGGAGCCGACCGCTCTTCACGCTCGCGATCTGACGAATGCCGAAGCTCAGCGGCTTGCGGAAATGGCCCGCAACACGGACGTGTTTGCGCGTGTCTCGCCGGAGGAAAAACTACGCATCGTCGAGGCGTTGCAAAAAGCCGGCGAGGTAGTGGCGGTCACCGGCGACGGCGTTAACGACGCGCCGGCACTGAAACGGGCCAACATCGGAATCGCGATGGGCCAGCGTGGGACTGAAGTCGCGAAAGAGGCGGCCGACGTTGTACTGGCTGATGATAACTTCGAAACGATCGTGCGCGCGGTGGAGGGCGGCCGGACAATCTACGCGAACATCACCAAGTTCGTACACATGATGTTTTCACATAACCTTGGCGAAGTGCTGATGATCTTCACGGCCATCGCCGCGGGTTGGCCGTTGCCTCTCCTGCCGCTGCAAATCCTTTGGATGAACCTGGTGACTGACGTATTTCCGGCGCTGGCGTTGGCGATGGAACCGGCCTCGCCGGATGCGATGAAGCAGCCGCCGCGAAGTATGCAGTCAACTTTTCTGTCGCGGCCGTTTTTGACGCTCGTCGCCTGGCAATCGATGTTGCTTGCGGCGCTGGCTTTAGGTGCTTACTTTTGGGCCCTGCGCGTGTATGGTCCAGGAGCTCACGCGCGCACGATCGCGCTCTTTTCGCTCGTCGCGATCCAACTGGGTCATACGTTCAATTGCCGATCGCGGAGCCGGACGGTCTTTGACGGTCTGTTTAGGAATCCCTTCCTTTGGATTGCCGTGGTTGTGGTTGTGCTGCTGCAACTTCTCGCCGTTTATTTTTCCCCACTCGCAGCGGTTCTTGGCACTACCCAGCCGTCAACGACGGATTGGCTGGTGATCTGCGGATGCGGCTTTCTGATAGTCGGAATCGTGGAAGTGACCAAATTTGCCCAGGGTTTGAGGAAAACTTCGCAGCCCTAATCAGATCGACACCGAAACGGCCCTGAATTCGGAGGGCACAACCGTTGCTTCATTTAGGAGTCGATTTCCTAAGGAGGGAACAAATGACCACACTTCATTCCGGTATCGGTCAAGACAGGCCAGCACTCATCCCCGCAACGTCAGTCATGACTGACGACAAACAGCACGAGGTCCGCTGCGGCATGTGCGCCCGCGAGTTGTACGTCGATGAAGACGACTATAGCTTCTACAGCGAGGCATTGTTGTCAGGCCTGGACAATCCGTTCCGCTGCGAGGTCTGTAGCGAAGAGTACGACGATCTCGCCTACGAAGGCTGATATTGGTCCAATCCGGTTTGAAACCAATTCCGTTACCGAGCGCGCGTCAAGGATGTGCGCGGCATCGCTCGCTGGGCCTGGGACGTGTACTTCGTCGCGCCGTGAGTGGATTTAGCGTCTGACGCCGACCAGGGGGGTTGGGCCGACGGCGCTGACGCGGATGCGGGCGTCGAGGATGGTGGCGCCGGTTTCGTGAATGAGGAAGGGGTTGCAGTCCAGTTCCGCGATCTGAGGGACGTCTTCGACCATCGCACTCACACGCAACAGACCGTCTTCGAGAGCCGCGACGTCAGACGGACGACTGCCGCGAAAGCCCGTCAGCAGCGGATACGTCTTCAGCTCGTGAATCATCTCCGCAGCGTCCTCGTTTGAAAGCGGAGTGAGCCGCACCGAAACGTCTTTCAACAACTCCACCTGAACACCACCCGCACCACACGCCACCACCGGACCAAACTGCGGATCGTGTACGACGCCCACCAGCATCTCGATTCCCGGCCGCGCCATCTTCTGTACCACAAATCCTGACGGAGCTTGCCCCTGCGAACTCAGTTTGTCGCTCATCTCACGCGCCGCTTCGCGAACCTCGTCGCCGCCGTGCAAACGAAGCCTGACCGCGCCGGCTTCAGTCTTATGGACCACGCCCGGCGCGATCGCCTTCAACGCAACGTCGCCACCCATCTGCTCCGCGGCAACACCCGCCTCTTCAGCATTCGCGACGATTCGTTGTTCGATCAACGGCAGACCGTAACACGCACAGATCTCGGCAACTTCTGCCGGCGTCAACCAGCCCCCACCACGCGCCAACGCTGACGCGACGATCGCGGCAGCTTCGTCAGCACGAATATCCGCGAACCTGGCCGGATAAGATTCAACCCGTTGACGCCATTGCTCGTACCGCGTCGCTCGTGCCAGCGCGATCGCCGCTGTCTCGGGAAAGGAGTACGAAGGTATGCGAAACCTCGCGGACTGCAATTCAGCCGGCGGTTCATGGGCCGAAAGGAACACAGCAAGAACAGGTTTCTTTCGATCGAGCCGCTCGACTGCGTCGACGATATGTTTGGCGACGTCTTCAGCACGTGTGACAAGCGGCGGCGTGAAAATCACGATCAACGAATCGACGTTCTCGTCGGCACCAACGATGTCGATCGCCTGTCGATAGTGTTCCGCCGGCGCGGACGCAATCATGTCCACAGGATTGGCCGCACTCGCGCCGGCAGGAAGAAACGCACGCAGCCTCGTTTGGCTGCTATCCGACAGCACCGGAACCTCGAGCCCGCGCGCTTCGCACGCATCGGCACACAGAATCGCCGGCCCGCCTGCGTTGGTGATAATTCCGACACGATTGCCCCGAGGAAGCGGCTGATTCGCGAACAACGAAGCGACGTCGAACAGCTCCGCGAGCGTGTCAGTGCGAACGACACCAGCCTGCCGAAACAGCGCATCAACGGTGATGTCAGACGCGGCGATCAACGCGCCGGTGTGCGACGAAGTGGCGCGCGCGCCCGCCGTGGAGCGCCCGCTCTTCACAACCGCGATCGGCTTTTTCCGGCCCACACGCCGCGCAATCTCGGAAAACTTCTTCGGGTTTCCGAACGACTCGAGGTAGAGCAGAATCACTTCCGTGTCGTCGTCAGACTCCCAGTACCGCAACAGATCGTTTCCGGAGATGTCAGCTTTGTTGCCGACGGAAACAAACGTCGAGATGCCAAGACCGAGCGAGTTTGCGAACTCCATGATCGCCAAACCCAGCGCGCCGCTCTGCGAAGAGAAACCGACACGCCCACGCGGCGGAATCCCCGGCGCAAACGTCGCATCGAGCAGTACTGCCGGGTTCGTGTTGACGATGCCCATGCAGTTTGGGCCAATCAATCTCATTCCGGCGCTACGGCAAACGCTCAACAGTTCAGCCTGCCGCGCCTTTCCTTCCGCGCCCGTTTCAGAAAAGCCGGCGGAAATCACGACAAGCGCCTTCACGCCCTTCCGCCCGCAGGCATTCGCAACTTCAACCACTTTCGCGGCAGGCACCACGATCACCGCGAGATCGACCGGCCCCGGAGCGTCTTCAATCGACGGATAACACTGTACGTTCTCGATTGACGTCGCTACGGGATTGATCGGATAAACCGGACCTTTAAATCCATAGCTCAACAAGTTATGAAAGAGCTCGCCGCCGATCGTCGCGCGCTCGCGCGACGCGCCGATGACCGCCACCGCGCGCGGTTCGAAGAAGAGCTTCAACGCGTTGACGGCTGCGATCGACTCGCGGCGTTCGAACTGTTTACGGGCCTCGGCCGTGAACGACGTCGGGAAAACTACGCGAAGCTGTCCCACGTTCGCGCTGACTTCAATCGGAAACCCTGAGGCCCGAAACACGCGCAGCATCGCGTGATTCGCCGCGACGACTTCAGCCTCGAAAATCCTGATCCCGCTTGCCGCAGCGACCTCGGCGAGTTGGCCCAACAGGATGCTGCCGAGCCCGCGTCCCTGAAAGTCGTTCGCGATCGTAAACGCAACCTCCGCACGTTCCCTGCCGACCGCGGCGTAGAACGCATGACCGACGACGCGCTCGTCGTCACCACTACACGCAATGAGCCCGAAAGCATGATCCAGGTTCGCCTCTCGATGGGCTTCGGCGGCGATGGCGGAACTATTCTTGAGACAGTAAAACCGCAGCCAGCGTGATTCTTCAGAAAGCGATGTGAGCAACGCGCAAAGCCCTGCTTCGTCCGACGGCTGCATCACGCGAATGCGAACAGTCGAGCCGTCGCGCAGCACGACGTCGCCGTCACGATGCGCTTTCGCGTTCGTTCGTAAAGCTGTCTCCTGGTTGAGCATTCGCAGTCGAGTTTATCCGATGTCCTATCCTTCTGAAACTCCAGACAGGCGTTCGATGTTGATGCTGAAGACGATCACCTCAGGCGCGGCGCCGTCGATCGAAATTGCAGACTCGACCGGCGTCAACATCGGAAACCGGCGCAGGAGTTTGACGAGAACATCGGTGCGCTCGCTTGATCTCAGTATTTCTTCGTACTTGCCGAAAGCGATCGCGCTTCTCCAACTGAGATCGCTCTCGATTTCGTCAACCTGAACGCAGGCAGAAGGATTCTCACGCAGGCCGGCGATCTTCATTCCGGGAAGCGAATGGCTGTAGAGTCGATCACCCTCCAGGTAGCAATTGATCGGCACGACGTAAGGCTGGCCGTTGACGATACAGCCCAGGCGCGCGACTCGCGCCGTGTCAAACAGGCTCCGTGCTTCGTCATTGCTCAGCATCTTCATCATGGCTGCGGCTATCAGCGGCAAGAGTTGTACCGGACGAAGTACCGTTCCAACGCTGAACCAACAGAACCGGTTTTCCTGAAAAGGTGCGGAAAAGCGCCCAACCGCTGTGAAGTTTCCACTACTCACACGCTCACGACCATGCAAAAACACGCGCGCAAACGCGATGTACGAGAGTTGCAGGAAGAGTTGCTTTACAGCACACCTCCCAAACGCAGTTAGACCTTGCCCAGTGGGAACAATTAGAAATGTACGAACCTCAACGCAAGAGAATTCTGGTCGTCGATGACGACGGTAACGTCAGGGACTCGTTATTCACGATTCTTACCGATACAGGCTTTCAAGTCCTGACGGCAGAGAACTTTGCCGAGTCCGTCGCGATCCTGCACGAGACGCAATTCGATCTCGTGCTTACCGATCTCTGTCTGCCGGACGCGACTGGAATGGACGTGATCAGCCACGTAAAGAACGAGGCGCCGGCAACGGAAGTGATTCTGATGACCGGCCACGGCTCTCTCGACGTCACGATCCAGGCGATCAAACAGGGCGCTTACTACTACATCGATAAACCATGCGCCCTGGACCGCCTGCTTGCGTTGGTGAATCGCGCCCTCGAGCTGGCGACGTTAAAGCGTGAGAACGAAACGCTCAAGCAAAACCTGATCGTCGATAGCCAGACCTTCGGAATGGTCGGGCGCGATCCGAAGCTGCACCAGATCATTCAGACGATCCGAACGGCCGCGCCTTCGGACGCGTCCGTACTGATCGAAGGCGAAAGCGGGACTGGTAAAGAGTTGATTGCGGCGGCTTTCCACGCGCAGAGTCAACGTTCCGCCGCACCGTTTATCCGTATCAACTGCGCCGCGATACCACACGAGCTCATCGAATCCGAGTTGTTCGGTTATCAGAAAGGCGCCTTCACTGGAGCAGACCGCGACAAACGCGGATTGATCGAAGCAGCTAACGGCGGCACGCTGCTGCTGGATGAAATCGCGGAGATGCCGGTGCACTTGCAGACCAAACTGTTGCGCGTCTTGCAGGAGCGAAAACTGCGGCGGATCGGCGATGAACGCGAGATCGACACGAACTTTCGCCTGGTATCCGCAACCAACCGAGACACCTCGGCGCTGCTCGAAGGTGGTCTATTGCGCAAAGATCTCTACTTTCGCATCAGCACGATCAAGATCAAGGTGCCCGCGCTTCGTGAGCGCCTCGACGACGTTCCGTTGATTGCTCAACACTTTCTCGATCGCTTCAACGTCAAGTACGGCAAGCAGATTCGAGGTCTTTCGCAAGCGGCCCTCTCACGTTTGCTTCACTATCACTGGCCCGGCAACATTCGCGAGCTCGAAAGCGTCGTCGAGCGCGCAGTGTTGTTCTGTCGGGGAAATGAATTGATGCCCGAATGCCTGCCTGATGAACTTCAACGTCCGGGCCAAACCCATTGCTGTTTTGTAATTCCGCCGATGATCTCAATGGAAGAAATCGAACGCGAAGCCATCTTGCAAACCCTCGAACGCACTTCGGGCAACATCAGGCGCACCGCGCAAATCCTTCGCTGCCCTCGGCCCACCTTCTATCGCAAACTGAAAAAGTTTGGCATCAAGGTCCAACGCACCGACAGATCCGTGGCCTCACGTTGAAACACGGATCGAAGTCGAATCTCACAATGAGACATAGACCAGATCGCAGTTAATAGAAAAAGTGGGCCATATCCTGCGGGCATGGCTATTGCAGCAAGGCGATCAAACTTACTCGAGCTGCAACTCGAGCTTGGTCCATGGTCTTACCCGTTTTACACGGAGGAAAACTAAAAATGAAAAGCAAACATAAAACCCACCCAGGGAGGAGACTTACCTTCCTGATCGCTTTGTCATCCCTGCTGTTGCTAATTACAGCGATGAGCGTTGGGGCTCAAACAATCGAACCGATTCAAATCTTACCCCCTGTGGAAGAGGTTCTTCCTCTGCCATCGCCGACGCCCCTGCCCGCGTGTAGCCGCACGATCAAAGCCGACGTTGTCGCGCTGGATCAGGCAATCATGTACAACCGCCTCGGAGCAGTGAATCCGGGCGGCATGATCTACGCGCTGAAGCAGGACGTCGTAGCGATTGATGCCGTGAAAGGAATTGTCGCCGGCAACGTTCGTTTGCGCGGCGATAAGCGTCCACGGCCCATCGCTTTGCGAATGAACAGCGGCGACTGCCTGAGGATTACTTTTACTAATCTTCTCGGGTCACTGGCACACGACGATCAACCTGCAACTCGCTCCGCCGGCGTACACGTCATCGGCATGGAACTAGTCGGTAGCATAGCCTCCGACGGATCGAATGTAGGAAACAACGTTCCGAGCCTCGTCGGTCCGGGCGGAACCAAAATCTACACCTTCACGGCCACACGCGAAGGAAACAACCTGATGTACAGCACCGGCGCCACCACCGGCGGCGAAGGTGATGGCGGCTCGTTAGCATTCGGCCTGTTCGGCAGCGTCAACGTCGAACCAAAGAACGCCGAATGGTATCGCTCGCAACTGACGGCGGAAGACATGAAGCTGGCCCAAACCGGCACCACGCCCGGAGGCCAACCGATACTCAATTACGACGCCGTATATCCGGTGGGCCATCCGAAGGCCGGCAAGCCGATCATCAAGATGCTCAACGGCGACACGATCGTCCATACCGACCTGAACGCCATTATCACCGGCCCAAACAAAGGACGTTTTGCGGCTGGGACGTTCAAACCAAACCAGACGGAACCGGATCGTGAACGGCCGTTCCGCGAATTCACCGTGGTCTATCACGATGAGCTCAAAGCCGTACAAGCGTTTCCGCAGTTCGAGGACCCGGTTCTCAAACACACGCTCCACAGCGTGCGCGACGGCTTTGGCATCAACTACGGCGTCGCGGGCGCCGGCGCCGAAATCCTTGCCAACCGGCTCGGAGTCGGCCCGATGCATGCTTGCACCGAGTGCAAGTTCGAAGAGTTTTTCCTTTCGTCATGGACTATTGGCGACCCGGCCCAGATAGTGGACGTGCCCGCTAATGCCGTCGACGTAAACGGCAAACTCATCACTGGACCGAAGGCCACGAAGGTCCTGTTCCCCGATGATCCTTCCAACGTACACCACAGCTATATCGGCGACCCCGTGAAAATGAGGGTCGTACACGCTGGACCAAAGGAACATCACGTCCACCACTTGCATGCGCACCAATGGCTGCAAACACCTGACGACGATAACTCGACTTATCTCGACAGCCAGAGCCTTGGGCCAGGCTACGCATTCACGACCGAGATCGTTCACGGCGGAACGGGCAACCGTAACCAAACCGTTGGCGACTCCATCTTCCACTGCCACTTCTATCCGCACTTCGCACAGGGAATGTGGGAATTGTGGCGCGCACACGACGTCTTTGAAACGGGAACAGTGCTCGACGCGACGGGAATTCCAGTTCCCGGCTCGCGCGCTCTACCTGATGGTGAAATCAAAGCCGGCACGCCGACTCCGGCCATCGTCCCCCTGCCAACGCTGGCAATGGCGCCGATGCCGACAGCTACCGTGCCCGGTTATCCATTCTTCAGTCCGGCAGTCGCGGGCCATCGCCCGCCGAAGCCGCCGCTCGACACGCTCGACGACGGTGGTCTGCCGAGACACATCATCGTTGGTGGGACCGCCACCAGCGTCGAGACGCGGCTCGACTTCAGCAAAGTCATAGTTACTGCCGTTGCGCAGAAGATCGCAGAAACGGGAACCGCCGCTGAAGTTGCCGCCATGGTCTATCACGAAAAACGGTTGCAGCCGAGCTTCAAGCCCGACGGCACAGCCGCCAATTTCGTGCTCAACGGACTTCCCCGCAAACCCGGCGCTCCTTTCGCAGATCCCTGCATCGACAGTGCTGGAAATCCCGTCGGAACTCCCCGCACCTACAAAGCGGCCGCGTTCCAACTCGACATGAAAATCAACAAAGCGGGCTGGCACTTCCCGCAGTCACGCATCCTTGGTCTCTGGGCCGATGTAGCGGCCATGAAGGCCGGAACCAAACCACCGGAACCGTTCTTCTTCCGGGCCAATTCAAACGATTGCATCACCTTCTATCACACGAACCTGGTGCCCGGAGTGTACGAACTGGATGACTTCCAGATTCGCACGCCGACGGACATCATCGGACAACACATACACCTCGTGAAGTTTGACGTAACCTCGTCCGACGGCTCCGGCAACGGCTTCAACTACGAAGACGGCACCTTCAGTCCGGATGAAGTGATTGAACGAATTCACGCCATTCGCAAACAGAACGGCTGCGTCGGCGTCGATTCAGGTGACGTTCGCGACGGCACGTTCACGTGTCCGAAAGCGAAAGCGCACCCATTCTTCGGCACGCTCGGCGCACAGACCACGATCCAACGCTGGTTTGCCGACGACGTTCTCAACAACAACAAGGTCGACCGTACGCTGCGCACGGTCTTTACCCACGATCACTATGGACCGTCGAGCCATCAACAGACCGGTCTCTATGCCGGTTTGGTGATTGAGCCGACTGGCTCCGTATGGAAAGACCCGGAGACAGGCGCCACCATGGGCACCCGCGCGGTGGATGGTGGGCCAACAAGCTGGCAGGCGATGATCATCGAGACAGATGCGTCGCAGAGTCACCGCGAATTCCTGTTCGAGTTTGCGGACTTCCAGCTCGCCTATGAGGCAGGCGCTGGCGTTGACGCCAACGGACATCCGATTCCGGATCCGAAAGGCGTGAT
>DASRIM010000108.1:0-5744 GCA_035649995.1 Pyrinomonadaceae bacterium | reverse complement strand
GCAATGAACATCGCGACGTCGTCAGGAATCGTCACGCCGATCAGATCGCCCTTTCGCTTCAGAATGGCGATCTTCGTCTCCAGGTCCGGCGGCTCCAGATCCGCAATCAAACCCCACTCGAACCGTGAATGTAGACGTTCTTCGAGCGTCGGTATCTCTCGTGGCGGACAGTCGGAACTGATCACGATCTGTTTCTGCTGATCGTACAGAGCGTTGAAAGTATGAAAGAACTCTTCCTGCGTGCGCTCTTTTCCCGCCATGAACTGAACGTCGTCGATTAGCAGCACATCAACGGATCGATACTTCTCGCGAAAACTCTGCGTCTTGTCGTAACGAATCGCGTTGATCAGATCGTTCATGAACCGCTCGGACGAGATGTAGCAGAGTTTCAAATGCTGGTTTCGAGATTTGATTGCATGGCCGCAGGCGTGCATCAAGTGCGTTTTGCCGAGTCCCACGCCGCCGTACAGGTAAAGCGGGTTGTAGGTGCGTCCAGGGGCTTCCGCGACGGCGAGCGACGCCGCGTGCGCAAACTGGTTGCAGGATCCGACGACAAAACTGTCGTACGTGTATTTTGAACTCAGCGACGGCTCGGGATGCGGTAACGAAGAAACGTCTTTGACAGCGGCTACGGCCGCGGCAGCTCCGCTGCTCGTTGAAACTGACTTGGACTCGACGATGTCTGCCGGCTCAGACGTTTGTGGTTCCCATTCGGCACCTTTGCCGATCACCCAACCCACAGAGTATCCCGACAAGTGAATATCGTTCAGCGAGTCGGCTAAGACGCTGGCGTAATTCGTGACCACAGTATCTTTCACGACCTGATTGGGCGCGCGCAGGCGGAGTATGTGCTCGGAACTGTCGAGGCTTTCGAATTGTATTGGTGAAAACCAGGTTTCCAGGGTTTGCTGATTGAGCCGGCTTTTGAGCGAGTGGAGTATCCGTCCCCAGACGTTGGTCTCTACAGAAGTGTTCATCGATAAAACCGTGGAGGGAAGGCTTCAAAGTGAAAAAGCCCGCGTAATAGAACCGTACGAAGGCATCGACGGCCCTACTCGAAGAACTCTAACCCGTTGCTGTCCCGCTGTTCCTTCCTGTGAACCCCAAAGGGCAAAGCCGGAGAGTTTTCCACAACCATTTCCACAGCTAGTGGAAAAAACACATCCGGTTAAAGTAATGCATTAAAGTCTTTTAGTTTCAACTGTTTACAGGGTGGCTGCTTTCAAGGCGAGCGGAGACTAACATAGAACTTTCGCTTCGATCAAGGGACGTAGACGAATAAAACATCCTCGTTTGAAGTTCCCGAGGAAACTTGCAAAAAATTTTTTAACGAGCATCGTTATCGGACAGATCGAAGGGTCGGCGACAGTGGTTAAAACAGTGGTTAAATCAGGCTTCATTCCTTGACATAAACTGAGGTCGCGATTAGTCTTACCGTTTTCGTTTAGAGGAGAAATTCGTCACTATGTCGAAACGCACTTTTCAACCTAACAATCGCCGGCGTGCAAAAACGCATGGGTTCCGTGCGCGCATGGCGACCAAGAATGGACGCCTGGTGTTGAAGCGGCGCCGCGCCAAAGGACGAAAGCGGCTCACTCCGTCGCACTACTAGGATGCTGCGCTCTTCGGCATGCGTAATTATTTGCGAGATAGCCGAGAATTCCAACACGTCTACAGGAACGGCAAACGCTACGACGGCGTATTCATCACAGTATTCGTTATTGAGAATCAGGGTTTGCAACATCGTCTCGGGGTAACGGCGTCAAAGAAGGCCCTGGGCAAAGCGGTGCAACGGAATCGCGCGAAGCGTTTGCTTCGAGAGTCGTTCCGATCGAACGAACCGTCGTTGCGCACGCTCGCGAGAAATTACGATTGGGTTTTGAATGCGAAGACGGCGGTTTTAAGCCAGAAGGTTCAGGCGCCAGGCCAGGAGCTAGCCGGAATTATTGAAAAAGTAGGCAGGCTGGAAGCGCGGGACGTTGCCCGGTAAGCGATAGTGGTGTGAAAAGCATTCTGATCTCATTTCTCAAAGTTTATAAGTTGGCGATTTCACCACTCTTACCTCCTTCGTGCAGATTCATTCCCACATGTTCGGAATATGCGGTTGACGCCATCTCTCGCTATGGAGCGCTACGCGGCAGCGCGTTGGCCGCACGGCGGTTGCTTCGTTGTCACCCGTTCAATCCGGGCGGCTACGACCCGGTGAAGTAACTTCGCCATCGTTACTACAAGATGCAACAGAAACGACTTCTACTAGCATTAATACTCTCCTCGGCAATCCTGTTTTTGTGGAGTTTTTTCTATCCAGCAACTCCGCCTCCGAAAAACGCTGATCCTGGTGCGGCTCCCAGTCCGGTCGCGAGCACCGCGCCTGCGCAACAACATGCGGCTTCAACCGCGTCCGCGTCGACGCCGGCTCTGCAAGTCGCAAACCTGAACGCCGCGCCAAAGCGAACGATCACGATCAAGACTCCGCTGTACGTCACTAAATTCGACACACAAGGCGCCGAGCCGGTGAGTTGGATTATCACGAAGAACAAGAACAGTGGTACCGCGATCTACTCCGTCGCCGGCAAAAAAGAAGACAAGATACCGCTCGAGCTCATCTCTCCGGAAGGATTGAAACGTGAACCGCGCATGGTGCCGTTGCAATTGCACACCGGCGACGCAGCGCTGGATTCAGTGTTGAGTTCAGCGACATACCGCGTTGAAGGAATAGATCAAGCTAATGGCGATGCGTATATCGATTTAGGCCTGGGCCAGAAGAAAGAACTTACCTTCGTCTTCGAAGACGCGAACCAGGTTCAAGTAAGAAAGACGATTCTTTTCGACGCCGATCGTTACGAAACGGATCTGAATGTTCACGTGAAGCGCGGCGATCAGATCGTGCCGCAGTTGAAGGTAGCGATTGGTCCAAGCATAGGCGATCAGGGGATCGCATACCATACGTTCTACTCCGTCGCGCCTGAAGCGGTGTCGACTGTCGGCGGCAAACTGGAACGGCATCTTGCCGCCGGGATCAACGGCAACAGCAGCAGTCCGGATCGTCTTTCGTTGAATGGTCCAATGGACTGGGCCGGGGTCGCGGACACGTACTTTGCGATGGTGGCCGTTCCGCCGAAACAGACTGACGGCCTCGAATACCGCACGGTTGCTTACGAACATAAGCCCGAAGGCGCCGCTGCCGAAAAGCGTTTTCTAATCACGGCGTGGGTGCCGATTCCGTCGGATGGTTCGCGCACGCTGATCTATTCAGGCCCGAAAGATCACTACCTGCTCACCAATTCGAGCCAGGAGATCAGTCAAAGCCTCCAGCGTCCGATCGATCTCGAGGGATTGATCGACTACGGTTTTCTCGGCTGGCTTTCGCGGCCGCTGGCAGTGCCGATTCTTCAGGCCATCACGTATCTCTATAAGCTGACGAACAGCTACGGCATCGCCATCATTCTCTTCACGATCGTCATCTACTCGCTCTTCTTTCCCTTGAAGTGGCGCTCGTCGAAAGCGATGAAGAAGGCGCAGAAGCTCGCGCCGAAGATGAAAGAGCTGCAAGAGAAGATCAAAGGGCTCAAGCAGAACGATCCGCGCCTGAAGGAACTGCAAATGGAGCAGTTCCGGCTGATGAAAGAAGGCAATCCGCTCGGCGGTTGTTTGCCGCTCCTTATTCAAATGCCGTTTCTGTTCGCGCTGTACCGAGCGATCACGATCTCGTTGGATTTCCGGCAGGCGAGTTTTCTCTGGATACCAGATCTCTCTGCGGCTGAACCGTACCTGATCCACATCTTGCCGATTCTGATGACGGGAACGATGGTGATCCTGCAACTGGTCACGCCCGCACCGGCGCAGGATCCATTACAGCGGAAGATGATGGCGATCGGTATGCCGCTCTTCATGCTTTACGTTTTGTGGAGCGCGCCGTCGGGTTTAGTTCTTTACTGGCTGGTTGGTAATATTGTCGGCTTCAGTCAGCAGTTCTTGATAAATCATTTCACGAAGTCGGACGACGATCAGGTGCCGGCGCCTCCCGAGAAAGGGGCGCCGGCGCGAAAGAAGAGACCGGATCCAGTGCCATCGCGTTCGTAAGGTAGACAGCTATGAGTGAGGCTACGCAACAGGCAGCAGAGTTTCTCGAGAACGTTTTCGCGACGACAGGCCTCCAACTGCGCGTCAAGGTGAAGCACGCGATCAGCGGTGAAGTGTTGGATATCGAGGGCAACGACGCTGAACTGCTGCAAGCGCAGACCGGCGAGTTACTCGAAGCGCTCCAGCACTTGATCAATCAGATCTTCGGACGCAGTCTTTCCGCCGGCGAGCGGCTCGTTTGCGACGTTCACGGATTTCGCGCGACGCGTGAAGCGGAACTCCAGGCGATGGCGAACCTCGCCGCGAACCGCGTGCGGCAAACAGGTATCGCTTTCACGTTTGAACCGATGAGCGCGAATGAAAGACGGATTATCCACTTGACGCTCGCCGACAGTCCGGATCTTTCGACCGAGTCGATCGGCGAAGGATCAGATCGCAAGTTGAGAATTAGTCCGAAGCACGCTGCCCGCAGTTAACGACGAGTCCCTCCCCGAAGTTGTTCCACAATTTACGATGAGCACGATCGTCGCACTATCGACACCGAGAGGCCGCGGCGCTCTCGCCGTCATTCGCCTCACCGGCCCACTCGCGATCCATATCGCAGCTCAGATGGCGACGCTCGGAGAAGTTGAACCGAGGAAGGCGAAGCTCGTTCGCATCACGAGTGGTGAAGAGATCATCGACGAAGTGATTCTTACTTGCTTCCTTGCGCCACACTCGTTGACGGGTGAAGACGTAGTCGAGATTAGTTGTCATGGTTCGCCTGCGGTGGTGCGGCAGATCATCGACCGTACGCTCGCACTTGGCGCCGTGCTGGCTGGACCAGGTGAGTTTACTCTGCGCGCGCTTTCGAACGGCAAGATCAACCTGGCCCAGGCAGAGGCGATTCGCGATCTCATCTCCGCGCAGACTGACGCGGCAGTGAAACAAGCGACGCGGCAATTGAATGGCGAGTTGTCGAACGCGCTCGATCCGTTTAAAGAGAAGTTGGTGGAAGTGATTGTGTTGCTGGAGTCGGCGCTCGAGTTTGTTGAGGACGACTTGCCGCCCACAAGTGTGAGTGCTGTTGAAGAGACGTTGGCGTCGGTGATTAAGGGCGTCGAGAAATTGAGCGGGAGTTTCAGCGCGGGGCGTCTGCTTCAGGATGGTGTACGGGTGACGATCGCGGGCCGTCCGAATGTCGGTAAGTCCAGTCTTTTCAATAGTTTGGTTGAGCATGAGCGAGCCATCGTGACCGAGATTCCGGGGACGACGCGCGACACTCTTTCGGAGGCGATCGACTTAGGTGGCGTTCCGGTGATACTTACGGACACGGCCGGCGTGCGCGAAACTACTGACGGAATCGAGACGCTCGGTATCGAGCGGACGCAGCGAGCGGTCGGCGATGCGGACCTCGTTCTGGTAGTGCTCGACGGCGCTGACGAAGTTGGACCATCCGATCGGGAGTTGTTGGACCAGACGGCAAACAATCGCCGGCTTGTCGTGATGAACAAGTGCGATCTAGCTTCGTTCAAGGCGGCGAGCAGTTGTAATGGAGTGCCTCGAGCTATTAATGTGTCAGCGCGCACCGGCGAGGGTATGGAGACTCTTCGCGCGGCCATGCTCGAGAGTTTGAATAGCACGGGCATCGAAGACCAGGGGCTCCTCATCACCAACGTTCG
>DASRIM010000107.1:0-7548 GCA_035649995.1 Pyrinomonadaceae bacterium | reverse complement strand
TTGAACACGCTCTCCTGTTTGATCAACGCCAGAATGAAACGCGGATCGAGCTTGCGCGCTTTCGCTGCGCTGAGTATCGACTGGCGATATGGCGCCGGAAACGAACCCGCCACGCTCGCGATCGCGCTGCTGACCTGTCGCTCGCGATTGGCGACGATCTCCGCTCGCTGTTTCCCCGCGAGTGCTTCGAGTCGCCGCGTCGCCAGCCAGCCGTAATACGATTCGATGCCGTCGGGAATCGCGAGATACGCATTGAACGCATCGTCTTTTCTGCCCGCCTGTTCGAGGCTGAAGGCGTGGAGATACGCGACTTCGGATCGCGACGTGTCAACGGCTTTCGAAAAGGGTCGCCGCGATAGTTCGTCCGCGGTGCGTACGGCCTCCGGCCAGTTTTCTTCGGCGATGTGCAGTCGCAGCGCCGCGAAGATGGCATTGGTTTCGACTGCCGTGCCTGCGAAGCGCTGTCTCGTCTTCGCGACCCACTTGAGTGCTTCTGAGGGGCGATTAGCTTCACGCAGCGTGTCGATCACGTTCAGGTGCGCGGTGTCAATGCGTTCGCCGTTCGGGAAGCGCTCGATGTATTCCATGTAACGCGCTGCTGACTCGGCGAAGCGTCCCATGCGAAGGAGCGACGCGGCGCTGAAGTTCAACGCCTCGCGGCCTTCTTTCGTAGTGACGTATTTCTGGACCAGCTCGTTGAAGACGGTGTATCCGTCTTCGTAGACCTTGCCGAGGAAGAATGAACGGCCGATGCCGAGCAGCGCTTCAGGGACGCGCGGATCCTGCGGATAGTTCTCGATCAACGTCTGCCAGTGAGCCCGCGCTTCGGTGAAGGCGCGGACGCTCAGGTAGACCGCCGCGCGCCGCATGTGCTCCGCCGGTGGGAGCTTTTGCAAGTTTCCGTTTGCATCACGGCTGGAAGCATCGCTGCGCCTCACTGACGACAGCGTTGCCTCACTTGCTGACTGCGCGTTGGCGTTTACTACAGAAATGAATAGCAGAAGGATAGCAACTCTGAAAAACACTAATCTGTTTCTCCCGCAGGGTCTGATGAGTCTTCGATGATCTCGAAGCTGGATTGGATTTCCACGCCGGGCCGCAGCGTTGCCGCAACGCTACAGTATTTCGTGTCGGAGAGCTCAATCGCCTGCGCCACGGCTTTTGGGGAAAGCCCGCGCCCGGTCAGGATGTGATGCACTTTCATCGACGTGAACTTGCGCGGGTGCTCGTCGCGCCGTTCGCCGCTGACTTCGACGATGTAGCGCGTCACGCGCTGCCGCTTCTTCGCCATGATGCCGGCCACGTCCGTCGCCGTACACGATCCGAGTGCAAGCAGGAGCAGCTCCACCGGCGAAGGCGCCGACGAACGCTGCTTGTCAGTGTCGAGCACCATCGCGTGGCCGGACGGACTCGTGCCCACAAACAAATCATCAATTACAAACTGCACAGTTGCTTTCACGCTGGTGCCTGACATCGTCGAGTGTCTCCGCGCGCACAAGCATAACACACCGATATAGAGCCGGGCTGAACGTGAAACTTTCGCTCAGCGACTCGTCGAACGTGCTATGATTCATTCGGCTTTACGAACCCACCTCACTGCGGCAAACGTTCAAAGGTAAAGTCTCGCATCCTTCCCTTGGCCCAGGGGAGACCCTTTGATGAATAACGGAGAGTGTCATCATGGCTGAGATCCTTGTCGTCGACGACGACGACATAATCCGGGAAACTCTGTGTGAGCTGTTTTCGCAGGACCACACGTGTCATTCAGCGGACACGGCGGAGGCAGCGCTGGCGAAGTTGAAGGCGCAGGCGTTCGACGTCGTGTTGACGGACGTCTCGATGCCTGGTTTAAGCGGGCTGGACGTGCTGAATCGCGTAGTGGAGCTTTATCCGGGCACGCCGGTGATAATCGTTTCCGGTCTTAGCGATCAGGAGCAGGCGCAGAGCCTGATCGGCAGCGGCGCGTTCGATTACGTGCTGAAACCTTTTCGCCTGGAAGTTGTTGAAGACAGCGTGCGCCGAGCGCTCGCCCGCACGCCAACGCCGGTGAGGTAATCGTCGCTACGCCGCGACGATCGAGACTGATTTTGCTTTCACGGATTCGCGCTGGACGTTGATGTCGCGCACGAGCTCGGCGACGCGCTCGGCCGTAAACGGCTTCGCGATCACCCAATCGACACCGGCGGCTTTTTGCTCGTTCGATCCCACAGCTTCTCCCCAACCGGTAATGACGGCAATCGGAATCCGATGGTCCAAATGGCGAATCTCACGCGCCAACTCCCAACCACTCATTCCCGGCATCCCGACGTCGGTGCACACCGCATCAAACTTCGATTCGCGAAACAGCGACAGCGCTTCGTTGCCGCTCGCCGCCAACTGAACTTCGCAGTCTTCACCTTCGAGCATCTCTTTCAACAGGTCGCGCACGAAGTCTTCGTCGTCAACTACGAGCAGGCGCGGCGTCGTAGTGGCCGGCTGTGAAACGTCGCTCGACAGCGACGACGCCGGCGCGGGATCATCGCGTTCGATTTCTGGACCACTCTGCGCGATCGTCGCCACCGGCAGCGTGATGCGAAACTCGGTCCCGCTTCCGTATTGCGATTCGACTTCTATGTTGCCGCCATGCCGTCTGATGATGCCGAAGCTGACGGCGAGGCCCAGTCCGAGCCCGGCTTTGCCCTTGGTGGTAAAGAACGGATCGAAGATCCGCGATCGGACTTCCGGATACATGCCGACGCCCGTGTCGATCACTTTGATCGTGACCGACTGCTCGTCAGCGCGAGTCGATAACGTGAGCGTGCCGCCTTCGGGCATCGCGTCGATGGCGTTGAAGACCATGTTCACGAGCACTTCGCGCAACTCAGAATCGTCGCCCATGACCATCGCGTTCGATCCGATTTGGAGATCGACCGTGATGTGGATGTTCGACGCCTCCGCGCAGTTTTTCCAGCGCGGGCGAGTGATCTCACTCGCGTCGAGGAGGATCTGATCGATCGACACGAGCTCGAAGTCGTGATCGCGCCGCTGCCGCGCGAAGTCCTGAATCCGTTTGACGGTCTTCGCGCCGTCTTCCGCCGTCTTGATGATGATGTCCAGGCCTCGTTTGATCTTTTCCGGATCGCTTGTTCGTTGCAGCAGTTGCGCGCGGCCGAGAATGCCGGCGAGCGTGTTGTTGAAGTCGTGCGCGACGCCGGAGGCGAGCTCGCCGAGAGCCGACAGTTTTTCCATTTGCGAAAACTGTTCGCGGATGCGTTCCTGTTCGGCGATGTAGTGCGAGAGCTCTTTCACGTGCTTTTCCGCCTGCGCGGCTTGCGCCGCCGACGTCTCGACGTTCTTCAGATAAGTACGATAAGTGATGAAAACGATCGCGATGATCGGAAGCGTGATGACAAAGGCGTAAGCGCCGATGAAGTAGACCAGCGCCGCGATCACGCCGGCCGCAATCGCGCCGGAGAAGTAAGTGATCGACGTCCAGAGGTAATGTTTGCGCCAGGTTTGCCAGATTGGCTGGTCGGTTTTGAGCGCGCCGCCGATGGCGACGATGCCGGAGTTGGTTGCGTAGTGGACCAGCGCCATCGTGCAGATGGCCGCGCCGAAGGTCGCGCTGATCGGGTCAGCGCGCAGCGCGACGACGTTGCGAAAGATCCCGTTCATCACGGCGCTGGTGATGTAGATCGACGCAGCGGCGGCGCTGAAGTTGAAGGCGACGATGCGCAGTTTCTTGCTGAACCTCACCGACGACAGCGCAGCTTCGATTGCGCCTACGGTAACCGCCGCGGAGCCGCCGTACAGCAGCAACAGCAGAAACACGAATGTGTCCGAAACTGAGATCTGCGAGCTCAAACGCGGAATCGGAACGGTGATCTGCGAAGCGAGCAGCAGGGCCATCGCGACGAGAATGACGAAACGAGAATCGAACTGGGCGACGTTAAGCTGTGTGAGCGAATAGAGGAACGCCAGGCTGCCGGCTCCGGTTACTACCCAGAGGAATGGCCCGAAGAAGCGGGATCTTATGGTGCCGGGAGTGTCGGACATCTGTCACGGTCGAGCTCGAGGTGAGGGCAGTAATGCCTTCTATCAGGGCGGATCGGGGGACGAGGCTTCAAAAAAATCAGTTGCGTGGAAACTCCTTCCTTGGGAGGAAGATGGTCTCGTACGTCGCGCGGAAGCGGAAGCCGCACTTCCGGTAGAAGCTTTGCGCGCGCTGGTCGTTTTCATTCACGAGGAGACAAATGGATTTTGCGTCTGTGAAAAGTCTGTGCGTGAGATCATTCATGAACTGCACGCTGCTGCCGTTGCTGCGACGCTCTTCGCGTAACCAGATTCCTTCCAGATACACGACGGCCGCGGTTTTGGAAATGACGTCGGCCTTGAAGATCAGGCGATCGTCTTCAACCACCACCCAGGTTCGTTCCTGTTGAATTCTGCGCAGGCATCGCCTGCGAAAACCCTCTCGATCGACGTCCATTGGATTGACGCCGCTTTCGGCAAAGGCGAGCTCGGCCTGGACTGGCATCACGAGCTCTAACTCCGCCGCCGTTGCCGGACGCAGGTCTGATACGGGTTCGCGCGGCGCAGCGGGCGAATTCAATTCAAACAACCACTCGCGACAGGCCAGGCGCTGCTGGCGGCCGGCGCTCGCGTAGTGAACCCAAAAGTCGGCGACTCTTTCCTTCTCGCCCATGATCAGGTGCGTGTTCGGGCATTGCTGGGCCACCTGGGCCAGCAACGCCAGCGCGCGGTCGGAAACGGTTTCCATCAACGTGGCGTGGCCCACGAGGGCGACGCCTTCGAGCTGCCCTTGCGAGTCGCGGCAGCCGTAGAACGAGCCGCGATTGAAGGGATTCACGAGTCCGTTGTCTTGAATCAAACTCATCATCGAAACCGTATGAATCGCTCGCTGCGAAAGGAATTGCAGTACTTCCGATTCCTCGCTGTTTCTGAGCGGCTTGACGTAAACCGGCGCTGATTGCGCGGCTCGCTGCGTTGGTATCGAAGTGGTGCTCGCTAACATGGAGTCTATCCTTCGTATAAGCAGTTGGGGGGACTGTATCGGGACTCGATACTGCTTAGTAGCCCAGATAGTCTGTGTCGTCATCCAGCACGATCAGCATGGCGGAGCTGGAGTCGCCAGAGTTCAGCGCGTTGAATGCTTGCAGAATGGCGTCGCCGATCAGCACACCATCGCCGATCAGAACGCCGTCACCAATGAGCACGCCATCGCCGATCAATACGCCATCGCCGATGAGCACACCGTCGCCGATCAGCACGCCGTTGGAGCAGAAGAACGTGCCTTCGCCGAGTGAGCTTCCATTGCTTGTCAAAATGCTGTCGCCGATCAGGACGCCGCTCGTAAACATCGACGAGTCGCCGATCAGCACGCCAACCGCATCGCCGATCAGGACGCCGGTCGCATCACCAATCAACACGCCGTCGCCTATCAGGACGCCGGCTGCGTCGCCGAGCAACACGCCGTCGCCGAGCAGCACGCCCTTCGCGTAGACCCTTTGATAAGCCGTGATCAGCGCAGTGCCGGTGGCGTACGTCTGACCAACAACCAAACCTTTGGACCACGAGAAGGTGTAGACGCCTTGATTCGTCGTAATGCTCGTTTGCGCAAGCGGAGCCGGCGCGGTGAGCAACGGAGCGCCGAGTGACGTAGTGCTGTTGATGGTCGTGCGGACCAGTTTCGCCAGGCGGACAGCGCCGTCGACGTTGAGCTCGCCCGAGCCCTGTTCGAACAAGTTGTAGTTCGGCAGTTGTTGCGCGGTGTACATCAACAACGACTTCACGAGATTGGGGGTGAGAGTCGGATTGGCTTCGAACATGAGCGCGGCGGCGCCGGCGACGAGCGGAGCGGCCATTGAGGTACCGCTGAGCATCATCTGGTTGCGAGTCGGGTTGCCGCTAACGCGTGCGTCGAGTGAAGGGTTTTGAGTTACGAGGTAATTGTTTGGCGACTGGGCAAAAACGGTTTTGTTGCCGGGCGCGGTGATCTCGGGCTTGATCAGGTTGTCGTAATGACGGATGCCGTTCTCGTCGGTCCAGAAACTGCGCGTCGGTCCACGTGAGCTGTAGCTCGCGACGCTGTCGTCGCCCCTGCTGTCGGTGCCGCGAGTGTCGACTGCGCCGACCGTGATCGCCGACGGCTCGTTGCCGGGCGAATGGACGTGGCCGTAGAGTTTTTGACCAGTGCTGTTCTTGCCGTTGTTTCCGGCGGCGGCGACGACGACCATTCCCTGGTCGACGAGCATGCGCACCGCGAGGCACAGCGGATCGTTCTGGTACGAGTTGACGGCCGGCATGCCGATACTGAGGTTCGCGACGCGCACGTTGTAAGTCGAGCCGTTGGAGAGCAGCCAGTTGAGGGCAGAGAGTACGTTTGAAACGGAGCCGGTACCTTTTGAATTGAGAACGCGCAGGTTGAGCAGCTTGGCGCGCGGCGCGATGCCGATGTATTCGCCGCGCGAAACCAGTCCGTTGCCGGCGGCTGCGGCGGCGACGTGCGTTCCGTGTCCGTATGGATCGTCAGTGCGGCCTTCGCCGGTGAAGTCGAGGTTGACGACGATACGCGAGAGACCGGTCTGCGTGTCCGTGAACGCGCTGTGTGCGCTGTAAATACCTGAGTCGAGGATGGCGATACCGACGCCGTTGCCGTCGAGTGCGCCGTCGGCGCTCATCGAGCGCACGTTATCGGTAGCGGTCGTGTGGGCCACGTGGCCGCCGAAGGAACGAACTTCACTGTCGACTGAGATAAAAGAAACTTCGGAAAACGTCGAAAGAGTTTCGACGACTGAGGACGGTAATTCGAGTGCGAATGAATTGAGTTTATCGAAGTGCTTTCGGATCTTGATGCCGTTTGAGGCGAGCAGGGCGTTGAGTTGGCCGCTCGGTTTTCCATCGAGCTGAAGGATTACTTTTACCAGGCCAGTATTGCCGATCTGGTCGCGAAGGTCGGGCGCCACTTTGTCGTGCTTCCGGCTCTTTCGCGAGCCGGATTTGCCTTTGGCAAGGGCAACGCCGGACAGCAGGTTGCCGCTCAGGACTGATGGTCCGAGAGTGAGACTCGTCAGCAATGCGAGTGCGAGCAAGCGTCTTTTTCGATTCGTCGGCTTCACTTACCTAAATCTCCGTACGGGGGATTCAACGGAACGCGCCAACACAAAACTTGGCGCAATCCCCTGTGCAGCGACCGTGCCAAATGCGTTCGCTGCTCCTATGTTGGTGTAATTCAACGGTTTACGGCCATTTCGTGGAAAATGTCCGGCGGTTTTTATCTGACCGAACTAATCAATTTGACATGGGGGCTCGTTCACTTTGATAGAATCGCGCCCATGTTGCCGCCGCCGTTGCCCGAGGAGATCGAGGTTTATCGCGACCGCATGTGGCGGCGCGATCCGGAGTGTCGGCTCGAGGATGTCCATGGGGCCGAGCGGTTTATTGAGGACGTCGGATTTTGTGAGGCGTTGACGGATTCGCGCCGGCCTGGGCCTTCGTTGTACGTCGCTGTGTGCGGACGGCGTGACGCGCACATGCCGCGGAATGTGC
>DASRIM010000106.1:0-3449 GCA_035649995.1 Pyrinomonadaceae bacterium | reverse complement strand
CCTGTTTATTTGCCGTTTGAAACTCTGGTCCATGAGCTCGAGCGATACCAGCAGCAACACCGTCTGAAGGTCAATCTCAACTGCACCGTACTGTCGGTGCGCAGGTCGCAGGACGGCGGTTTCGTGGTGCGCTATCGCACCGGCGCGAACGAGGAAGTTACGATTCGAGGAAGTCACGTAATCAACGCAACCGGCATTATCAGCCGGCAGCAATTGCCGGAGAACTTCGACCCTGCTGCTTCTAAGATTCGCTGGCTCCACAGTCTCGATACACGCGCCGATCATCTGGCGAACACGCGAAAGTTGTTGGTCGTCGGCGGCGGCGCTTCGGCGGCGGAGGTGTTGGAGACGTGGCTGCGAGTAAGACAGAAGAACGATCGCGCCTGGCTGTCGCTGCGCTCGCGTTTGTGCGCGTTTCCGCACTGGATACTCGGCATCGACGTGCACTACTTCGCCTGGCTTCCCGAGCAGCTTCCGTCCGCGCTGTTCGGCCCGAGCGTAAACCGTTTGACGGAACCGATGACCGGACGTGCCGTTGTTCGCGCGATCCGCCAGGGACTGATCACCCGCATGCCGGCGGTGCGCCGTTATGAAAATGGGACCGTCGAGTTTGACAACAGGCAGCATCTGGATCCCGACCTGATCGTCTTCGCGACGGGTTTCAGTTACGGGCTGGACCATCTCAAAGGACTGTTCGACCTGGACCAGGATGGACGCCCGATCGTCAGAAATTGTGAGAGCACGCGTGCGGCGGGGCTCTTTGTTCTGGGTTTTCGTTTTGGGCGAACGTTTGCTTCGCCTTACTTGCGCGGCATCGCGCGCGATGCGGAGTTTGTGGCGAGTCAGATTGCAAGGGAGAAGAGATCGAGATGAGGGCAGTTCGCGTCAATGCTTTTGGTGGGGTCGACCAACTGGAGTTGGTCGAATTGCCGGATCCTGAGCCGCAGCCGGGCCAGGTCCGGATTCGAGTGGAAGCTGCGGGGCTGAACTACGCCGACGTCATGCAGCGCGAAGGCGTTTATCCTGGTGGGCCAAAGCCGCCGTTTATTTCGGGGTTCGAAGCCGCGGGCGTTGTCGACGCCGTTGGCGATGCCGTTGTTGATGAGGTGTCGCTGCCGGTCGGGACTCGCGTGATGGCGATGTCAGGCACCGGAGCGCATGCGGAGCGATTGTGTGTTGGTTCTGCTGCGTGCGTGCGATTTCCGGAGTCGATGTCGTTCGTCGAGGCGGCCGCATTTCCGGTCCAGTATCTGACGGCGTATCACGCGCTGATAACTCTCGGACGCGCCGTGGCGGGTGAGACGGTGCTGATTCATGCCGCGGCAGGCGGCGTCGGTACGGCGGCGATTCAGATCGCAAAGCTGCTCGGGCTCCGCGTTGTCGGGACTGCTTCGTCGGAAGAGAAGCGTCAGCGCATCAAGGATCTCGGCGCGGACGGAGCGTTCAGTTACGAGGAGTTTGATCGCGAGTTGATTGGTGAACGCGCGCCGCAACTGATTCTCGAATCGGTCGGCGGCGACGTTTTTCGGAATAGTCTGGCGATCCTGCCGTCGTTGGGGAGGCTCGTCGTTTACGGCGCCGCGAGCAAGCAGGTGCAGCCGATCGACACGTTGAAACTCTTCTTTCGTTCGCAGTCGGTGCTTGGGCTTCATCTGAGCGCGATTTTCCAGCGGCCTGCGTTGATGGGCGCATCGTTGAAGCATTTGTTGGAGTGGATCGAGCAAGGGAAGTTGAAGATACAGATCGGACATGTTCTGAAGCTGACGGAGATCCGTGAAGCGCATGAGTTGATGATGAACAGGCAGAACTACGGAAAGATAGTGTTGGTTCCTTAGCCGCAAAAAGGCACAAAAATGAGGTACCGCCTCACCGATTATTTGCACTTCGCTCGGTTGTACGCCCGCAACCAGCGGCGCCAGCGCGTCTGGGGAAAACTGTACGAGGCCGCGGTGCGCTCGCAAACGTTCACGCTACCCGCAGCGACTGTGGTCCAACTCATTCCCACCGAAGCCTGCAACCTCCGCTGCCCATTCTGCAATCAGTGGGGCGAGAACGGATACTTCTTCGACGGCGTTCGCCGCGTCGAGCACATGAACGAAGACTCGTTGATCCGCCTCATGCGCAGCCTCTCGCCGCGCGATTCACTGATCAGCGTTCACGGCGGTGAACCGTTCGTTTACAAACACATCGACACGCTGCTCGAGCTGCTGCGCGAACAACAGTTCGACGTCATCTTTTCCACCAACGGCACGCTCCTGCAATCTCACCTGACGCCGCTGGCTAAAGTGCGAAACCTGATCTTCCTGCTTTCGATCGACGGCGACGAAGCGGCGCACGACAAAGTGCGCGGAAAGGGAACCTTCAAACAGGCGCGCGACTCGATGGCGGCGCTGTTCGAATTGCGGCGCCAACTCGGACTGCCGCTGCCCGCCGTGATCATGAGCACCGTCGTCTGCGAATGGACCACCGACGTGCTGGAACGCGTTTACGATGTCGCGCGCGATTTCGACGCGCTCGCGATCAACTACAACTTTCGCTGGTTTCTTACGGAGGACGTCGGACAAGCCTACGAGCGTCACTTGCAGCGTGAATTCGGATTGAAGTCGAGCGGCGCGTGGCGCGGCTGGGTATCGGCGAACCACGAGAAACACGACTACGGCAACGTCGCCGCCGCGCTTACGCGAGTGCTCGCCAACCGGAAACGCTTTTCACGGCCCGTCGTCGTCACCACGCCGAACCAGTTGCGCGGTCCGGATTATCAGACCTACTTCACCGACTATCTCAACACGTTCGGCAACGAGAGCTGCTTCATGCCGTTCTACTGGGCGCGCGTGCACGCCAGCGGCGAGCTGATCTTTTGCCCCGGACATCCTGACATCATCGCCGGTAACGTTTTCCGCGACGGGTTTATGGAGTCGTTCAACTCCGCGATCGCAATAAAGTTTCGCAAACACATGCTCAGCAACAGGCTGCCGATCTGCAATCGCTGTTGCGGACTTTACATGACCAATCCAGCGCGTTCGTTCGAACAAAAAGCGCGGAAACGACTAGGTCTACCCAAAGAGGTAAACACCCACTGGCCCGAGGTGCTCCCATGATCACTCTGACCGTCCTGTTCCTCGCGACTCTTTTCCTCGCCTATTCAAACGGCGCAAATGACAACTTCAAAGGCGTGGCGACGCTTTTCGGCAGCGGCACCACAAGTTACAAATCTGCAATTACGTGGGCCACGATCTCGACGTTTGCAGGATCGATAACTTCGCTCTTTCTTGCCGAGACGTTGCTCAAAAATTTTTCGGGTCGTGGCCTCGTCCCCAACGAACTCGCGGCCTCGCCACAGTTTGTTTTAGCAGTCGGGCTCGGCGCCGGGTTGACAGTGATGCTCGCGACGATCACTGGATTTCCTATTTCGACTACGCACGGGCTCGTCGGCGCGCTTGTTGGAGCTG
>DASRIM010000105.1:0-6937 GCA_035649995.1 Pyrinomonadaceae bacterium | reverse complement strand
GCCCGATCGTTTTCGCCGGCGGATGGAACGCTATCGCTATGGGCCGGCCGCTTTCAAGATGGACTGGGCGCTGAGTGCGCCCGTGCCCTGGGCAGCCGCGGAGTGCGCTTCGGCGGCGACAGTTCACCTGGGCGGATCGTTTGCCGAGATCTTCGAATCTGAGTGGAACGCCTCGCACGGGCGGCACTCTGAAAAACCTTATGTCCTCATCGCTCAGCCGTCGCTCTTCGATTCGACGCGCGCGCCGGCCGGTCAGCATACGCTCTGGGCTTATTGTCACGTCCCTAACGGATCGACTGTAGACATGACCGACGCGATCGAGCGGCAAATCGAACGCTTCGCGCCTGGCTTTCGCGACTGCATTCTCGCGCGCAGCGTCATGATGCCCGCGGATCTCGAACGTCACAACGCAAACCTCGTCGGCGGGGACATCAACGGCGGCATTCAAGACTTCGCTCAGATGTTCCTGCGTCCCACCCTGCGCATGTACTCAACAGCCGTGAAACACCTGTATCTCTGCTCGTCCTCAACCCCACCCGGCGGCGGCGTACACGGATTGTGCGGATTTCATGCCGCCCGTACCGCTCTGCGCAAAAGTCTCCGCTAAATCGCGTGTGGAACTGCAAATGCTTCTACCTATGTGGCAATCAGGTAGACGTACGCATTTCAGACGGAGAAATGGAAATGAGCACACCAGACGCAAAAGTAGACAACCGAACACCCCTCCCCACAGAAACGAGTACTCCGCAGAAGTTATTGGAAACTCTTTTGGACTTTACCGCGGTGCCCGCGCCAGTTGTCAGTCTCTATCTCGACGCGCGCGTGAACGAACACGGCAAACGCAACTTCCTGCCGTTCGTTCGCAAACAACTCTCGGAACGCATCAAGACTTATCCGTTGCAAAGTGAAGAACGCGCCAGCCTCGAAGAAGACTTCGTACGGATCATGCGATACCTCGAGGAAGGCATTCGCGATCCGACGCAGGGTGTCGCCGTCTTCGCGTGCTCGGCCCTGGACGATTACTTTCAAGCTGGTCAATTCGAAGCGCCTTTCGAACGCAACCGGCTGGTGGTTTCGCCTCGGCCGCATCTTTATCCGCTCGCGCGTTTGACCGATCAGTATCGTCATTACGCCGTCGTGCTCGCGGACACGAACCGCGCGCAGATCTTCGTCTTCTCAGCCGGACGCGCTGTCGATCAGGAGAACATCGAAAACGTCAAAACGAAGCACACGCAGGTGGGCGGCTGGTCGCAGGCGCGATACCAGCGGCACCAGGAGAACTATCACCTGCAACACGCGAAGGAAGTGGTCGACGCGCTCGAGCGCACCGTCACGGAAGAAAAGCTCGAGCACGTGATTCTCGCCGGCGACGAAGCGGTCGTCATTCCGCTTCTGAAAGAGCAGATGTCGAAGACGCTTCAGGAGAAGGTCGTAGACGTGATAAGCCTCGGCATCGACACGCCTGAACACGAGTTGCTCGACGAGTCGCTGACCGCGTTCCAGCGGCACGACAGCCTTACGGACATGGAGAAGGTCGAGCGATTGTTAGGTGAGTTTCGCGGCGACAATCTCGCGGTCGCGGGAGTGCCTGACACGATCGCCGCGCTTTCGAATGGACAGGTCGAAGAGATGCTGATCGCGGCGTCGGCTGATGGTCTGCGCTTCGACGAGGAAGAGGTGAGGAAAGTGCTGGAGATTTACGTCACGGATGATATGCCGGAGACGTTGGACCAGCGCGCAGTCGCAGACGAACTGATTCGGCGCGCGAACCAACTTTCAGCGGCGAAGGTCACGTTCATCGAGGATGCGACACGGCTCGAACAAGTCGGCGGTGTTGGCGCGCTGTTGCGGTATCGGATTTCGGAAGAGAACGCCGCGCCGTATGAACAGGGCGACGCGGTGCCGCGGTCGCAAGCGTTATCGAAGACTTCTGTTTAGATCATCGAGGAGGGTAAACACACGATGTCAGACAAGGATCGACAGAAAAAGGACCACAAGCGAACCGACAAGAAGAACAAGGCGCGGCGGGACAGCGAAAACCCGCGTTTGCAGACGGCTAAGCCGCGGCAGCAGGCACGCGACGTGTCGAACCTGACCGACACGCAACCGGCGGCGGCACATAGCGGGCGACGTTAAGATTATCGCCTTAAATCCGTGTTTTACAGCAGAACACGGATAACACGAATCTTTGACACAAACAGGCGATTCCGCTAACCTTTCGCATTTTGTTGAGAGGTCAGCCCTAATTTGTCAGCACGAGCTGAAGCAATCGTCACCGCCGGCCTGCGGCCTGAACTGTTCGCCGGCCGCGGTGTCCTCACCAACAGCCGCACACTCGTACTCGTAACACTCGTCATTCTCGTCATCTCGGGCTTTGGCTTTCGCGTCACCGGTCTGAGCGCCGAAGGGCTAAGCGAAGACGAGCTCAACAAACTCAACGCCGTCGCCGACTATCGCGCAAACGGGCTCACCGGCGCCAACGGCGAACATCCGATGCTGATGAAGGCGCTCCAGGCCGCGTCGATCATCCTTGCTGAAAAATGGAACAACAGCTCGTTCGTCGCCTCGCGCCCGGACGATCGCATCGCACCGGAAACTGCGCTGCGACTGCCCGGCGCGATCGCCGGTGCGTTGACCGCGTTCCTGATCTACCTGATCGCCGCGGAGCTCTTCGGCGTCGAAGTCGCGCTGATCGCAGCGGCGCTGTGGACGTTCGATCCGACGGCCATCGGCTTCAACCGCGTCGCAAAGGAAGACACGTTTCTACTCTTCTTCTTCCTGCTCGCGAACGTGTTCTGGTTGCGCGGGCAGCGCGTCGCCGAAAGCACCGACAAAAGTCCGAATCGTTACTACTGGGCCACAGCGGCATCTTACGGCGCGATGGTCGCGTCGAAATACGTCCCGCACTTTCTCGCCGTCAGTTGGTGTTACTACTGGATGTTCCAGCAGCTCCCGGAGACGCGCTGGCGCCTCGGCAAGAAACGGCTCTTCATCTTCTTCGCGATCATGGGAATCGTGTTTCTCATCCTGAGCCCGACGGTCCTGCTGCCGGAGACGTGGCGCCAGATGGGCCTCTTCGCCGGCGGCAAACGCGTGAGTCACGACGGGTACGAGTTCATGAACAAGCTTTACACGCAGCGCTTTGATGACTGGTTCAATGGCATTCCTGTTTACTTCTATGTCGTGCTTACGGCTGTGAAGCTTCCGCTGCTTACGCTTGCCGGGTTCGTCGTCGGTCTGCCGCTTTTGTTCAGGCGAAAGCTCGGCGACGGGCGTTATTTTCTGCTGTTCTGGTTTTTATTGTGGGTCGTCGCGTTCTGTTTTCCGGGTGGGAAGTTTACGCGCTACTACACGACTGTGTTGCCGGCGGTGCTGATCACGTCCGCGATCGGGATCCAGTTTGCGGGACGCTGGATAGCGAAGCACCTGTCCGGTTTCAAACATTACGTTCCCGCGTCGCTTGCGATGATCGTCATCGTCGCTTCCGCCGTCAGTTCGATACAGGCGGCGCCGCATTTCCGCTTGTTCACGAACAGTATTGGCGGCGGGACGGAATGGGCGGGCTACTACTTCCCGCATGACGAGTTCTACGACGCAAGCATGCGCGACGCGATGACGGAGATCGCGAGCCGCGCTCAACCCGGCGCGCGCGTCGCGAGCGAGAGCCCATCATTGGCGGCGTACTACGCCGAGCGCGCCGGCCGCACGGACCTGGTTTGCGTCTCGCTCTCCGATCCGTCCGCATTCAACGAACTGCGCACCGGCGACTTCATCATCGTCGCCCGCGGCCGTCGTTACTTCAGTAACGACGCCATCATCAACGCGCTTCGCACTCACTCCACTCCCGTCGTCGAGCTGAAACTCGGCGCCATCCCTTCCGCGAAGATCTATCAACACGGACTTAATTAATGTCTCAACTCGACTTCGACGGGGCGGGAGTCGTGCGGGTCGTGGCCTTCGGGCCAGTTGGAGATGTTGACGCCGTAGAGCCAATCGGATTCGGGCGTGACTGAGAAGCGAATCGACAGTGGCAACCCGCGCATCGCGCGCAGGCGTAAGAGCAGCCCCGTGAGTCGCCACTCCTGGACAAGCGCTTGACCTTTCGCTTCGATGGGCACGAGACGCGAACCGGCGTTCCATCCGTTCACAAAAAGCGTGACGCGCGTCTTCACAAAACCATCAGGCGCGTCGATGGGAAGCACCGGCTGGACGTGCGCGCGCACGACGATCTCGCTGACACGCCGTGTATCCGACCGCTCAGGCACCGTGTATTCGACAAACCCCGATCCGTATCCCCAGATGTAACCCGGGCCTTCGCCAATCTTTTCAAACCGCTGCGCCGACGCCGCCTGCGGCTTGAATTGATAAAGCACTGACTTGTCTTCCCGCACGATCATCTGCGGCTGCGCTGCCGCATCACCGGCCGGCCGCGCCCACGCAAACTGCCGCGGCACCAGATGCCGCGACGCATCCTGCAAATGCTGCGGCAACTCGATTGACTCCAACTCCGAAAACACTCTCGACGCGCGCGAGATCTCATTCAACAACTCTGCATCACGCGCCGTTGAATACGTAACACCATAACCACGCCGCGGATCGGGCGTCAGGATCCAAAACATCGCGCCGCCCGCACCCGCCTGCGCGTTGCCGTCGAAAAACGCGCGATACCAATTTGCCTGCGTGATGCTCGTATGCCCGTCAGCGCCCATCCCAAACTCGCCCATCACCAACGGCTTGCCCAACGAAAACGCAGCCGCCGCCCGATTCTCGATGAACGATTTCAACGACGCAGGCGAGTCGATAAAACTATCGTGATCGTCACGCGGATAATTGTGTACGTCGGCGTAGTCGATCGCCGGCAGCGCATGATCCGCCAGCCACTCGCGCCGTTCAGCGGCCGAACGATAACCCCATGCGCCCGGTGCGATCATGTGGTTCGGGTCAAGCGACTTCAGATACGCGCTCATCTCGGCAAACCACGCGCGCCGCTCGGCCCAACGCCCTGTGATCACCTGCGCCTCGTTCATCAACTCCCACGCGAAGATCGCCGGATCGTCGCGATACAAAACGCCCGTGATCGTATTTCGCCGCGTTGCGAGTTTCTCCAGGTGTTCGCGATACAACCGCCGCGTCTCAGGATTCGTGTAAAAGAGAAACGCTCTTTCGTTGTTGATGCCGAACTTATAACTATCGTCGGCAGCGTCGTTGATGTCGGCCCAGCGCAAGTACTGCGTCACGCCGCCTGTGTCGCGCCACCAGTTCGTCAGACACAGTTGCACGTAGATATTGTTTTTCGCGGCCTCGGCAATCACCTTGTCGAGATGCACGAACGCCTCTTCGTTCCATTGCCCGGGCGCGAGTCGAAACGAATTATGCCGCGGCCAGTCTTCGAAATCGGCGATCGGTTTGACGTCGTTAGGCCCGCCTTCTCCGAAAGCCCAAACGCGCACTACCTTGATCCCCAACTCCGCCGCCTTCCGCATCGTCTCAGGCATGCGCTCTCGATCTTCGTCGCGATACATCACCGCGACGTTGGCGCCCACGAAACGAAACGGTTTATTGCCGACGAAAAAACGCCCGCCGCGGTGCGTCGCAAACCGGCCCGTCGCAGACACGCCGCCGTCGTTGCCGTTACAGGCGGCTGACAAAAAAAGAACCGCCGCGCTTCCGACCAGGATGAGCGCGGCGACCGCAAACGATTTCTTCTTCATCAACGAAAGTTAGTCTAGCGCGGGCTCGTCATCCGGACAAAGCCCATAATCGCGCAGATTGCCCCAAGCACCACAAATAAATTAAAGAACGCGCCAACGCCGAGCGCCATCGAGAGATCGACCGAGTTTTGCGACATACCCAAAAACACAAAGACGCCAAACAGCAAAAAGTGGAGATGATAAATAATCAGGCAAACAGCGGCGTACGAAAACCAGCGAGCCGACGGACCAAACGCCGGAGACCGCGCGAAACCAAGCACGGCAGCGATCAGCCAGGCGACGCCGCCGGCGATCAATAGAAGCAGTGTGACCAGGAAGAAGTATTGAGGTTGCGTGGCCCGAAGTTGCTGGAAAAGCATCAACAGGAGTGGGAAGAACATTTTTGTCGAGTCTCTCCTTAGCTGATAAGTGGTTCAGACAAAGCAAGCGCCGTCTGCGCACGTGAGCCGCTTTGGTTTGTGCACAAACGGCGTCGATAAATGTCATCGGTGCGGGTGCAAATCTGTAGATGGGAAGCCGGCTTAGTGGCTCCCAACGTTTGGCATCGCCCGAGCGTCCGCCTATTGAGTGATGTGTATCTCCTCTTCTTTATTCACGTGACCCAGGAAATAGATCAGGCCACAGATAAAGGCGACTGCTGCCAGGCCGAGCGCGATCCAACCCGACGTGTGACCGCCGGCAGGGTTCGGGTCGGTCACGAACTTGTAAAAGTAAAAGATCGCGCCGATGGCTGCGGCTATGCCGACAATCACCGCCAGAATATCTTTCAGGCTTTTCATTTTGAACCTCCGGCTGAGAAATTAAATATGAAGGTTAAGGAAAAAGCCGCTGTAACTCGTATGATGGAGCATGTTAACGCCGCCCCACGCGGCATTGCAAGTCTCAATATCCCTGCAATCAGTGTTTCACATGAATGACACGGATTAACGCGCAATCAGTTTCAAAATGACCCTTTTGTCGCCCGCGCGGCGGGTAACTTGTTCCCGATCGAAGTATTCCAGCAGCGGGATGGCGTATTTCCGTGAAACACCGGCGAGCTGTTTGAACGTGGGAACGTCGATCAGGCGCTCGGGCTCGTGTTGTGAGGCGTAGGCGCGGAGTCTCGTCGTGAGACTCTCGACAACGTCCGCGTGCATGAACATCTCGTTCTGAATGCGAGCGAGTTTCTTTCCATCAATCAGTAGTTGCAGGATCTTACGTGCCTGCGTGCGCTGGGCGACGGCGAC
>DASRIM010000104.1:0-3811 GCA_035649995.1 Pyrinomonadaceae bacterium | reverse complement strand
CTGCGAAACACAGTGTTTGCGGGAAACATGACGCTGGGGCTCGCGAACGTTTTCAACCCGCGCGACCGCGACGAAAACGGAACGATCGACGAGATCGATCGCACGTTGCCGATCAGCGAGCGTTTCTTCTCCGGCGGTTCGACGACGCTGCGCGGGTTCAGTTTCGAAGAGGCTGGTCCACGAGAGGTCGTGATTCCGCTGGGCGAGTTTCGCGACCAGGAAAAGAACATCGTGTTTCTCAATCCGTTCACGGTTCCCGTGGGCGGCAACGCGCTGGCGGTCGTGAACCTCGAGGCGCGAGTTCCGTTGACGCGCTCGACGCAGGTGGTGCCGTTTTACGATGGCGGCAACGTTTATCGTCGCGTCGGCGATCTGTTTGGCAAGAGCAATCCGGCGCCGGTTCCGCCAGGCGATCTTCTGGCGTTCATCAAGGCCGAGAACCTCAAAGCGCGTTGGGCCAACACAGTCGGTTTGGGTTTCCGGTGGACGACTCCGTTCGGAGGCGCTCTCGCCGTGGACTATGGCTTTCTGCTGAACCCGCCGGAGTTTCTGATACCGCAACGCGGTCCGGGCGGAGTGCTTTTTGACGGTACGCCGGCGGTTTTCCGGCTGCACCGTGGGGCTTTGCACTTTCGAATCACGCAGACGTTCTGAGTATGAGACGATTTGGATTAATCAGTGCAGTGTTGCTCGTGCTGGCGATCGTTTCGCCGTGCGCGGCGCAGCAGGTCGTGGACAAGATGGTGGCGACGGTGAATGCCGGCGTGAAAACCGATCTGATCACGTATTCGGATCTAATGTGGCAGTTGGCGTTGCAGCCGAACACGCCGCTCGACAATCCGACGTCGGCCGATCTCAACGGCGCGATGCGTTTGTTGATTGACCAGCGGCTGATTCTTCAGGAAGCGGAGAAGCTGCCGACGATCGTGCCGACGCCCGCGGAAATCAGCGACGCGCGTAACGAACTGGCGCGCAACTTCTCGACGCAGGACGAGTTTCAGCAGCGTTTGCAGCGCGTGGGTTTGACGAGCGAAAAGTTGGATGAGATCGTCGAGCAGCGGTTGAAGATGGAAAAGTACCTCGATTTCCGTTTTCGTAATTTTGTAGTGATTAGTCCGCAGGAGATCGTAGCTTATTACAACGACACCTACGTGCCTCGGTTCAAAGCGCGATTTCCTGGACGCATCGTGCCGACGCTCGAGCAATCGAGGGCGCAGATTGAAAGAACGCTGACGGAGACGAAAATCGAGTCTGATACGGACGCGTTCCTCGATAGCGCGCGAGAACGTGCGGAGATTGTAATAGTGAGTCCTGTTTGATGTCTGAACGTCCCACCATCGGTTTGGCCCTGTCCGGAGGCGCTGCTCGCGGCATGGCCCACGTAGGCGTGCTGCGGGCCCTGGTTGAAAACGACATTCCTATCGATTGCATTGCCGGAACTTCCGCGGGCTCGATTGTCGCGGGCGCATACGCCGCGGGCATGAGCATCGAGGAGATTGCCGCTTTCGGGCGTGCCTTGCGCTGGCGGCACATCGGCCGCATGACGATGTCGAAATTGGGCGTGCAGAGTAACGAACGCCTCGAGCACTACCTCCGTCAGCGTTTGCCGGTTACTCGATTTGAAGACTTGCCAGTGCCGCTCGCGATCGTCGCGACGGATCTGAAAACGGGCACCGCCGTAATCATGCGCGACGAAGGCGACTTGCCTTTCGCGATTCGCGCGAGCTGTGCGATTCCCGGCTGGTACGTGCCCGTTCCGGACGAACAGGGCCGGCAACTCGTCGACGGCGGCCTCGTGGCTGTGATTCCAGTGACAGTCTGTCGTTCGCTCGGTCCTGACATCGTCATCGCAGTTGACGTGAACGCGGCAGGCGCGACGTTTTTTGGGTCGACGGGTTCGATAATCGGAGTCGTTTTGCAATCCATGCTGGTCGTGCAAAAGACCTCATCACACTACCAACTCGCCGCGTCAGACTTCGTCATAACGCCACAGGTCGGCCACATCCGCTGGGACGAAATGCGACGCGCCGAGGACCTGATGAACGCTGGTTACGCCGCCGCGCGTGAAAGCGTCCCGGAAATTCTCGCCCTCATCGAAGCGAGATCCTTGAAATCCGCGGTTCGTTAATCGTTTATACAAAGCACACGATATTAGGAGCACTGAAGGGTTGGTTGGCGGGTTGGCGATGTCAATCGAGGTCACCTCTGTACCCGATCTGCGTGGAAGCGCGCGCGAGAGACGCAATCGGAACATCATTATTGCCGTCGCGTTGTTTTGCATGGCGGTCGCGTGCACAGGCGACGCTGTCGTTCGGTCTTATAACTTCTACTCACAAATCATCGACGCTCGACTCGCAAGCGGTTACCTGACGAGCCGGCCCGGACTTTACGCCGCGCCGCGCGTGCTACAGGCAGGTCAGAAGTTTTCAGTCGAGAAGTTGGTGACGACGCTGCGACGCGCGGGTTACGTGGAGTCGCAGGGCAGCGGCGTTTGGAGTGGAAGTTTTACTGCGAACGGATCGGTGGTAGAGATCCGGCCGAACCGCGGCAATGCGAATCAACCGGGCGTCGTGCGCGTCGCGTTTGACGGCGAGCAGATTGCGGAACTGCGCGGCGACGGCGTCACGATCGAGTCGTTCACACTCGAACCGGAGATCCTGTCGAACGATCTCTCCTCGAAAGCCGGCAAACGCGAGATCCTTTCCTACAACGAGATCCCGCCGGTCCTGGTCCACGCGATACTGTCGATCGAAGACCGCCGCTTCTTCGACCACTCAGGCGTCGATCTCAGCGGTTTGCTGCGCGCGTTCATTCGCAACGCCGGCGATGAACGTTTGGCCCAGGGTGGATCCACAATCACGCAGCAGCTCGTCAAGAACACGTATCTCTCGCCTGAAAAGACTTTCCAACGCAAATACGCGGAAGCAATGCTCTCGCTCTCGCTCGAACGGCGACTCTCGAAGACCGACATCCTCGCGCTCTACTGCAACGAGATCTACCTGGGCCAGCGCGGTGCTGCGTCCGTGCGCGGCGTGAAAGAAGCCGCACGCATCTTTTATGGAAAAGAGCTGAGCCAGATCTCACTCGCGGAAGCGGCGACGCTCGCGGGAATGATTCAGAGCCCGGCCCGTTACTCGCCGGTGCGACATCCGGAGGCGGCGCACGCGCGCCGAAACGTCGTGCTCGGGTTGATGCAGCACAACGGCTGGATCACCGCGGAGCAACTCGCGGCGGCATCGGCGGAGCCGATCGTGCTCGCGCCGGATCACAGTTTCGACAACTCGCTGGCGCCGTATTTTGTCGACTACGTGAATCGTGTCGCGCAATCGCAGTATGAAACGTCCGGTGAAAGCGAACGGATCTACACGACCATCGATCTCGAGTTGCAGCAGATTGCGGAACAGGCACTCAAACGCCAGATGGATCGTCTCGACAAGATCTATTCGGATCGAGAGGCAAAGCCGCAGGCGGCGCTGGTGGCGCTGGATCCGCATACGGGCCGCGTCCTTGCGATGGTCGGCGGGCGAAGTTATGCGCAGTCGCAACTGAACCGCGCTACGGACGCGCGACGTCAACCTGGTTCCACGTTCAAGCCGTTCGTTTACGCGGCGGCACTTGAAGACGGCATGTCGCCGGTGCGGATGTTCATGGATGCGCCGCGCGACTTTACCTACGACCGAACGCGGACCTATCGTCCCGCGAATTACGGCGGCGGTTACTCGATGCGCGAAGTCACGCTACGGACTGGTCTAGTCAAATCACTCAACGTCGTCACGGTCGACGTCGCATTGCAAACCGGCCTCGCGCGCAT
>DASRIM010000103.1:0-6423 GCA_035649995.1 Pyrinomonadaceae bacterium | reverse complement strand
CGGCCGATTCGCGCAGCTCATTCTCGAGCGCAACTGCGTCGGATTCTACATCCTGTTTCACCACAAACGCACACGCGCACGGAAGATGATCCGCGTCAAAATCCTCGACAACCGCCACACTCCTGACCCCCGGATGACGCAGCAACACGCCTTCGACTTCGACCGGCGAAACCCACTGCCCGCTCGACTTGAAGCAGTCGTCGCTCCGGCCCATGTGGAACCAGTAACCGTCGCTATCACGCCGGTAAAGATCGCCGGTGCGAACCCAGCTGTTGACAAACGTCCGCGCCGTTTCATCCGGACGCTCCCAGTAATAACTCGCCGCACTGTCGCCTTTGATCCAGAGATTGCCCTCGACGTTATCAGGCGTCGGCTCACCATGCTCGTCGATCAACCGCGCTTCGTAACCGTCGAGCATTCGTCCGCTACTGCCGTAACGCACGTCGTTCTCGTGGTTCGACATGAACATGTGCAGCATCTCGGTCGAGCCGATCCCGTCCAGCACCGGCACACGAAACTCGCGTTCCCACTCTTCACCGAGATGCGCGGGCAGCGCTTCGCCGGCGGAGACGCACAGCCGCAAGCTCGAGCAGTCGAGCTTCTTTCCGCTGCGATGGTGGTCCAACAGCAGGTTGTAAACAACAGGAACGGCGAAGAAGATCGTCGGCCGCGCGTGCGCGAGTATGTTTGCGATCACATCGGGAGCCGGTTTTTCGCGACACAGGATCGCCGTCGCGCCATTGAGCAAGGGAAACGTAAAACTGTTTCCGAGACCGTAAGCAAACGGCAACCGCGACGACGAGAACAGGCGGTCGTTCGCGGTGACCCGCAGCACCTCGCGGCAAAACGTCTGATTCGTATAGAAGACGTCAGCCTGACGATGCACGGCGCCCTTCGGTTCCCCCGTGCTGCCGGACGTGTAAAGAATGAACGCCGGATCGTCTTCGTTGGGAGTTGGAAATTCAGGAAGCGGCGCGTCGCCGAGGTTATCCAACACCGATTTCACGGAATAGATTCTGATTTGGTCTGTGTTTCTGACACGTGTCGGCAGCGTATTGCAGAGCTCTTCTTCTACAAGCGCCACGGTAGAGCCGGAATTGTGAAGGATCGAACATTGTTCATCCAGCCGGAGCGACATGTTTACGGGAACGGCGATTGCGCCCAGCGAGCACGTGGCGACGAAGGCCTCGATAAACTCGGGCGAATCATTGAGTAAAAGGGCGACTCGGTCGCCGCGCCCGACCCCGAGCGACGTGATTGCCTGGGCCATCCGCACCGTACTGGCCCGTAGTTCGCCATACGTCAGCTCACGCCCCTCGTAGTGAATCGCGGGCGAGAAAGGATCGTTGGCGAAGACGGCTTCGAAAAGATTCATTGTTGTTTTTCTTCGTTCGGTCTAGTTTGTATACCAGAATTGCCGTCTCTGTCACCGGCCTGAGACAGGGTAAAGACGCATGGACACTCTCGTTATCCTCTTCATACTGTTCGTGATTCTGACGATCGTCGCGATCGTCGGGCACTTGATCTGGGTGATAGTCAGGGAGTTCCTGAAGCTGCTGTTCGGTAATCCCTTTAAGCGCGACGAGCCCCCGCCGTCGATTGCACCGCCCCGCACGATCTCACCGCCTTCGCCACCCGACCCTGTCAGAGAGCAGTTGAAAGATCTCGCCGCGACCGAACGATTGATTGCACGCTTTTGCGGTGAAGGAAAGTTGAGCGATGAAGTTTACGAACAGCTGCTTGCGAAGATTCGAGAGGAACGCGAGAGACTAACATCGCCTCCGCCGCGTCCTGTAACACGGGTTCCCCAAACACGGATTCCCGAAACACGGATTCCTGAACCGATAGTCGAACCGCAATCCGTTCAATCCGTGGTTAAACCTCCGCCCCGACCGGAGCCGCCGCCCGCGCCGCCGCGCCCGCCGCGTCGATCGTTTTCCGAAGTGCTCAACTCTTTCATGGAAGAGAGCAACATTCGCTGGGGCGAGATCGTCGGCGGTCTGCTGATCATCGGTTGCTCGACTGCGCTCGTCGTCAGCTTGTGGGCGCAGATCTCGGCGATTCCGGTGCTGAAGTTTTTGATCTTTACCACCGTGACCGCGATCCTCTTCGGTATCGGCCTCTACACCGAGCATCGTTGGAAACTACCGACGACGAGCCGCGGCATTCTCACGATCGCAACGCTGCTCGTCCCGTTGAACTTCCTGGCAATCGCGGCTGTTTCGGCGAGCAATACTTCAGGCGCGCTGGTTATCGGCAGCGAGTTGGCGGCGCCCGCGATCTTTCTTTGCCTGGTCTATTTCGCCGGACGTGTGATCACGCCCGGCTGCGCGCATCTCTTGTCGGCGGGAGTGCTCGGATCATCAATCGGACAACTGCTCGTGCGCCACTTCGCGTCGCCGGACTCTGCTCCAGGGCTGCTGATCTTTCTCGGCGCGTTTCCCGTGATGTGTTACGTCGTCACCGTCGGACTGGCGTTACGTACACTGCTGTCCGACAACGAGATCGACGAGAGCGAAACGACGACTGTGTTCACGGTGCTCGGCACGATGAGTTTCGCCGCGCTGTTGCCGTTCGCACTCTTACTCTACAAGTCGGGCCCGCTGGGTTTGACGATGATGTACCTCGCGCCGCTCGTCACGTTGTGGGGACTGCCGATGCTCGCCACGGGAACGATCCTGTGGCGTCGCATTCACGACAAGAAGCTGGTTGCTGCAAGGACCGCGGGAACTGCGTTGGGAATCGTCGGCATTATGGTCGTGCTTGCGGGGATGATCCTCGCATGGCCCAATCCGGCGAGCATCGTTCCCGCGGCGTTGCTCAACTTCGCGATCTTCACGGCGCTCGCTGTTTTTCTCGAACTGCCCGTCGCTCATTTGATCGCCGCGAGCTGTCTCGGTCTCGCTTACCTCGTCGCGTTCCACGTGCTGGTTGGACGCATTAGTTGGGAAAACCTGCGCGTGATGTCGCTGCTCGAGGTCTGTCTTTCGGTTGCGAGCGGACAGGCATGGGCCGGCGCGTTTCTGCTGTTCGTCGCAGCCTCGGAATGGCTCGTGCGGCTCAAGCGTAAACGCGATGCTGATTATTACCTGATCGCCGCGGGCGTGTTGGCGGCGTTGAGTCTCGTGCTGGTGACGTTGTTCGGAAAGCTCGCGGGCGAGTATCACGCACTGTGGAGCGTTTACGGCATCTACGCGCTTGGAGCTTTCTGGATTGCGTGGCGCAGAGGGCTTGTGCCGTTGGCATGGGCCGGATCGGGTTTGCTGGTCGTCGCGCTGGCTGACGGTTTTGCGGCGCCGCTTGGGTTGTCGTTTCCGTGGCAAACGGCGTGGTTCACACACGCGACGATCTGCGCGATCGCGGCGATCGTCACCGCGCGCAATCGGCGATTCGCGATTCTTTCAGGACCGCTGAACGTAAGCGCGATGATCGCGCTCGTGCTCGGCGTCGTCAGTCTGTTTCAAGCGAACCAATGGGAACAGACTGCGATGCAGGCGCAGCGCGTCTTCTGGATAGCGGGCACACTGCTGATCCTGCTGTGGCTCAACCGCAGGCGATTGCTCGTCAACGCTTTTCAGATCGCTTTCATCTGCGCGCTGGTCCTGAGCGTGAAAGCGGCTTTGCAGCAGTACGACTGGTATTCGTATCTCCCGCACGCGTTTCTTCATCCCACGGCGCTACAGATTCAGGGAACTGTCCTGGCGCTGTTCGTGATCGCTTTCATTGCGTTGCGAATCGTCGTTCGACGCAGGATGCCGAGTGAAGGGAAGCACTGGCTCAACGACGCGTGGCGATTGCTCGACGATGACTTCTCCGTCGATCGCATTCTCTCGTGGGCGCTCACGGGCGCGTTCTTACTACTGGCAGTTTACGGCGCGATTGCAGGCGTGACGCAGGAGCTGGCTGCGTGGGGCAGTGGTTATCCGGGCTTCGACGTCGCCGGATTCCCGCACCAGGAAGCGCTCGGGCTCGGTTCGTGGATCGTGCTCGGTCTGCTGACCGTCGCGATGATCGTGAACTACTGGGAGCGGCGCAGCGAGGTCTACGTTCTCGGCGCGCTCTTCGTGCTCTCGGCGGCGATACCGTTGATTGCCGGACTGTTTGAAGCTCAAGTCGCCACGGCGACGGCGTGGCGCTGGTTGGCGGCGTTATTTTTGGCCGGCGGTTCGTTGGCGTTGTGGTACCGGGACGAGCGATGGGAGAACGTTCGAACTGTCTTGATCTTTCTGACGGTCGCGCCGCTGCTGGTGCTCACGTTCTATCCGGCGCTGCGAACGATCTACTACCTCCCGATCCAGGGACCGATCAGCGGAATCTTTTCGTGGTTTGACGACGACTTCTCTTACGGCACACCGCTCGTGATCGTGGCGTTTGTGATGATCGGTTACGCGCTGCGCGAGCGACGGCCGGACTTCAGTTTTTATGGCGGGCTGCTGTTCAACGCCACTGTGACGCTGGCGTTTCTGTTGGCCGTCGTCAGTGCGAAGGGGTCGATGGATCGCGTCGTGGCGATCCGGCTCGCGCAACTCAACGCGATCACGTTTGCGGTTTACGCGCTGCCCTGGTTGAGCACGCGCCGCCGCTGGATGGCTGCGCTGGACGCACCACGAGGAAGAATCGCCGGCCTGCTATTGATGTGGCAGATCGCGCTCGCCGTCGTGCTGAATCTCATGGTCTTGTTGCCCGTCGTCGCGGATCTGATCGCGTCGCCTGCGGGCTCGGTCGTTGCGGCTGTCACCGCCGGCAGTTTTCTCGGTTGGTTGGCGTTCGCCGTCACGCTCGTTGCAATTACGTGGTTGATAAGCCGCGACGGACAAAAGCTGCCCGCGGTGTGGCTCGCCGGCACACTCTGGGGGCTTACGTGTTTGACGGCGCTCAGCGTTGCCGATGTGAGTGGATGGGTCGCACTGCACACACTGACTGTCGCCGCCACGGTTTCGACCGGCGTGTTGGTGTTGAGCGCTTTCGCGGTGCCGGAAGGAGCAGGCTGGCCGCAGAGGGTGTTCGATCTCGGTGACAACTGGCGATCGAGATGCCGGCAGTTAGCGGTCGTGACGGGCGCCGTAGCTGTCTTCTTGTGCCTGCGCACCGTTACGGATTCGGGAATGAGCCGCTGGTGGTCCATCGGGCCGCTGCTTGCTCTCACCATTTTCTCCACCGCACTCAATTGGCAGACACTCAGGCGCCGCTATCTCTACATCGCCGGCACTCTGCTGACCATCACGACGACGCTCTGGTGGATCTTTATCAACGACGAGCACTCGCTGCTTGGTAGTTTCTTACTGTCGAACCTCATCGTCGCAAGCCTGGCGGGCATTCTCTGGTTGTGGCTGGAGCTGCGTGCGCGGCGTTTGCTCGAGATACCGGCAGTTGTGCCCGCGCTTTCGTTTCACAACTTAGTAGCGACTGCGTCCATGGCGCTGCTGGTGGTGATGGTCCTGGTCAGTCTGTTCGTTTTTCCTCGGCGCGATTCGCTGTTGCTCGAGATGCCGCGTTTGATGTGGCTTGGATACGGCTCCGTCCTGGCGCTGATGGTGGCAACGCTGTGGGACCGCGCCGCGCGCTACTCGGTCGCCGCATTGTATTTTCTCGGCATCATCGCGGCGGCGATCGCGTTTCATCAACTCAACCTGGCGCCCGAGCGTATGCCGTGGTCCATCACGATCTTTCTCGCGGCCTACTCGCTCGCGGTCGCGCTGCTGTGGCGGCGGCGTGAGGACGTGATTGAGTTTGCCGGCGGGTTCGGTATACCACGCCGCATCGGAACGCAAAGAACGGAGCTCACGTGGCTGTCGGTGACCACGATCATGGCGGTCGTCACGGTCGCGGTTCTTGCTTACGGGATCAATTCCGAGTTTCTGGAATTTGGCCTGCGGTTCACGGCGGCGCTCGCGTTGGCCACGCAGTTTTTCGTCTTTGTTTTGTTTGCCGAAGGCAACGTCGCGGAGCGTTGGCGGCGTTTCGCGCTCGGAACGCTGCTGATCGGCTTAGTGCTGATGGGCTGGTCGTGGTTGACGCCGGACGTCAATGCGACGTGGTTGAATCGCAGCGTGATCCTGATGCTCGAAGCATTTGGCCTGACTGCACTCTACGCGCTTTTCCTGAACAGGATCGCCGCTGAGCGTCCGGATTGGACCACGGCCACGCGTGCTGCCGTGCCGTGGTTGCTCGGCGCCGGTGTCGTCGCGTTGTTCTTCTGTCTCGGGACTGAGGTTTTCTACCAGATGAACTTCGGCGCCGTTCGCATCAACGCGTTTTCACTGACGACGATTGGTGTGACGCTGGGCGCCGCGGTGATCATCTCCGTGTTGTTTGCGTTATCGCCGGCGCACGATCCGCTTTCGCTGTCGGAACGTGGGCGCATGAGGTACGTCTACGTCGCCGAAGTGATGCTGGCGCTGCTGTTTCTGCACATCCGGTTGA
>DASRIM010000102.1:0-3632 GCA_035649995.1 Pyrinomonadaceae bacterium | reverse complement strand
TCGCTCAGTTCGCGCTCGCCGGTCGCGCCCTGGTGATACTTCACGTCGCCTTCGTCAGCGGGAAACTCCGGATGGACCGAACCTTCAAACGCCGCGAAGATTCGCTCGCACAGGTTGCCGATCACGTTCGCGAGCACGTTCAAGCGGCCGCGATGGGCCATGCCGAAAACGATCTCGTTCACGCCGCGAACGGCAGCACCGTCGATCAACCGATCGAGCAGCGGGATCACCGTTTCGCAACCCTCGAGTGAAAAACGTTTCTGGCCCAGGTACTTCGTGTGCAGAAAACGTTCGAACTGTTCGGCGGAAATCAGTTTCCACAGCAAACGCTTCTTGACTTCGACCGGGAGCGGCTGCGGCATCACAAACTCGCGGCGGATCTGTTCGCGTATCCAGCTCTTCTCTTCCTTGCTCTGAATGTGACGATACTCGACGCCGACCTTGCCGCAGTAAGCGCGTTGCAGGATGTCGAGAATGTCGCGCAACGTGGCGCTCTCGCGATTCGCCAGGCCGTCGGTGATGAACTCGCGATCGAGGTCCCAGATGGTCAAACCATACGTCTCGATGTCGAGCTCCGGATGATATTTGACCGGCAGCGCGTGCAGCGGATCGATGTCCGCAATCAAGTGCCCGCGGACGCGGTACGCATTGATCAACTCGATAACGCGCGCCTCTTTCAGTGTCTGCTCGCGGACCTGGTCTCCCGACAGGAAGAATGGGTTGCGATCGAGGTTCCAGCGAAACGGCACGTACGGAATGCCGAGGTCTTTGAAGATGTTGGCGTAGAAATCGTCCTTGCCGATGATGAACTCGTGAACGCGCCCGAGAAACGCACCCGACTCCGCGCCCTGGATGATGCGATGATCGTAAGTGCTGCTGATCGTGATCGCTTTGCTGATGCCGAGTTGCGATAGCGCTTCCGGCGCCATTGCCTGGTACTCCGCCGGATACTCGATCGCGCCCGTCGCGATGATCACCGACTGGCCGGCCATCAATCGCGGAATCGAAGCGACCGTGCCGAGTGTTCCGGGGTTCGTTAGTGAAACCGTCGTTCCCTGAAAATCCGGGATTTGAAGTTTGCCGTCGCGCGCGCGTTTGACGACGTCGTCGTACGCGTTGAGAAACTCCGAGAAGGTGAGACGATTTGCGTTCTTGATGTTGGGGACGAGCAGCGTGCGTGTGCCGTCTTTCTTCATCAGATCGATGGCGACGCCGAGGTTGACGTCAGTTCGTTTCAGACGCACCGATGTGCCGTCGGTTTCGGCATAACCGTCGTTCAGTTGCGGAAAACTGTCGAGCGCGCGCAGGATGGCCCACGCGATCAAATGCGTGTACGAAGCCTTGCCTCGATCGCTTTCCGCGAGGTGCTTGTTGATGATGCGGCGGTTTTCGTCGAGAAGTTTTACCGGGATGCGCCGCTCGGACGTCGCCGTGGGCACGGAGAGACTGGCCTCCATGTTCTCGACGATCTTCAGTGCTGCGCCGCGCAGCGGAACTGCTTCTCCGGCGGCCTCCGGCGCGGGTGCGGGCGTGGGCGTGGGCGCCGGTTTCGGTTCAGGCGCGCGTGCCGGCGCTACACCGCTGGCGCCGTTTCCGGCCTGTTGCGTGGCGGAAGCGCCGTCGCCGATTAGTTCGCTGAAATACGACCGCCAGGAATCGTCAACCAGCGCGGGATTACTCTGAAAACGGTCGAGCAGTCCCTGGACGTACCCGGCGTTTGCGCCGAATTCCTCGGCTATCAACTCTGACAGATCAGTTTTATTTATCTGGCTCAAGGTCTTAAATCCGTTTAGTTTTATGTGTGCCGATAGACTATCATCTGACGCACTAATTTGCACTCAGACGGTCTCTCTCAAAATCAGATGGAAGAACAGCGAGATTCGCGGACTAGAATCAGAACGATTGTAGTGTTCGGGATGTTATTCACCGTGTTCGGCGCGGTTATCATCTTCGCCTACTTCGCGACGTTCTCTCGTCCGCTCACGACGGTCATACTGGTCCGTCACGCTGAAAAGAAAATCGAGCCGGTTAATCCCGATCCGGATTTAGCTCCGGAGGGCGTCGAACGCGCAAACGAGATCGCGAGAATTTTCGCGGACGCGGGCATCAACGTTATTTACGCGACGCAGTACAAGCGCACGCAACAGACGGTGCAGCCGCTCGCCGATCGCATCGGCGTTCCAGTGACTTTACTGAACGCGGATCAAACACAGGAACTGGTGCAGCAGATACAGACCAGCCATCGCGGGAAGACGATCTTCATCGCGGGCCATAACAACTCCGTGCCTGCGATCGTGTCTCTGCTGAGTGCTGAAACATATGCGCCCATTCCTGAAACGGAATACGACAACCTGTTCATCGTTACCATCTACCGTTTCGGCAAAGCGAAAGTGACGAAGCTCAAATATGGAAACCAAAATTAAAAAATTCCGTGTCGGCAGACGATCGTTCATCAAGCTGCTCTCCGCGCTGGGAGTGACAGCAGCGTCAAACACAGCACCGCTCGCCCAGACACCGTCACCGTCGCCGACGCCTTCTCCGTCGCCGACGCCTGCGCCACGCATCACCAAAGAGATGATGCACGAGGCTGAAAAACTGATGGGCATCGAGCTCACGGACGCGCAGGAAGCGATGGCCCTCGGCGGCGTCAACCGCAACCTCGACGCGTACGAAACCATCCGCAAGATCGACATACCGCTCGACACGGAACCGGCGATAGTCTTCCATCCGCTGCGCGCGAAAAAGGAGCTCTACGCTCCACGCACGAAGTTTCGCTTCGGCAAGGTTGAGGCGCCGGCGTTCAAGACTGTCGAGGACCTCGCGTTTGCGACCGTGCCTCAACTCGCCGAGTTGATTCGCACGCGCAAGATCACCTCGACTGAGCTGACACAGATGTATCTTTCGCGTTTGAAGCGTTATGGACCAAAACTGCTCTGCATCGTGACGCTCACCGAAGAGCTCGCGCTCAAACAGGCCGCCGCCGCGGACGCGGAGATCAAACGCGGGAAGTATCGCGGGCCGCTACACGGCATTCCGTGGGGCGCGAAGGATCTTTTCGCCACCAAAGGAATCAAGACGACGTGGGGCGCCGAGCCGTATCGCGATCAGGTTATCGATTACGACTCGACGGTCGTCGAACGGCTGAACGAGGCGGGCGCCGTGCTCGTCGCCAAGCTTTCGATGGGCGCACTCGCACAGGGCGCGCGCTGGTTCGCGGGCGTGACACGAAATCCCTGGCAGCCGGAAGAAGCACAACAAGGATCGAGCGGATCGTCGGCGGGTCCGGCTTCCGCTACCGCCGCGGGCCTCGTCGGTTTTTCGATCGGAACCGAGACGCTCGGGTCGATCGTCTCGCCGTCGTCGCGCTGCGGTGTCACGGGGCTGCGTCCGACGTACGGAAGAGTGAGCCGCTACGGCGCGATGGGTTTGAGTTGGACCATGGACAAGATCGGTCCGATGTGCCGCGGCGTCGAGGACTGCGCGGCTGCGTTGAGCGCGATCTACGGTTCCGACGGCAAAGACATCACCGTCGGCGACGCGCCGTTCAATTGGAACCCGGACACGAACATCAGCACGCTGCGAATCGGTTATCTGAAGGCGGAGTTTGAAGGAACAGGCGGAGGCGGGCCGAA
>DASRIM010000101.1:0-23462 GCA_035649995.1 Pyrinomonadaceae bacterium | reverse complement strand
CTTCTTCTTCGGCTCCACCGCCGACGGCGGAGTCGCTAACGGAATCCGCAACGGGCAGGTCGGCTCGTTGCTTTTTGTGACCAATCCCGCGCTAATCAACAGCCTGCAACGAATCGCCGTCACCGAGTCTCGTTTAAAAATACCGCTGATCTTCGGCTACGACGTCACGCACGGTTTTCACACCATCTTCCCTGTCTCAATCGCGATGGCAGCTTCATGGGACCCGAAGCTGATCGAAAGATCACAAGCGATCGCCGCCCGCGAAGCGCGCGCCGTCGGCATCAACTGGACGTTCGCGCCAATGGTCGACATCACGCGCGACCCGCGCTGGGGACGCATCGTCGAAGGCGCCGGTGAAGATCCGTATCTCGGCGCCGTCATGGCCCAGGCCCACGTGCGCGGACTTCAAGGCGAGCGCATCGGCAGCCCCGATCGCCTCCTGGCGTGCGCAAAGCATTTCGCCGGCTATGGCGCCGCGGAAGGCGGGCGCGATTACGACGCCGCCAATATCTCCGACGCGCAACTGTGGAACGTCTACTTTCCGCCATTCAAAGCAGCCGTCGACGCGGGAGTCGGTTGCGTGATGAGCGCTTACATGGATCTGAACGACGTACCCGCGACCGGAAATCGCTGGTTGCTGCGAGACGTTTTGCGACGCGACTGGAAGTTCAACGGGTTCGTAGTCAGCGACGCCAATTCCGTCGACGAGATGAGAAATCATGGATACGCACGCGACGCGCACGATGCGGCGGTTAAAGCGTTGACGGCCGGCGTCAACATGGAGATGAGTTTTGGACAGAGTGTTTATCTGAAGAACATCGGCAACGCGATCAAGCAAAATCAGGTTTCCGTTAAAGACGTCGACGATCTCGTGCGCCCGTTGCTGGAAGCCAAGATCAGGCTGGGATTGTTTGAGAACCCTTACGTCGACGAAACGAAAGTAAAATCGATGTTCGCTCAACCGCAACATCGTGAAGCCGCTAAAGCTGCCGCGGTCAGCTCGGCGGTGCTTTTGAAGAACCAAAACAACCTGCTGCCGCTGAGCAAGACTGCTTACAAGCGAATCGCCGTCATTGGCCCACTCGCCGACTCGAGACAAAACATTCTCGGCCCGTGGAGCTTTGCGATGGACATAGATCAGACGACGACGATTCTGGCTGGTCTCAAAAACAAGCTCGGCGCCTCAACGCAGATCGACTTCGCACCCGGCGTTCAGATGAATCGCGTCTTCCCGTCGATCTTCGATCAGCTACTGAAAGAAAAGCACCCGCCGGTGTGGTCCGAGACGCAGGCAGCGGATGAATTCAGGAAGGCGATCGAGTTGGCGAAAGGCGCTGACCTCGCAGTCATGGTCCTCGGTGAGAATCAGGACATGAGCGGCGAGCAAGCCTCGCGCTCGACACTCGATTTACCCGGACGGCAACTCGAGCTGCTACAGGCAGTGAAGGCCACCGGAAAACCAGTCGTGCTGTTGTTGATGAACGGCAGGCCGCTTGATATCTCGTGGGCAGCGGAGAACGTTCCTGCCATTTTGGAGATCTGGTATCCGGGCACTGAAGGCGGCAACGCCGTCGCCGATCTGTTATTCGGCGACGCGAACCCGGGCGGGAAACTTCCGGTTACGTGGATGAGACACGTCGGCCAGGTGCCGATCTATTACTCGCACAATCTCACGCAGAACCCATCGCAGCAGGACAAACGATACTGGAATGAGAAATTCGTTCCGCTCTATCCGTTCGGCTATGGACTGAGCTACACGACGTTTGCGTTTTCCAATCTCAAACTCAGCCAGCCGGAAATCCGTGTCGGCGCCGCGACTGAGGTTTCAGTTGAAGTGAAGAACACCGGAAAGCGCGCCGGCGATGAAGTGGTCCAACTGTACATTCACCAGCAATCGGGCGGCGCTTCGCGTCCGATACGCGAGCTCAAAGGTTTCGAACGCGTAACGCTGGCACCCGGCGAGACGAAGACCGTGCGCTTCAAACTCGGTCCCGAGGAACTGCGCTACTGGAACGCGGCAGCGCGAGGCTGGGTACAGGACGCCGCCACGTTCGACATTTGGGCCGGCAACGACTCGACCGCCTCCCTGCATACCACGCTGAAAGTCCGCTAATAAAATTTTCGGTTGACCTCGCCGTCTCGGCAATGTTAATAAGTACTTGGCGAGACAAAGTACTTATGGACATTGAAGGCTTAACTGATCTTCCCGGAAGCGGCGCGGTTATCGTGGGCGCTCTTCTATCTCTTGTTTGGTCCTACTCCTGTCTTCGCTTTGCTGCTTACTGGAAGACGCGGCGCCGCGTGCGCACGGCGTACACGCGCAAGCTGTACCACGTGTTGATCTTCATTTCCGCCGTTTTTGTTCAGGCTTTTGGCGGTTTTTGGGCGGTGTGCGTATTTGGACTGATGGTCTCGCTGGTGGTCGGGTGGGCCGTCGTTCGCGGTCGCGGCGATAGGTTGTACGAGGCGCTCGCGCGCGAGCAGGATCGTCCTAATCGCACCTATTACATCGTCGTTCCTTACTTCGCCACGCTCATCGGCGGGATGACCAGCAATATATTCTTCGGTCCATTGGCGATGGTCGGGTACCTCGTTGGCGGCCTGGGCGATGCGGCCGGCGAGCCGGCGGGCGTCCGCTGGGGACGGCATCGTTACGCTCTTTCCGCCGCTCGTGGCAAAACGTTCGAAGGCTCTCTCGCAGTACTTGCAGCGTCTGTAGTCGCTCTTTTAATCAGTGTGGCCATCACTCCGGAGCTTCAGTTTGATCTCGGATCACTGATCGCGGTTCCGGTAATCGCCATCGTCTGCACTCTCGTCGAGGCGCTTTCGCCGCGCGGCTGGGACAACGTGCCGATGCAGGTTGTCCCGACTGTGCTCGCGGCGATGCTACTGTCCAGATGATCCCCGCGCGCGCGGGCTCGATTCAGGTGATAACTATGCGTGACATCCTAAAATATCCCGACGTTAAAAGGTTCGCCGTTGTCTCTCTGCTGTTGTTTTGGTGCGTCTCCATGATCGCGGTACGCGTGGACCGAACGGGTTCGGGCTACTACGTGTTTCTGATCAAAAACCTTTTTCTCGCCTGCGTGCCTCTCGGTTTGAGTACGTTGCTGCGAATCGGAAATCACTGGCGAGCGCATTGGACCATCCAGTTGGTGATCTTCACTTTGTGGCTACTGTTTCTGCCGAATGCGCCGTACATCCTGACTGACATTTTGCACTTGACGCGCGCGTCTGAGGCTCCGGCGTGGTACGACCTTGCGCTCCTGCTCTCATGTTCCGGGACTGGACTGTTGCTCGGATACCTTTCGCTGATGGACGTGCAGGGAATCGTCGCCCGCAGTTTTGGCGGTGCGTGCGGCTGGATCTTCGCAATGGTGACGTTGGTCTTGAGTGGATTCGCGATCTATCTCGGCAGGTTTCTGCGATGGAACAGTTGGGACGTTTTGGTCGCGCCTACGCTAGTGCTCGACATCGCGGGCGGCTTGCTGCGTCCGTGGGCGCACGTGCGGCCGCTGGCGGTGACGTTTATCTTCGGCATTATTCTCACGCTCGGATACATCACGTTGCGAACCGTGCTGGTCCATCCGGAGCGTTCGTGAGTTTGATAGACGCTCGTTAACGGATCACGTAAAACGACGTCTGGCGCGGGCGAAACCACTTCATGCCGTCCTTCGTCAGATACGCGTCGTCTTCCATCATGATCGTGACTTTCTGTCCGTTCCATTCCGGGACCGGCGTCGACGTGTTCAACTCGATCGCCGTGTACGAACCCTCGCGAAAGGGAGGTTCGAGAGAAGTGCCCGCGGACGAGCGGCGAAAGTCGATACTTGCGCCGAGTGCATGTCCCTGGTTGCCGACGGAGTGGGAGTAGATCATCGCCTCGATTCCGAGCTTCTTCATGTCGGCCATCGCGGCGTCGTAGATTTCATGGCCGCGGACGCCGGGTTTGATGTGCGTGAAGAGCGCATCCTGGAGTCGATTTGTATTTGCGAGCGCCTTCTTCAGTCCTTCCGGAACGTCTTTCTCGCCTTGACGCAGCACGTATCCCATCTTTTGCCAGTCCGTGCTCAGGCCCATGTAGTTCACGCCGCAGTCGATGTGAATAACATCGCCGCGCTGGATGACTGCTGATTCTTCGGTGACGCTGAGAAACTGTTGCGTCTTACCCGGCTCGCGATTGTGTCGTTGAATACGCAAGTCCGGCTGAAACCAAACGTCCAACCCGAGATTGTTGACCTGCTGGAGGAACCACCAGCGAACGTCGCCGACGGTCGTCTTGCCGGGAGTAATCACTTCGTTTGAAAACGCACGCTGCGTCAGAACGTCGGTTACAGCGACGGCGGTGCGATAGTGCTCGAGCTCTTCGGGCAAACGCGTGTCCATGTATTCGACGATCAGCGGAGCGGCAGAGACAAAGCGCGGCGCGTACGTTGGTCCAACGGCCTCCATTAGAAACTTGTATGCCTCATGGGTAAGACCGTCGGTTGCCCCTCGTCTGCCGCCCATGTTGAGCGCGATTGTTTTCGGGTTTCGTTCTTCGACGAGGCGGCGCAGTGTGGCCGCGATCTCGCTCCCCGGAGGATTCAAGACTTCGAAGAAATACTTCAGGTGTTCTTCGGGATAACGGACGATGGCGATCCGATCGAGTTTGTCTCCGCGGTCCGCAAAGATGAAAAAGTCGCGGCGGCCGACGTAAGGCAGCGGAGGCGCGATGTAAGCCGTCACCGGATCGGCGTGGAATTCTTCGTTCGTTACGATCCACATCGAGACGTTCTGCTGCCGCATCATCGGCAGCAGCATCGTGTCGAGCCGTTTCTTCAACCAACTCTCTCGCACGGCTTGTTGCTCGCGCAGCGGCAGGAGTTTCGGAAGCGTTGCGCCGCCGTTCGGTGTTTGCGAGTAAGCCGTCAACACCAGGGCAAACAGCAGGATCGCGCTGTGACGTAAATTTCGTTTCATTGTTCTATTTTCAGGATCGCGGCGGCAAACTTCACTGACCTCGCGTATTTGCCGTTACTTAAATCACCCTCGTTGTCGTCGGACGCCCGCACGACGTCGTTTTCGACCTTGTAGTCCTTGAGTTTGTTGCTGCTGCTTTCCTGGTATTGGCTCGGGTGGTACCGGACCCACATGCTGCTCTCGTCGATCACATACTCGAGACCGCGTATCTTTTCACCTTCGAGCAGCGGCGTGGATTTAATTTCCTCCGCGACTGACTCCGCTGGAATTGGCTGTTCAGTCACCAGCACGACCAACGATTCGGCGCCAAAACGTTCGGCGCGGCCGGCGTAGCAATACTTCAATTGCACCGTTTCGCCTTTCGCAGTGAAACTTCCGCTCGCTTGACCGGGCTGTAGTTCACCGGCCGGTGCTGCTTGTGTGGGTTGAGGCTGGGCTGGACCAGACGGTTTAGCTTCGCTTACTTGAACATTCGTACTCGTGGGAGCTTCCTTCGCAGAGCATGCGAGGGACAGAACGAGAACAGCGAAGCACAAGCCGCAGGCTAACAGACGATTCATATTTTTGTTTTGACTCCTTCGGGGGTAATTTGCGAGCAGACAAATCGTAGCACACGCCTGAGGTGACTTAGCTATTTGAGCCGGTTTCGCCCGCGAGAAGTTGCGCGATGAGTTCTCGCGTTTGGTCCATCGGCTCTGCTTCCAGGGCGCGCTCGAGTAGCGGTTCCGCTTCCGCGGGCCAGGTTGTTCGATCCCACGCCTTCAGCGCCTCGAGGGCCATGGTCCGGTTACGTACCACCGGGCTTTGCAACCCCGTCTGTATCAGCGACCACCCTCGGCCGGGAAAACGGCGCAACTCCTGCAAGACAAAATCGAGCGCAGTGTAGTGACGAAAATCCGGACCAAGGCCCAGCGAGTCTGACGGCCCGGAGGCCATCTCGTGCAGCGGAAGCGTTTTCTCGGCGAAGTCGATCACCTGACTAACGCGCTGCGGATCGTCGGTTTGCATCACGAGATACCAGAGATCCTCCTCACGTTTGAGGCGGTCGAAGTAAACGTCCCAGGCGTCGACGCCGCGGATACGTGCCGCGGTCGTCGCAGACCAGAAGGTGTCGCTATCTTCGCTTTCGAGTGCGGCACGGATCTTTGGTTCCCAATCAGGTCTGGACAGGATCGCGCTCGTTAAGCTGAGTAAATGCTCGGTTCGCTCGGGCCAACCAAGCGCCGGATCTTTCGCTTCGCCTGACTCTTCTTTCAGGAATTCATGGATCGTGTTGACGTCGAGGAACTCTTGCAAACCAATATCACGCGTTTGCAAGTGAGTGAGGTACAGCGCGGTTGCTTCGGCGCCGCCGGCGTAGGCGCCGATGCCTTCCGCCGGCCCGCCGCGGCCTTGAATCAAAGCGCTCAAAATCGAGCCGGCGCCCGCGAGCAGTTTCTCGTCAGGCTCGGGCTTGCGTAGCGCGGACAATAGATCGCCGGTTTTGGCGCAGATGAGGGCTGTGTATTCGTACATGACGTCGTTCTTGTAACCCTCGCGCAGCAGCCACGCTTTGATCTGTTCGTCCTTCGTTTCAGCCAGTCGCTCGATGATCTGAATGCGGCCCCAGCCGGTGACAAGACAGGCGAGCGCCCAGAGTGACAGCTCGGGATCGTCGCCGAGGTTGTGTAGGGCCACTGAAACGAACAGCGTGAATTCCTCGTGACGTCCGAGATCCAGCAGGAGATCGCGATCGTCGCCGCCGTGACAGACGCCGAGCACGGCGATCGCGCACTTGACTGGTTCGCGGTTGGCGGCGCCCGTGGCGAGCCAGTGTGCAATGTGGTGCGTTCTTTCAGCGTCGAGATCGTCGTCGGCGACGATTGCTTCTAAAAGTTGGTCCACGTAACCCAGAGTGGGATGTTCGAGTAGCAGCGAATAGAGCGAGGCGGCGCGTTCGTCTGTTGCTTTTTTGGTGAGCGCGCGAATCGCGTCGAGGACTTTCTTTGCGACTTCCTCAGGTTCGCCGCCGCCGGCGTGATGGCCCATGACTCCGTCGAGCGCGCCCGGCGCCCAGCGGAGCTGGGTGTCACCTCTCACGCTTTCCTCGTCAGGAAGTTGATCGCCCGTGTCTCCGAGGCCCGGTTCGCCAGGGCGAATGTGGTTCAGGATGTGCTGATAGATCGACGGCTGATCACCCCATGGAGGGCTGACGTTTCGGATGTCCCATTTGCCTCGTGACCAAAGGCTCATCGATCAGGCCTGGCGACGTCCAGGCGAGAGGTCAATGTTTTTACGATGTGACACTCGCCGCTAATCCACCGACACGATCAAATCGGGGCTCAGCATCGTGAACGTGCAGCCGCCTGGCTGCGGGGAGCACTTCAAAGCCCCGCGCCGGACGATCTTGGTCGGCGAACTGTCCGGGAAGACGAGCGCGTACTTGATCGACTTCAACTGCGGCGCCAGCGACTTCAGACTCTCGTCACCCTTGATGAACTTCGCGTCGACGACCTGCGCGTTCCGCGCGGAGTCAGGCGCAAACAGCAGATAGAACTCAGCTTCAACAGGCGCTTTCACATCCGCTCCCGCCAACGTCAGCACGTTATACGCAGGCAACTCCTTCTTCGCCGTTTGCAACAGCGCATCAACCTTGTCCGCGGCAATCAACTTGAGCAGACTCTCACGCGCCTCCGGCCGCATGCGATCGGCAATAGCGCCTTGCGCGTACAAACGAATCGCTTCGTCTTTCTTGCCGCGCTTCTCGGCGATCGCCCCGATGTGATGGCCCACCTCGCTGTGCTGTTGCAGCACCCACGACGCCTTGATGTACTTTTCCGCCGAATCGAGATCGCCCTTCTGATAGTAGACCCAGCCAAGCGTGTCCCAGTACGCAGCCAGCGAAGCGACGTTCTGCAAATCCTCGATCGTCAGGTTCCCGACTTCGATATTGCGCAGACTCGACGCCACCGTCGTAACCGCCGACTCCGAATACTGCAATGCCTTCTCGAGTTGCGCAGCGTCAACCCTGCCGTCAAATGCAAGATAGTAAGCGACGTTATTCAGAACGAGCGGCGTGCGCGAGAGCTTCACTGCCTCTTCAAACGCATCGATCGCCTTCTTCGACTCTCCCATGCTGAGATAAGCGCGCCCGAGACTGACGTAAAGTATCTCGCGATCGGGTGAGATGGAGAGCGCGCGTTCGAGCGCCGGAACCGCGTCTTTGTATTTGCGCGACTCGACGAGCATCTGCCCGAGACTGGCGTGGGCCGTTTGGTCCAACGGCGTCACTTCGATCTGTTTGCGATAAGCTTCTTCAGCCTTCGCGTAGTCCTGCTGCCGCCAGTAGACGCTGCCGAGCATGTTGTAAGCGTAGTCTTCGAACGGATTGATCTTAGTTTGCTCGGTCAACACTGCAATGGCTTCGTCAAACTTGCGCTGCTGCGTCAGCACGTAACCGAGGTTGCGTCTGACGGTCTTGTGCTTAGGCTCTTTTTCGACGACGCGTTTGAGCAGTTGTTCCGCGATGGGGAAGTTTCCGTTCCTGATCGCCGCCTGCGACGCCTGGATCAGATCGTCTGTTTTGACTGAATCCGGAATCGCGGGCGTGCCGGCAATTTCCGTCTCCAGCGAAAGCGTTTGCGCTGCGTCTGAACGCACTGCCGCTACAAACGCCTGGTAGTCCTGCAAACGCTCGGCCGGCAGTTCGCGCTGTCGCATGCGCAGGGTCCGCTTGCCGATGAGCGTTTGTCCTTCGAGTTTGTAGTCGGCGGCGTACTCGCCGTAATCGCGCGCTACTTTCAACGGCAGCGGCAGCCTCGTTTGGTACTTCGCGGGCACGGTCAGTTTGAGGTTGTAGGCGATATCGATCGGCGGCCCGAGCTCCAGCGGCTTCTTGCTCTTCGTTGAGCGGCCTGCGAAGTTGTTGAGGCTGAACGGCGGAAACGGAAGCGGCAGCTTCAACTTCTTCGTGGACCAATCGAGAAAATCTTTGCGCGTGACGTTGAACTCGACTTCGAAAGGTTTGTCGAGATCGGCGGGGTCCGTCGTCTTGATGTCGGTAACTTCTCCCGGAATGCCGCTGGCCATGCCGAGGTAGAAGCCGAGGTTCTTCCAATCGCTCTTCGGGGTGCGGCGAAACATGAAGCGCATGTACATCTCGGAGTCGCCGCGCAGGACGAGACGTCCGTGCGCCGTAACCTTGCCGAGATCGTCAACCGTGCCTTCCACCGTCACCAACTCGGAAGAAGGAAACGGCGGCTCAGCGGGCGTAGTCTCCAGGCGCGCAGGTCCGGCCGTCGGCACCATCAACGCTTGCTTGTTGCGCAGGCGCGGCGACAACAATCCGGCGGGCGCAACTTCAGCGGTGGTGTCGGCCCAAAGCGTTTCGTTGCCGTTGCCTAAAGGAATCGCACTGATGACGTGATCGAACTGGCCCGGCGACGGAATGTCGACGTCGAGTTTGCGCGCGGAGTTAATCAAAACGGGATACGCGCGCAGTCCGGTGGCGGCGAGCATCGAAGCGAGCAGCGTGTGTTTGTCTTTACAGTCGCCGTACTGATTGCTCATCACGTCAGTAGCGGCGTGCGGTTGATAACGACCCTGGCCCAGCGACAAGCTGACGTAACGAAAGTTCTTGGCGACGTATTCATAAAGCGCCGTGACCTTTTCTTTTTCAGTCGCGCGCCCGCGGATCACTTCTTCTGCTTTGATTTTGATCTTCTCGTCGGGAACGACGCGATCGCGCTGCAACGCGGCGTACCACTGTCCCACCTCGTCCCAGCTCTGAAACGTCGTTAGCTGTACGTGCGGACGGATCTCCTCCGGATCGCGTTCTTCTGTTTCTTCGTCTTCGCTTTTATCCTTCTCTTTTTCGTCGTCATCCGAATCGCGTTTCAGCTTCGCTTTTTTCCAGGTGTAAACGCGGCGGTCGGTCTGATCTTTGATCGCGGGTTCATAACCTGATTCGGTTTTCAGTTTGATCTTACTGGCGGCGGGAATGTTCACGGTCAACTCGTCGTTGAGAACTATCGGACCTCGGGTGACGAAATCGTGTTCCACCCAGAAGTGGTTCTGGGCCAACGGCGTGTGCATGTTCCAGACGAGGTGATACTCGAGCAAATCGCCGGGCCGCAGACCGGGAACGGTGATGTGCTTTTGCCTGAGGTCAGTGTAAATCGGAGCTTCGCGGGCGAGCGGGGCTGACAGATCCTGGATGTCGGCAGTCGTGGCGTTAACGACGGTGCCATCGGCCTTGCGCACGCGCACGTAATCCATGTCGAGTTTTTCATTCGCGGAGCTGTACGGGAAGATCAGTTGTCCAAAACGTTCGACGCCGGCATCGCTTTGAACTCTTACGCGCAGATTCAGTTCACGTTGGCCCGTGCCGTCGCGCTCGAAGCGGTACGTAGTCGACAACTGTTCGATAACGACAGCTTCCTGCGAATAGTCGTCCGCTTTCGCAGCCTGCGGCGCGGCGGGCGTTTTCTTCTCAGCGCTTTGCGCTTGAACTGATCTGAAAGGCGCGGCAAAGAGAAATGAAGAAGCTACAACTAAAGCAATGATCTGGGCATTGCGGGGGGAAAACATCGATTGATTCTCCTATTGTTAACCTGAGGAATCGGCGCTGGGTGCCAGTCTACAAGAACGCTCACGGCCATGTAAACACGCACCTTTCTGAAACGCTTAACATTAGACGCGCAAGAACAAGCCTGGTTCCATATTCAAGCCACAGGCACTGGGCCACGAGTAATGAAATTTTGGTACTGGTTCAGTTTGAAAACTAGAAGCGCCTGCCTGGCAGAACAAGTCCGGAAGGGGGCAACGCCCCCGCCGTCGATGCTGCGGGGGCGCGCTACGCTTGCCCCCTTCCTGACCTGTTCTTGATTTCGGAAGGGCCAAACTGAACCAGTACTGAATTTTTTTAGTTATTGACAATGCAATTTCCAGCGGTGTAGGCTGCCGCGCGTTTATAAGACTTCCTTGCACCCCGACGAGCTGGAGTCCTCGCAATCGCCCGCAGCCCTCATTTGCTCATTCGCGATTCGCGATTACCCACGGCAGGACCGTGTCGCACTACCGTTTACTCCGTTGGAAGGAGATACCAAATGGACGTTGAGATACAGATAAACAACAGCCCGAACGCCAACGCGCGATTCGTTACCTGGGCGCCGGCTCAGTGTCGCATTCGCATCACCAACCCCGCAGGTTCGCAAGGACAGGGCACCCCTAACGTTCGCATAACCGCACGTTCGACCAGCAGTGGCGGCGCAGTCGTTTTTCGCCGCGGAACAACAGGAGCATTCTCCTCGAGTCTCATGCTTCAGGTGCCGATCAACGGCGACTGGGTCAGTTTCTTTACGGCGGGCCAGTTCGGACGCCCCAGCGTCAACCTCAATGACGTGCGCATCGAAGCACGTCGCGGCAACGGCAACCAGGTGGTCGGATCGACGCCCTGTACGGTCCGCATCAGAAAGAACGCGAATACCCTGACCAATGCCGAACGCGATCGTTTCATCTCGGCCTTTGCGCAACTGAACAACCAGGGCCTCGGCGGTTTCACCGCCTTTCGCGAGATGCACACCAACGTGAGCTCTCCGCAGGCCCATGGCGCTCCGGCATTCCTGCCGTGGCATCGCGCATACCTGCTCGATCTGGAGCGCGAGCTCCAGGCGATCGATCCGAGCGTCGCGCTGCACTACTGGCGCTTCGATCGGCCCGCGCCAAATCTATTCACGCGCGACTTTCTCGGCGTGTCAGACAACGTCGGCACGGTCCATTTCAGCGCCAGTAATCCATTGCAGTTCTGGGTGACTGACGGCGTGCCCGGAATCAACCGCCGTCCGTTCTTCCCGACCAACCAGGCGCCGCCGGGACTGCGCACCGAAGCACAGACAATCGCGCTCGGCAACGCATATCCTCAGTTTCGAACGATGGAAGGAAATCCGCACGGCTCCGCACACGTGAGTTTCGGCGGTTCGATCTCCAGCATCGGCACGGCGGCTCGCGATCCGCTGTTTTTCCTGTTGCACTGCAACGTCGATCGGCTGTGGGCAAAGTGGCAGCGGCAGAACAGTCGCTTCAATCCCGCGCAGGCTGCGTCGTACGACAGCAATCCCGGAAACCCCATCGGCCACAACTTGCCCGACACGATGTGGCCCTGGAACGGAATCACCGGACCACCGCGTCCACCGACGGCGCCCGGCGGAACGATGGCCGCCTCGCAGTGTGTCACCGCTCCGGGTTTGAGCCCGCGCGTCCGCGACAGTCTCGACTTTCAGGGCAAGGTCAACGCCGCGTCGAATCTCGGGTTTGATTACGACGACGTACCCTTTGTCTAATATGCCCTTAGCAGATCGAAAAGCAGGAGATCGAAATCATGGCGACTAAACGCAAGTCATCAAAGAAAGCGTCAGGAAAGAAGGCGGCTACCAAACGCGCGGCGAAAAAGACGCCGGCGAAGAGATCCGCAAAAGCGGCGTTCGCCGTCGCGACGAATGAAAAGAAGCCGGCGCAGGAACGCGCGAGAGCGTTTGTCGAGGCGCCGCTCGCGGTAACTGAAAGCGACGAGAACCTCCAAGCGTCGCTGAGCGTGCTTCGCGATCAGAAACAGCCGATCAAAGTAAGGCTCGCCGCGTTGCAATCGTTGCAGGCTGCAAGTTTCAGCGTGATCGAGTTTGAATCCGCCCGCGAGGATTACTTTGCGACCTTGCGCGAGGTTATCGACGATCCGAACGAGGAACTGCGCCAACGCACGCTCGGCATCCTCGCCCGCGAGAAAGACGCCTACGCCCAGAAGCGACTACTCGAAGGGTTGCAGAATCCCGACGCAGCTCTCGTTTCGCCGGAGAAAGCGTTGCAATTGCTCAGCTACGACGTTCACGCCGAAGCGTATCCAATTGCGCGTGCGATCGTGAATAAACCGCCGAACCCGGAAGCAAAACGCGAAGCGTTGCGGCTGCTTTCGGCAGACGCCGGTTCGGCGCCGATGTTCGAGAAGTTGTTGCGCGACAAGAACGAGCATCGCGAGATCCGGCAGATGTCGGCGGCGGCATTGCAGTCCGTCCAGCCGGAGAAATTTGCACAACAAGCGCGCGAGATGCTGCTCGACAAAAACGAATTCGACGACATCCAGGCGACTGCGTTGACGGCGTTGACGCAATTCGCAGACGAGGAAGAAGTTGCCAACGATGAGAAGTTGATGAAGCGAGTGGATCAACTCGGCAAGGGCAAATCAGCGAAGGTCAAGAAGCCCGCGAGGCAGTTTCTGACCAGATACAGCAAATGACCGAAGAGCAGTTTTGTCAGTTGGTCGACCAGCTTGCTGCTGATCCGCCGGGTCACGATCAGTTGATCGATCTGCTGCGCGAGGATCATTCGATTTACGATCAGCGCGGCACTGGCGTGGTCGTGCGGATGCGCGGTTGGGTGCTGCTTGTTTTGGCGCGCGACGGGTTATCGGATGCGGCGCTGCCGTTCGTGCTCGAAGAGCTCGACAGCGGCGTCGACGCGTATCTCGTCGCGTGCGCTGCTTCTGTGTTGCGTCGTTACGCAGCGCCGAATGCGGCGTTCGCTCCGTTTGTCGTTCGCGCGATCAGCAACATCCGCTATCGAGACGAACGCGTTTCGTTGGAGAAGTTTGGCGGGTTTGCGATCGGCTCGGCGGGAACGAGCCCTGTTCGGGAACTACTCGCGACGCTGACGTGGCTCGGTCCGCAGGCGCGCGCAGTTGTTTCCGAAGTGGAGTTGCTCCGCAGCGGACCGACCGCGCTTACCAGGAAATACCATTCGACGGTCGAACAAGTCCTGGCTGCGATTCGCGCCGAGACGCACGCGGCGGCTGACTGCTGTTCGTTGCCGAGCGGCGTGCAGGAACTGTTCTCGTGGATGAAAACTACGCGAACCGCCGCGAAGGAGGTTGAGTCGACGGTCTTCCAGGATCAGGACGGTCAGGCGATAACGTTTGGCGAGTTCTTTCGCGGCCGTCCATCGATCGTTGCGTTCTTCTACACGCGTTGCGATAACCCGTTGAAGTGTTCGCTTACGATCACCAAGCTCGCGCGCATCCAAAAACTGCTCGAAGCCGAGGGAATCGCCGCGCGCATCAATACTGCCGGAATCAGTTACGATCCCGGTTTCGATCTGCCGGAACGTTTGCGGATTTACGGCGAGCACCGCGGCGTTCGTTTTGCTCCGCAGCATCGCCTGTTGCGCGCGCCGGACGGGGTTGAGTCTCTTCGAAAGCATTTCAGACTTGGCGTTAACTTCATCGAGTCGTTGGTAAATCGGCATCGCATCGAGGTTTACATTCTCGACGCTGAGGCGCGAGTGGCCGGTTACTTCGGACGCATTCAGTGGAACGAAAACGACGTCGTCCGGCGGGCGATGGAAGTGCTCAACGAAAATTCCGCAAGCGAAATTAACAGGCAGACGGGCGCTGCTTTTGCGTCGCCGCTTTTCGCAACTGCGGTTGCCGTCGGGCTCGCGCTGTTTCCGAAGTGTCCGTTATGTTGGGCCGCGTACATAAGTTTGTTCGGCATCGCAGGACTCGAAAGTATTCCTTACTCACCGTGGTTGCAGCCGGTGCTGGCGATCATGTTGCTGTTAAATATGACGAGCGTGTGGTTTCGTGCTCGCTCGACAGGGCGGCTGATGCCGTTTTATCTCGTCACCGCAGGCGCGCTGGCGATCATCATGTCGAAGGTTTTCAACGGCTTATCCGTCGTCGCGATTTTCGGCATCATCCTCACGCTAAGTGGCTCGTTATGGTCGACCCTCAGCCTCACCCGACGCGGATCTTCATTATCTTTCCGTTAAACGTACTAAATCCCTGATCGAAGTCACGAATTTTGGGTGATTTTGCCGCAAAACTACGCTTTCGGGCGTTCTTCGACACCGATTTTTAACAGTTTTGCATGTTTAACTTGTTTAGTTCTCTGATAGACTCCGTGCTCCCGACACACTTTACTCCCCGAAAGGGTGCGTGGGTTTGCCCTAGACTCCTCCGTCTCTAAGCCGTTTTTGACGCAGTAGGCAGACGAAAAATACCCACAATTCCTGGAGCACCAAATGAAGCGTTTTACTCACCCGATCCTGTGGAGCATCCTTGTCTCACTTATTCTGTTTGCAACCTTCGTTGCTGAGCGAAGGACGCGCGCGCAGGAGCTCGTTAGCACTCAATCCCTCACAGGCGTTTCGGTCGGAAGGAAAGTATCCAAAGACATACTTCAGAAGGCCGCGGAAGGCCGAGGCGCTGAGTTCGTTCGCGTCGTGATTCAGCCCATCACGCAGTCAGATCCGGCAGTCGATTCCGCCATCGAGTACTCGGGCGGAAGCGACCTCCGCAAGTTGAAGAACTTCAAAGTCCGCATTGCGACGCTGCCCGTCAGCGCGGCCGTCGCGCTGGCCTCGCGAAACGACGTCGCTTACGTTTCGCTGAACCGTCCCGTGCAGCCCATGGGACACCTGACCGCCACCACCGGCGCGGATCAGATCAGAAATAGCGGCAACGGAAACAACAACAGCACGCTCGATGGGACCGGCGTCGGCATTGCGATACTCGATTCGGGAATCGATACGGGGCACGTCTCGTTCTTGAATCGCTCGAACAACGTGCGCGTCGTCTACAGCGAAGATTTCACCAACGAAGGGCGCACGGACGATCCGTACGGCCACGGCACTCACGTCGCCGCGCTCGCCGCCGGCAATGCCCGTATTGCGAACGGCCGGTACACGGGCGTCGCTCCGAATGCGAACCTGATCAATCTGCGCGTCTTGAACTCGCAGGGCGTTGGCACGACCGGCTCGGTGTTGCGCGCGCTCGATTGGGTCGCTTCAAATCGTGTCGCTTACAACATCCGCGTCGTCAACATGAGTCTCGGCATGCCGGCGATCGACTCGTATCGTGACGATCCGATCTGCCGCGCGGTGCGGCGGCTCGTTGACTCCGGCGTCGCGGTGTTTGCGGCCGCGGGAAACAACGGCAAAGACGAAGACGGAAACAAGATTTACGGACGCGTCCATGCTCCAGGTAACGAGCCCTCCGCGATCACGGTCGGCGCCGTGAACACTTTCGGCACCGACGAACGCGGCGACGACGTTGTTACCTCGTACAGCTCTCGCGGACCGACGCGCAGCTTCTACACGGACGACGACGGCGTCAAACACTTCGACAACATCATCAAGCCGGACCTGATTGCACCCGGCAATAAACTGATCGACGCCGAGTCAGACAATAACTACCTCGTCACGCAAACGCCTTCGCTGGACGCCGGCGTGAGCGCTGCCGACAACCGGAAGATGATGTATCTCAGCGGCACGTCGATGGCCTCGCCCGTAGCAGCGGGCGCGGCGGCGTTGATGCTCCAGGCTAATCCGAGCCTGACGCCGAACCTCGTGAAAGCATTGCTGATGTACTCCGCGCAGCCGCTCAACGGGTTCAACATGCTCGAACAAGGCGCGGGACAGTTGAACGTCGCCGGCGCGGTTGAATTGGCGCGCCTCGTGCGAACGGATCTCAACGGCACGACTGCCTTAGGATCGCCGCTACTGACCGGCGAAGTTCCAGCGGCGCAAACGACGATCTCAAACCACACATTCACCTGGTCGCGCGGCATCGTTCTCAATCACACGTACGCGACCGGAGTCGATCTGATCACCAGGTACCAACTCGCTTACGGTCTGGGGAGTTTGCTCGGCAGCGGCGTCATTACCGGCGACGGAGTGCTGAGCCCCGATCCGTGGTTCTTTTCGGAGGGCGTGATCACCGGCGACTACATCTTGACTAGTTATGGTGTAATAACCGGCGACGGCGTTTCGTTTCTGGCGATCAGTTCACTGTTTCAAAATCTCCTGCCTGACGGTGTGATCACCGGAGATGGCGTGATCACGGGCGACGGTGTAATTACCGGCGACGGTGTAATCACCGGAGATCTTGTTACGACTGCGCAGTCAGCGATGCTCAACGGCGATGGTGGTAATATGATGTCGCCGGCATCGGATGATGGGAGTGACTGCGTAGAGTACTGACCTGACTCGATAGGCGGCACAATTTAGTTTTGCGCGCGCGCGCGTCGTTTGGCCTCGCTTGGTCTGACCAACACGCATTATCTCGCAATGCGATTTGACGGCTTGCTGTTCTGGAAGCCTGTCCCGATACATGAGGTAACTTATGAGTGCGGCAGAAGTGGATATTAACCGGCATAACTTCGGACAGGTTTACATGTGGTCCGTGGTTACGGCCGGCGCGCTGATAGTCGCGGCTTCGCTCTATCAATTCCCACTGCGAGAGCTCGACGCCCAGTTCATGTTTCTCTGTTTGATGGTGATGGCGAGCTCACTCATCGCCATTCCGATTCCGCGCGTCAGCGGACGCATCACAGTCGCGGATACCTTCGTGTTTTTGACGTTGTTGCTCTACGGCGGGGCTGCGGCGATTCTGGTTTCCGCGCTCGAGGGAGTCGCGGCGACGTTGATTATCAGCAAAAAGCCGCGCACGATTCTGTTCAACTCCGCGATTCTCGCCACTTCGACGTTTTTTACCGTCGTCGTGATGTACTGGCTCTTTGGCTCACCGCAGAGCGTGGTCGACGATGGGTTTCGACAGGAATTTTTCATGGCTGTATGTGTAATGGCGCTGGTGCAGTACGCCGCCAACACGAGTCTCATTTCCATCGAGAAGGCTTACAAGATCAAGGAATCGACGTGGCACACTTGGCGCACTTATTATCTTTGGACATCGGTGACTTACTTTGCGGGCGCCTCGGCGGCCGGGATCATCGCGATCCTCATCAAGACTTACGGGTTCTATGCGATCGTCGCGACGGCGCCGATCATCATGATCATCTGCTTCACTTATCAAACGTATCTTAAAAACATCGAGGCTTCGGTGGCGCAGACCGAGGCGGCGCGGCTGCACGTCCAGGAGCTTTCGCGGTACATCAGCGAGCTGCAACGTTCGGAGGAAGCACGCGGGCATTTGCTCGTTCGCGCCGAACGCGCGCGCGCGGAGGCGGAAGCGGCGAATCGAATGAAGGACGAGTTTCTGGCGACGCTGTCTCACGAACTGCGCACGCCGTTGACGTCGCTGCTCGGATGGTCGAGCGTATTGCGTGAAGCAAAGCGCGATGAAAAAGTTTTGAATCAGGGTTTGGAAGCGATCGATCGCAATGCGCGCGTGCAGGCGCAACTGATCGACGATCTACTCGACGTGTCGCGCATCGTGTCAGGCAAGTTGAACCTGGACGTGCGGCCGCTGGATATTTCGTCGGTGACGCGCGCGGCGATCAACGTCGTGCGGCCGGCGGCTGATGCCAAGAACATCAAGTTAGACTACTCAGCCGAACCGGGTGTGGGCGCGATCTCCGCTGACTCCGCGCGTTTGCACCAGATCGTCTGGAACTTGTTGTCGAACGCCGTGAAGTTCACGCCGCAGGGCGGGCAGATCATGATTCGAATCGAGCAGGATGGGCCGCATGCCAAGATCACCGTGAAGGACACGGGTCAGGGCATTGATGCGGAGTTTCTGCCACGTGTGTTCGACCGTTTTCGCCAGGCTGACAGTTCGACGACGCGCAGTTTTGGCGGGTTGGGACTGGGACTGGCGATCGTGCGCCATCTCGTCGAGCTGCATGGCGGCACTGTTTCGGCTGAGAGCGAAGGCGTCGGCAAAGGTGCGACTTTTTCCGCGACGTTTCCGCTGCTTACCGGCCGCACCGAGCCGATCGCGCACAGTGGTGAGACGTGCGCTCCGGAGATTCGATCGTTGGACGGCTTGCGTGTGCTGCTCGTCGATGACGAAGCGGAGGCGCGCGAGATCATCAGCACCGTCATTGGGCGGACTGGCGCGGAAGTGAAGACGTGCATCTCCGCGAGCGAGGCGCTCGTGAAGTTGGTTGAGTGGCGGCCGGACGTCATTCTGAGCGACATCGCGATGCCGGAAGAAGACGGCTACAGTTTTATCGGCAAGGTGCGATCGCTTCCGCGAGAGAAAGGCGGCGAAACGCCCGCGGCCGCGTTGACTGCGTACGCGCGCGACGAAGATCGAGTGCAAGCCCTGGCGGCGGGCTATCAGATGCACATTGCTAAACCCATCGGCGCCAGCCAACTCGTCACCATGGTCGCCAAACTCGCCGGCCGGGAAAGTTAGCTTTGAAAAAACATTGGTGAAAATCTCATTGGCAAATTCGGCGCGAAATTCTGTAAAGTAAGGGACCATGAAGAAGGCGCCGGTAGGAATCGGTATCATCGGGACCGGGTTTGCGCGCACGACTCAGATCCCGGGTTTCCGCGATTGCATGGGCGCGAAGATCGTCGCCATCGCGAGCGGCCGTCGCGAACGCGCTGAAGCAGTCGCACACGAATTTGGCATCCAACACGTCGCCGCCGACTGGGAAGCTTTGGTTGAACGCAACGACGTCGACCTCGTCAGCATCGTCACTCCTCCTTCCACACACATGGAGATCACGCTCGCGGCCCTCGATCACCGCAAGGCCGTGCTGTGCGAGAAACCGATGGCCTTGAACGCGGACGAATCCGCGCGCATGGTGGAAAAGGCCAACGCGGCGGGCGTGCTGGCGTTGATCGATCACGAATTGCGCTTCCTCAACAGTCGCCGCACGATGCGCGGCATGCTGCAAACCGGCGCGATTGGAACGGTGCGTCATTGCAATTACGTGTTTCGCTCAGACTATCGCGGCATCGCCGATCGCGCGTGGGACTGGTGGTCCGATGCAGCGATGGGCGGCGGCGCGCTCGGCGCGATCGGATCGCACGTCATCGACTCGTTTCGCTGGGTGCTCGGCACTGAGATCACGAAAGTGCTCGGCATGTTGTCGACCCACATCAAGCAACGCACCGACAAAACGACAGGCGAGCCGCGCACCGTCACCACCGACGACGAAGCGAAGGTGTTGTTTCGCTTCGCGGACAGCCCGTTGACGCAGGACGCCACGGGCGCCGCGGCGCTCTCGGTCGTCGAATCAGGCAAGTACGAAAACCGTCTCGAGATTTACGGCACGAAGGGCGCGTTGATGGTGGAAGAGACGGGCGAGTTGTGGCGTTCGCCGACGGGTTCGGGCGTTTGGCGTCCGGTGCAGGTCGATCAGGACCACATGGCCCAGGGCATGCGCGAGAGCAGTTGGTCGCGAGGCTTTACGGCGTTTGCCGTGGCGATCTGCGACGCGTTGCAGGCGGGAAAGACGGCAGTGAAAGACGCCGCGACGTTCGAAGACGGCCATCGCGTACAGCTCGTGCTGGATGCAATCCGCGCGTCGAACGAGAGTGGATGCTGGATAACAACTCATTGAATTCCCGGATTCGCATCGGCGTTGACACGGGCGGCACATTCACAGATTTCGTCTTTGTAAAAGACGGTCAGATTCAACTCTTCAAAGTTCCCTCTACACCGGAAGATCCCTCGCTGGCAATCAAACAAGGACTCGAGCGGATCGGCGCATCGGCTGACGTCGTGCATGGCACGACAGTCGGCACGAACGCGCTGCTGCAACGACGCGGCGCGCGCACGGCGCTGATCACGACGCGCGGGTTTGAAGACGTGCTGGCGATCGGACGCCAGGCGCGTCCCGAGCTCTACAACCTCAACGCCGTCAAACCGCCGCCGCTCGTCGCGGACGAACTTCGTTTCGGCGTCAGTGAGCGCGTCGTGGCTTCCGGCGAGGTGATCGAGCCGCTGAATGACAGCGAGCTTCCCGGCGTGGTCGAGAAACTGAAGCGCGCGGGAGTCGAGTCAGTTGCGATCTCGCTGCTGTTCTCATTTCTCCATCCGGAGCATGAGCAGCGCATCGCAGACTCGCTTGCGTCGCTCGGCGTGCCGTTGTCGATCTCGAGCCGGATCCTGCCGGAGTATCGCGAGTACGAGCGCACTTCGACAGTCGTGATCAATGCGTATCTCCAGCCGTTGATGGGCCGTTACCTGGGCCGTCTCGTGAGTAATCAAAGCTCGAAGCAAAAAGCTCAACGCGCGAAGCTGAACTTGCGTGTGATGCAATCGTCCGGCGGCAGTATCTCGGCTGATGTCGCCGCCGCCGAACCCGTGCGCACGATTCTGTCTGGTCCATCGGGCGGCGTTGTCGGCGCATTGCGCGCTGCTCGCTCGGCGGGATTCAAAAACGTGATCACGTTCGACATGGGCGGAACGTCGACTGATGTTGCGCTGTGCGACAGCGGCGCGATACGCACGACGAACGAAGCGGTGGTTGCGGGACTGCCGGTTGCAGTTTCGGTGATGGACATTCACACGGTTGGCGCAGGCGGCGGATCGATCGCGCGTGTTGACGAAGGTGGTTCGTTGCGTGTCGGTCCTGAATCAGCCGGAGCGGATCCCGGTCCGGCGTGTTATGGCAGATCGACGTTGCCGACAGTGACCGATGCTCACGTCGTGCTGGGCCATTTCGGCGGCGTTGGTTTGTTGGGTGGTGAGTTCAAGCTCGACGAAGAACGCGCCCGGGCGGCGTTAGCGCAATTGGCTGACGATCTCTCTCGCGTCACTGGCAAGCGAACGAGCATAGTTGCCGCAGCCGAAGGCGTGTTGTCGGTTGCGAACACGAACATGGAGCGGGCGCTCAGGCATATCTCGGTCGAGCGCGGTCACGATCCGCGCCAGTTTGCGTTGCTGCCGTTTGGCGGAGCGGGAGGTTTGCACGCGGTAGAGCTCGCGCGCGCGTTGCGTATTCCGACGGTCATTATGCCGACCGCGCCGGGCGCACTATCTGCCGTTGGCGTGCTGGTCGCCGACGTGGTGAAGGACCAGAGTCGCACGGTGATGTTCACGCTCGAATCCAAACAGGTTTCGAAGCCGGCATCAATTACAAAATTGGGGCAGGTCTTTCGCGAGATGGAACGCGAGGCCACCGCGGTGTTGCGTCGCGAAGGCTTTCCGGCTGCGCGTCAACGACACGAACGCGCGTTGGCGATGCGTTATCGCGGACAGTCGTTTGAGTTGTTGATTGAAAAAACGGCGGGTGATCTGGCCGCGAGTTTTCATCGGGCGCATCGCGAGCGTTATGGCTACACGCAGGACGGAAGCGAGATCGAGATTGTCAGCGCTCGATTGAGATCCGTCGGCATCGTATCGAAGCTCAGCGTAGGCAAGATCACAGCGTCGCGAGGCACTGCTAAACCGCATAACAGAAAAAGAAACGTCGACGTGTACAGGCGCGACGATCTTCGTGGCGGAGTGAAACTGCGAACGCCGTGCATCGTGATCGAATACTCAGCAACGACGCTGATTCCCGCCGGCACAACCGCCCGCGTGGACCAGTTTGGCAACATCCTGATTGACCTATGAAGACTCGCTTCGATCCGACGACGTTGGAGATCTATCGCGCGCTCTTCACTTCGGTGGCTGAAGAGATGGGCATCGCGCTGCGCCGCACCGCCTTTTCGCCAAACATCAAAGAGCGGCGTGACTACTCTTGCGCCGTGTTCGACGCGCAGGGACGCGTGATCGCGCAGGGCGATCACATGCCTGTGCATCTCGGGTCGATGCCGATGGCCGTTGCCGCCGCGCTCGACGTAATTGAAATTCGCGCCGGTGACGTGGTCGCGGTGAACGATCCGTTTGCGGGCGGCACGCATTTGCCCGACGTGACGTTAGTGATGCCGGTCGTGAAAGCGAAGCGGATCATGTTTTACGTCGCGAACCGCGCGCACCATGCGGACATCGGCGGCGCGACGCCGGGTTCGATGGGGCTGGCGACGGACATTTACGGCGAAGGGATTCGCATCCCACCGATTCGGCTCGTGCGCGGCGGCGAGTTGGACCACGACACAATGCGGTTGCTGCTCGCCAACGTTCGCGGCAACGTCGAACGGCGCGGCGACTTCGACGCGCAGATCGGTTCGCTAAAGACCGGCGCAACGCGCCTGCTGGAGATCGTCGAGCGACGCGGCGAACGAGAAGCGAACGAGTACGCCACCCATTTGATCGACTACTCCGCGCGATTGATGCGCTACACGATCGCCGCGATTCCTGACGGCACATACGAAGCGGAAGACGCGCTGGACGACGATGGTGTTGACGATGGCCCGGTGCGGATCGCCGTGCGAATCAAGATCGAAGGCGAACGCGCGACGGTGGATTTCACCGGCAGCGCGCCGCAGGTCGTCGGCGCGATCAACGCAGTCGAAGCGATCACAGTTTCGGCCGTGTCGTACGTGTTTCGCTGTCTGGTCGGCGGTGAAGTGCCGGCGAGCGCGGGCTTGATGGAGCCGATCGACGTCATCGCGCCGCGGGGAACGGTGGTCAACGCGAACCCGCCCGCGTCTGTCGCGGGCGGGAACGTCGAAACGTCGCAGCGCATCGTCGACGTGTTGTTCAAAGCGCTCGCGCAGGCGCTGCCCGATCGCATTCCCGCCGCCAGTCAGGGGACGATGAACAATCTCACGATCGGCGGCATCGATCCACGAAACGGACAAGAGTTTTCATACTACGAAACGGTCGCCGGCGGCATGGGCGCGCGACCGGCGCTCGACGGCATGAGCGGCGTACACACGCACATGAC
>DASRIM010000100.1:0-7995 GCA_035649995.1 Pyrinomonadaceae bacterium | reverse complement strand
CCGGCGGCAAAGTTTCCGATCAGCACCGGGTTGCGGTGCACAAATCGATAGCGAACGGCGCCCTCTTTCGGCGCCGGCTGCGCGACTACGGCGTCGTCGCTCGTGCCCGCCACTTGCAGTCCCGACGGCACGATGAACGTGATATCGGACGTCGCCCTGTCGGCGGCGTAGTCATGAAACGGGAACCAGCGCGAGGCATACATCAGGTACGAACCCTCGTTACCAACGTAAGCCAAACGCCGCGTTGCCAGCGGCCCGCCTTCCGGAGAAACGAGCGCGCCACTCCAGCGGAATCGCAGTGTTATCGGCTGATTTGCCGGAACTACCTGGCCCAAATCCACTCGCACGCTCGGTCCCAGCGAGCCGACTCCGACCGCGTCCTGCACGAACCCCGTCAGCGGCCTTCCGTCCTTCTCGATGCTCTCGACCTTGAGCGATCCGTTGAGCTCAAAAACGACCGATCGAGTCGCATCCAGCGGCACAAACGTGACGTCCGCGCCCGCGCGCAGCAGGTGCTGATCGGGGATGATCTGGGCCTCGATCCTGTAGTGCGTAACGTCAAAACGGCTGGCGACGGGCTGTGGCGCGGGCTGTTGAGACTTGGCTGGAAGGGCGAGCATCAAAACGGCCAAAGCCGCGGCGATGCGAGGAAAGATGAGCTTTGTTCTTATCATGACTTTCGTAGCGAATGATTATACTGCTGTTTGCGACTGTTTTGGATGGCCGGAACCCCGGTGCGGTTGGCTCTGGGTCTCAGATCTCACATTTGGGACCTCACAGGCGAGTACTGGTTCAGTTTGGCCCTTCCGAATCAAGAACAGGTCAGGAAGGGGGCAAGCGTAGCGCGCCCCCGCAGCATCGACGGCGGGGGCGTTGCCCTCTTCCTGACTTGTCCTGCCAGGCAAGCGCTTCTAGTTCAAACTGAACCACAACCCACAGGCGTGCCCGCTTGACACTCGTTTCGGCAGCGCATACATTGCCTTGCAAACTGCGTCGGGCGGCCATGCGGCAGTCCCGGATCCTGCTCGTAAGAGACATAATCCAACACCCAAAAGGAGCCTTTGATTTTTATGAAACGTGTCTCGAAGTTTCTGTTACTGCTACTAATCTGCGCGCTCGCCGTTCTCCCCGGGCAAGCCCAAACCAACCGCAACGTGCGGGTAAATTTCAAGGAAACTACGCTGAAGAACGGCCTCCGCGTGATCACCGTTGAAGATCACTCCGCGCCCGTTGTCGCGATTTCCATCACCTACAACGTCGGCTCGCGTGACGAACGCAAGGGCCGCACAGGTTTCGCCCACCTGTTTGAACACATGATGTTCAAAGGGTCCGAGAACGTAGGATCGGGCGAACACTTCATGCTCGTCTTCAACAACGGCGGCACCATGAACGGCACCACCAACGAAGATCGGACCAACTACTTCGAGGCGCTCCCGGCGAACCAACTCGACCTCGCGATCTTCCTCGAAGCGGATCGCATGAAGAGCCTGGCCATCACCAAAGAGAACCTCGACAACCAGCGCAACGCCGTTCAGGAAGAACGACGTCTCGGCGTCGATAACCAGGCGTACGGCAAGACCGGAGAAGTGCTCCAGGAGTTGATCTACGATAACTTCGCCTATAAGCACTCCGTGATCGGTTCGATGGACGATCTCAACGCCGCGACCGTCGACGACGTCGCTTCATTCTTCAAGATGTACTACGCGCCGAACAACGCCGTGCTCACGCTCGTCGGCGACTTCAACACAAACGAGGCGCTGGCGAAGATTCGCGCTAACTTCGAGAGCATTCCTCGTCAGCCGAATCCGCCGGCAGTCGACATGGCTGAGCCGCAGCAAAAAGAGCAGCGGCGCGCGGATCTCGAAGACATGTTGGCCCGCGCGGCCCGCCTCGACATTGCGTTCAAAGCCGCGGCAGGCAACAGCGCCGATTTTTACGCCATGCAGGTTCTGTCCGCGGCGTTGCTGAACGGCCAGAGCTCGCGTCTGTATCAAAAGCTCGTGAGGGAAAAACAGATGGCGACGAACGTCGCCGGCTTTATGGATGAGAAACGCGGCGTCGGCGCGTTCTACACCTTTGCCACTCTTGTTCCGGGCATGAATACGAAAGACGTGGAAACGGCGATCTACGAAGAGATGGAGCGGCTGAAGAAAGAGCCAATCGCGGACTGGGAACTTCAGAAAGCAAAGAACTCCACGCGCCGCAATTTCATCAACAACCTGCAAAGCTCGCTGTCGCGCGCCATCACGATTGGTCAGTACACGGTCTATTACAACGATCCCAACCTGATCAATACCCGGCTCGATAAAGTCGCGGCCGTCACCAAAGAAGACGTGCAGCGCGTAGCGAACAAGTACCTCGTCGACACCAATCGCACGGTCGTCGTCACCATGCCCAAGGCGAAAGCCAAGACCGCAACCGGCGCGTCGGGACAGTAAGAAGGAGCCAAAGAAGCAATGAGAATCACAATGAAGATAAGCAATTTCATCGTCGCGCTGATGCTGGTCGCGCTTGTTTCCTCACTGGCCTTGGGCCAGGGAGCGCAGCCTGGTCCACAGGCCCCAACGACCAAGGGTGCGGTCATCAAAGGTAAAGCGCCCGTCAACAAGAACGTTCTGAAAGTAAAACTTCCGCGCGCCGAAGAAACGACGCTGCCCAACGGTCTGCGGGTGATCCTGCTCCACAATCCGAAAGTTCCCACCTTCAACATGCAGATGGTGGTGTTGAGCGGCGGTCTTTCCGACAAGCCTGACTTTCGCGGCCTCTCGGGATTCACCGCCACGCTGCTTCGCGAAGGAACGGCAAAACGATCGAGCAAGGACATCGCCGAGCAGATCGACGCGTTGGGTGCAACGCTCAACGGAAGTTCCGGACTTTCGTCCATGATCAGCACGATCAGCACCGCGGGCCTCGTCGAGAATTTCGATCAAACACTCGATCTCTTCGCCGACGTCATTCGCAATCCGACTTTCCCGGAAGCGGAAATCGCGAAATACAAGGCACGCACGCTGCCGCAGCTTCAGTTCCAGCGTTCGAGCCCGCAGTTCCTCGCATTGGAACAGTTCAATCGCGCGATCTATGGCGCCGCACATCCGGCTTCGTTCGTTTCGTCGCCGGCTGAGTCGGTCAAGAAAGTCACGAGCAAGGACCTGGCGGAGTTTCATTCCACCTACTACCGTCCGAACAACGCCCTTCTCGCGATCGTCGGCGACGTAACGATGAAGGACGTTATGCCGAAGATCGAAATGGCTTTCGGCGATTGGCAGAAGGGCACCGTTCCGGCAACGACGATTCCCGCGGCGCCCGAGCAATCAGCGTCGAAGATAGTTCTGATCGATCGTCCCGGCTCAGTGCAGACCGTGTTGCGGCTCGGCACGCTCGCTATCGAGCGCACCGATCCTGACTACTTTGCGGTGCTACTGGCAGACGCAGTTCTCGGCGCCGGCCCACAGGCCCGGCTGTTTTTGAACCTGCGCGAAGACAAGGGCTACACGTATGGCGCGTACAGCAGCTTCAGCGGCACACGCTTTCGCGGAACGTGGGTTTCGAATGCTGAAGTTCGCACCGAAGTCACCGAGGGCGCAATGAAGGAGTTCATGTACGAGCTCAATCGTCTGCGCGACACGCCGGTGGCGGCGGAAGAGCTCGAGAATGCGAAGCGCTCGATCATCGGCGGCTTTGCGTTGTCACTCGAGCAGCCGCAGGCGCTGTTGCAGAACGTCATCACGCAGAAGCTCTACAACCTTCCGGCTGATTACTGGGACACCTATCCGCAGAAGGTTGCCGCGATCACGGCTGAGGACGTGCAGCGCGTGGCGAAGAAATACATCGACATGGGCCACCTTCAGGTCGTCGCCGTCGGCGACGCCTCGAAGGCGCGTGACGTGTTGTCGAAGTACGGAAAGGTCGAAGTGTACGACGCTGACGGCAAGCCCGTTGGCGGATCGAGCGATCCCAGCAACAAGTAGTTCGATCGACATTGGACCACGGATGGCACAGATCTTCGTCTGTGTCATCCGTGTTTTATTGTCTGTTGCCCACGAAATCGATGGCTTTCAGATCATCGAACAATCCGGCGAATGTTTTGTCGATCGGCGTAAACGCGTATCCGTCTTTTGAGGGGATGATGCGATACGTTCGCTGCGACGGCGCCGCGATGGTGAATGAATAGTTTCCGTCGGTATCTGTGGTGGAGGTCATGACGGCGCCCGTGGGAGTAACCAGCATTAACACAACGCTGGGCATTCCGACTTTGCTTTCGTCGAGCACGCGGCCGGTGATCTTTACAGTGGACCGGCGACGCGCGGTCGCCAGCTTCATAGCCTCTTCTTCGGAAAGCTCTTTAGTTGGCACTGGCGCATCGGTTTTCGGCGTCTCAGTCTTCGGAGTTTCGGTTGGCGTTGGCGCGGTCGTTGTTGCTTCCGGCACGGGAGCGGGAGCCGGCGCCGCTGTTGTTTCTGTCGGAGCGCCGGCGCTGCTGACACTGCCCGCCGATAACCGCTGGTCCAATCCGTCGAGCGAGCCGTTGAGCTTGCGGTAGAGCTGTTCGATCACTGATCGGCGAATCGTGTCGGGCTCGCCGGCGGTGTAGCTCTTGATGTAGTAATCGAGGGCCTGTTGTTTTTGATCGGTCTGCTCGAGCGCGGCGCCGAGATGCCACAGCGCGGTGCGCCACGCAGGCGTTCCTTCCGGCAGCGTTTCGGCCGCGAGTTTCAGATGAGTTACGGCCTCGGAATGTTTCTCCTGACTGAACAGCGCCCATCCGGCTATGTCTTCGACACGTCCTTTCAGAATATTTTTGAGCACGCTCTGCGGTGCGTCGGCAACGTCGGGGACGGTGCCTGAAGCGAGTGCGCGAGAGCGCAATTCTCGAAACTCGTCCGCCTGCACTGCCATCGTCAGACTAGGCGCAGTCAGCGCGTCGTCGGCGGCTTTGCGTGCGTCGTCGGCGAATTCGATCACGACCGGTAGTGCGACGCCGTTGCGCAGCAAACGGGTCGCGACGTAGAGCTGGCGAAACGCGCGCATGTTGTCGCTGCCGGAGGCAAAGTCGCGAGCTGCCGCCACCGCGGCGCTCTCGTCGATCTTGCCGCCTTCGGTTGCGGGCGTGATCGCGGTGTTGAAGGCGAGCAGCGCTTTCAACGCTCTTGCGTTTGCGGCAGTGTCCGCGGGCGTCTTCTGATAGATGCTGGCGCGTCGCTCCGGCGCGAGCAGGTCGAGAAATCCGGCGTCACTTGCCGGCAAGTGTCCCGCGAGGAACGTGTGGATCTGATCGTCCTTGATCGAGAACGAATCGCGCAGCACGGTCACGGCTTCTTCGTACAGTCCCATCGACGCCAACACGGTCGCGAGCTCGTAAGTCATCGTCGGAAACTTGCCGTACTGGCGCGCGTAGCGCATCGCGCGCTCGGCTTCGAGCGGACGATTCATTGCCAGCAGCGAACGCGCCAAAGCGATCTGCGCCCAGGTGTAACGGGATTCGATCGCGATGGCTTTGCGCGCGAGGTCGAGAGCTTTGTCCGCGTTTTCATGGGCGGCGAGCCAGTAGGCGGTGCCGGCGAGCAAAGGAAGATTGCGCGGTTCCTCGGCAAGCGCCGCTTCGAGTTCGCGGTTCGCGTCTTCCTGACGATTCAACTCGAAAAGCGAGATCACTTTTCCCGCGCGCGCTGCGCGGTCTTTCGGATCGGCCGTGAGTTGTTCGTTGTAAAGCGCGAGTGCTTCTTCTGCTTTGCCGGATGCGCGGTAGAGATCCGCGAGGCTGCCGCGCGAGGCTTTCGAATTCGGATCGAGCTCGAGCGTGCGTTTGTATTCGGCGGCAGCGTCGTCGAGCCGCAACGAGATGTGCAGGCCGAGCGCCAGAATTCGATGCGCTTCCGCGTTTTCTGGCGCGAGTTTGACGGCGGCTTCCGCAACGCGGACCACTTCAGTTCCGCGTTCGACGTTCAGATAAAAACCGGCGATCGTCAGCAATCGTTTCGCATCGGTGCCGAACTTCGCTTCGACGTTCTGTGCTGCTTTGAATGCCGCGGTGTGCTCTCCACGCATGTAGAGATTCATCGGTATCTGCGAGATGACGCCGGTGAAGAGATCATCCGTGATCGTCGCATCGGCTTCGTCGATGGCCCGCATCAGTTGGTCGATGCCGCCGGCAGTGTCGCCGGCTTTCAGCGCCTGATCGCCGAGGCCTGCGTGCGTGCTGATCAATAGTTCAGTCGCTCGTGCTCGTGATTTGGAATTGGGGTGCGTGTCGAGAAACTGTTTCAGCGCCTCGGCGCGTTTCGCGAGCGGCAGCGTCAGTGTGAGTTCGACTTCTTCCGACTCGTCAGCGTCGAGCTCCGCTTGTTGCGCGGGCGTCAGGCGCCGTGCTGTTGGTGTTGCTTTTGCTGGTGTCTTGCGCGTTGGTTTTGTGGTCTTGGTTGGTTTGGGAGCGTCACGTTTTGGTGCTTCGGTTTCAGTCGTTACTTCAGTTTTTGGAGCCTCGGTTGTTGTGGGTTCTGGTGTTGGAGTTAAAGTTGCGGTTGGCTCTGGCGTTTGAGTTGCGGTTGGCTCTGGGGTTGGGTTTTCCGCGGGCGGCGTTGACGTTGCAACTGGCTCAGCGGGTTTCGGCTGTTCGCTGACGGTCCTGGGCCGCGTTTTTTGCGTTTCGGTCTCGCTGACCAAAAGCGTTTGTCGCCCCTCGTCCAATGGCTTCGTTGAACCGTCTGCCGTGATAACGCGCCGCTCGAGGTCCAGGGCGCTGAATCCCAACTTGTCGGCCACTGCGTTGACGAAAGAGTAAACGCCGACCTCGACCGCCTCCGTGAAGCGCCCTTCGGCTAATGGTGCACGCATGCGATAACTCACTTCGCCGAGAACGCCGTCGGGCAACTCGTTTTGGACCGCGCGAGTAAACTGCGTGAAGGAAGTCTTCGACGCCGCCGACACGACCAGCAGCAGGCTCTTGCTGCGGCTGTTCTTCGAACCGATGTTCCATTCGCGCGCGAGCCGTTGCGAGTACTCGGAGACGTCGATGCCGTCAGTCGTTTCGACGACGGCGACATAAAATTCGATCTTGCTCTTTTCCTTGAGCCGTTCGAGAACGCCTTCCAGCCGAGTACGCGTTTGTGCGTCGATGAGTCCGGCGACGTCGGTCACGTACGTCTTTGGTGCTTGCGGTTTGTCTTGGGCGAGTGGGTTCGCCGAAAGCAGCAGGAACAGACCGCCTGCCAGAATGGCCGTTAGCAAGTATCTCGAGGCTCGCAAAATTCGGGTCATTTTTATCGGTTTCCGCATCGATTTCGCGTTGGATTGTGGGGGACGATTCGGCGCTCATGATACCATCACACAGTCAAAACAAACATGAGCGAACTGGACGAAGCCTGGGCAGCCGCACTATCCGAGGCCGAGCACAAAGCCCGCCTCGCGGGCCGCAAAGACGTTGCGGAATACTTGTCGTTGAAGAATTCCAACGACCTGTTGCGCAAGGCCGGTGTGCAGTGGCTGATCGAGAGTTTTACAGTCGCGGCCGGAGAAGCAAATCGCGCCGGCGGGAGCATTCAGATCGCGCACAGTGCGGACCATCGTTTCCTCGTCGGAATGTCGACGATGGTGGGGCAGCTGGTGACGCTCTCTTACGGCGTGCGCACGCTCTTCGTCGAAGCCGGCTGGCCGCGAGTGCCGCGCGACGGTTTCGTTCGCGGCGGCGGACTGGCGTGCGCCAACATTCGTCATCTTGGTATTCGCGCGGCCAGCGAGGAGTTGGTGCTGGCGAAAACAAATAACGGCACTCCCAACTGGAAGTCGCTGACCAAACAGCGCCCCAGCCTTCAACAGTCGGATATCCACCACCACATCTCCATCCTGCTGGACCAGCCCCGGTAACCTTTTCCGTCGAGCCGTGCACGTTTTGGCGCTCGGCTTCGGGACCGTATCATTTTTCTCCGATAAAAACGCGATCTTTGTGACAGGCACGGCAGTTGCCAAACCCGTCACTGGCCGAAGTGGCTAGCGAGGAGA